>NZ_JBFNXJ010000021.1 GCF_040812015.1 Chitinivorax sp. PXF-14 | reverse complement strand
ATATCAGCAGCCCGTTAAACACGGAAAATCTGACAGCCCCGTGCGGATCGCTCCGGCACCGGCTCTTCGATTTACCTCATGCGGCGCAATGCGCTTCGCTTCAATTGCGCCTTACGGCCTTGCTCACTCGAACATTGACAAAAGATCTTGCAAGAGGTCTTTCCTCCAGCCATCAGGCACACCCTGATATAACAAACCCTTTATCAAGTCATAGGCCTTGGCTACATCGTCCCCATTAACTTCCTCGATTGAACTTAAGAGGCCATGGGCCTCGTGTGCAACCTCCCAGTTGCCGCTAGCAACCAAACCTACCAGCAAATCGAAATGGTCAGCAAGATTGTAAAAACCTAGGCAATGAACAAGTGTGGCTCGAGCATTACTCAACTCTGGCTTACTAATTAGCCGAAGCAGCACGGTGAGGACATCAGGCCTCTTGGTTTCTGCCAAGCGCATCGCCAGCGTATTACGTAATGCTGCGTTATCGGTTAACTCCAATACAGCCAAATCTTGCGATGTGTCTGCAGTTGTGCCATTAAGCTCCGGCATCAATTCCCTCCTCACTTAACTCGCGGCTTGCCAAGACTTTCCCAGTAATCACGTGCAGCGTGCGCGTTCTGAGCGTCCTCAATATCTCGCCCACCGTTGAACTCCTCTTTGCCTTCACGATGCCACCACCGCTGGAATTCCTTGTCATTCTGGCCATACCACTTATCACGATCTGCCTTCTTGCCGCCACGGAAAGTCTTACCCTTTTCTCCACGAGTCTGCTGCTTAGCTTCATCGTCATCATGTGGTGGTGGCGGCGAAGCAGACTGACCTCCACTGTCTGTGGCCTGATTAAATATCGGCTTACCTCGGAGCCAATCAATAAACTCGCCGGGGTGGAGAATAGCATCCTTCGCCCCCTCTAGTGCCCCGTTCACAAATCCACCAACATCAGGTGGCTTTGGTGTATCTGCAAAGCCATCCAACGTTTGTCGTCCAGGGCCCTTGCTGGGATACGGCGTGGGCAACGGTACGCACTCAGCAGGAGGCAGGCAAACTATCGTCGCCGAGGCGAGTTTTACCGGCTCGTCGTTGTCATAGTAACTCGCATCCATCCCATTCATCGTGAACAGGCACTTGACACCACAACTGCTGCCGCCACCGCCACCGACGCCCCCGCCCAATGAGGACGGCGCGGCGTACAAGCCGCTCGGGTCGGTCAGCGATACCGGGTTGCCGCGCACGTAGGCGAACGCGTTGATCCCGCCCCTGAGCCCGATCGGATCGCGCTGGGTGAAGCGCCCGATGCTCGGGTCGTACCAGCGGGCACGCTGGCCGCTGGAAGCCGCCCCCACGCCTGCACAGGTCACGATCGAGACATTCACCCCCCCAAGCAAATGGGTGATGGATACGTGCGATTTGCTGCCTTTACAGCGCCCAGCCGTCGTCGGCGGTATCCGGCGCCGCCTCGGCGCGTTTGCGGAACAGCGGCACCGGGTCGTCGACGGCGCCCTGATAGCGAATGGTGTAGGCGGTGAGCCCGCGCAGCGCATCGTCGATGTCCTTGTCGGCGCGCACGTCGAAGCTGTCAAAACCGCAGCGCTGCATGTAGAACAGCTGATCGCGCAGCACGTCGCCGATCGCGCGCAGCTCGCCGCGGTAGCCGAAGCGGCTGCGCAGCAGGTAGGCGACACTGTAGCCGCGACCATCGCGGAATGCCGGGAAGTCCACGGCGATCAGCGGCAGCGCAAGCAGTTCGCCGGCGAGGCCTTCGTACTCGTCGTCGCAGCCGATCCACACGCCGACGGCCGACGCGTCGAGCGCGACGCCATCCTGCCGCAGCCGGCGCCACAGCGGCAGCGGCAGCAGCACCTGACTGCCTGCCGGCAACACCGGCTCGCCCTCCCCGTCGCGCAGGATGTGCCAGTGATCCGCGACGACCACGGCACCCGAGGGCAAGGCGCGAATGATCTGCTTCATGGCTGTTCTCCCGCCAGGGCGTAGACCCGTTCCTTGAACGGTGCCAGGCCGATGCGCTGCACCGTATCGCTGAACGGCTCGTCGCCATGCCGGTGCGCGACGAAGGTGGCGACGATGCGCTCGATCACCTCGGGCATTTCCTCGGCCCGGAAAGCCCGCCCGATGACCTTGCCGATGGCGGCCGCCGCGCCCTGCCTGCCGCCCAGCGTGACCTGGTACCACTCTTCGCCGTTCTTGTCGACGCCTAGGATGCCGATGTTGCCGAGATGATGATGGCCGCAGGCGTTCACGCAGCCGGAGATGTTGAGCGTGAGCCCGCCCAGGTCGTGCAGGTAGTCCAGATCCTGAAAGCGCGCCTGGATCGCCTGCGCGACGGGGATCGAGCGGGCATTGGCGAGCGAGCAGTAATCGCCGCCCGGGCAGGCGATCACGTCGGTCAGCAGGCCGATATTGGCGGTGGCGAGCGCGTGCGCCTCGGCGGCCTGCCATAGCGCGTGGAGGTCCTGCCGGCGCACGTCGGGCAGAATCAGGTTCTGCTCATGGCTGACGCGCACCTCGCCGAAACCATACTGGTCGGCCCAGTCGGCCACGGCCCGCATCTGCGCGCTGCTCACGTCGCCGGGGGGCGCCGCCATGCCGGGCTTGGTCGACAGCGTCACGCTGGCATAGCCCGCGACCTTGTGCGGATGAACATTGCGGCGGCACCAGCGGGCAAACTCGGGGTTGCCTGCCTGCCGTGCGGCGACATCGGCGGCATCCGGCCCGGCCTGGTCGGCATATGGCGGCAGGGCAAAGAAGGCCGCCACACGGCGGTATTCGGCTTGGGTGATCGTCGCCGGGCTGTCCTTGATCAGCGCCCACTCGCGCTCGACCTCGGCGGCGAACGGCTCGGCCCCCAGCGATTGCACCAGTATCTTGATGCGCGCCTTGTATTTGTTGTCGCGGCGGCCATGGCGGTTATAGACGCGCAGCACCGCCTCGACATAGGTCGTCAGATGCCGCCAGGGCAAGGCCTCGCGAATCACCACGCCGAGCATCGGTGTGCGCCCGAGGCCGCCGCCGACCAGCACCCTGAGCATCGGCTCGCCACGCTCGTCCCGATACAGGTAGAGGCCGACATCGTGTGCCTTGACGGCGGCGCGGTCGGTCGTCGAGGCGGAGATGGCGATCTTGAATTTACGCGGCAGGAAGGTGAACTCGGGGTTCATCGTCGACCACTGGCGCAGAATTTCGGCCAGCGGGCGCGGGTCCAGCACCTCGTCGGCCGCCACCCCGGCAAAATGTTCCGTGGTGATGTTGCGCACGACATTGCCCGAGGTCTGGATCGCGTGCATCTCGGCCTCGGCCAGCCGGTCCATGATGTCCGGTGCGTCCTCGAGGCGAATCCAGTTGAACTGGATGTTCTGGCGCGTGGTGAAATGGCCGTAGCCGCGGTCCCAGCGGTCGGCGATCTCGGCCAGCACGCGCAGCTGCGCGGACGACAGCGTGCCGTACGGAATGGCCACCCTCAGCATGTAGGCGTGGCGCTGGTGGTAGAGGCCGTTCTGCAGCCGCAGCGGCAGGAATTCCTCCTCCGACAGCGCGCCGGACAGGCGGCGCACCACCTGGTCGCGAAACTGCGCGGTACGCTGCTCCAGCAGCGTCAGGTCGTATTGGTCGTATCGATACATGAGGCTAACCATGGCAAACGAGTGATGCCGCCAGTGTGGACTTGGCGCCCGATCGGTAACAGAATCAGCAAAATGAAATTATTGCGTATCAGATTGGATGGCCGTGAAGCGCTATGAAGAAGTGGCCGAACTCCTCGCGGCCGACATCCGCAGCGGACAGCTCGCCCCCGGCAGCCGCCTGCCGTCGATCCGCAAGGTCATCGCGCAATACGGCGTCAGCCCGGCCACGGCGTTTCAGGCCTATTACCGCCTAGAAGAACGCGGGCTGGTGCGCGCTCGCGAGCGCTCGGGCTATTACGTCGCCAGCACCGGCTTGGCGCACCCGCCCGAGCCGGCAAGCGGCACGGCACCGCTGATTTCGGACTCGGTCGACGTCAACGAACTGGTGTTTTCGGTGCTCGGCGCGGTGCAGGACCGCAACATGCTGCCGCTCGGCTCGGCCTTTCCGTCGCCGCGGCTGTTTCCGCTGCCCCGGCTGGCGCGCTCGCTCGCCTCGGCCGCCCGCTTCATCGACCCATGGGACACGGTGGCGAGCCTGCCGCCCGGCAACATGGCCCTGCGCCAGCAGATCGCGCTGCGCTATCTCGGCATGGGCTTGCCGCAACCGCCGGAGCACATCATCGTCACCAGCGGCGCGCTGGAGGCGCTGAACCTGTGCCTTGCCGCCATCGCGAGGCCGAGCGACCTGATCGCCATCGAGTCCCCCGGCTTCTATGCCGCCTCGCAAGCGCTGGAGCGGCTCCACATGAAGGCGATCGAGATCCCCGTGCACCCGAAGGAAGGGATCGACCTGGCAGCGTTGGCCACCGCGATCGAGCGGCACCCGGTCAAGGCCTGCTGGTTCATGACCACCTTCCAGAATCCGATGGGCACGACGATGGAGGAAGGCAGGAAGAAAGCGCTGGTCGAGCTGCTGGCCAAGCGCGACATCCCGCTGATCGAAGACGATGTGTACGGCGAGCTGTACTTCGGCCAGCGTTACCCGCTGCCCGCCAAGGCCTTCGACCGGAAGGGGCTGGTGATGCACTGCAGCTCCTTCTCCAAGACGCTGGCGCCGGGCTACCGTATCGGCTGGGTCGCACCGGGGCGCTTCGGCAGGCAGATCGAGCAACTGAAGCTGATGACCACGCTGTCGGCCAGCGTGCCGGCACAGGTGGCGCTGGCCGACTACCTGCACACCGGCGGCTACGACAAGCATCTGCGCAAGCTGCGCCACGCGCTCGAAGGCCAGCTGCAGTGCATGAACGACGCGCTGGCACGCCACTTTCCGGCCGATATCCGCGTATCGCGGCCTGCTGGCGGCTATTTCCTGTGGGTGGAGTTTGCCGAGGGCTTCGATACACTCGCCCTGCACCGGCAGGCGGCCGCGCTCGGCATCAGCATTGCACCGGGGCCGATCTTCTCGCCGAGCCGGCAGTTCCGCCATTGCATCCGGCTCAATTACGGCTCGCCGTGGGGAGAGGCCCACCAGAAAGGCATGGCAATGCTCGGGGAGCTGGCGAAAGCGCTGTATGGGCAGGGATAGGCGACGTCAGCCTGTCGCCCTCAGCTTGCAGCCTTGCCTTGGTGTGAGCGGGCGATAAGCGAATCGGCAGGCAGGGAGATGGCCGGCAACGGCAACGGCAACGCCGTCAGACGGAGGGCTTCCTGCCGCTGCACGCCCAGGGCCTGCAGAATGTGTTGAACAATCCGCTCAGGATAATCGTCTGCTGGTGCGCGCATCGAGATGCCGAAAATGGCCGCCAGCATGATCCCCATCATTACCTCGAGTGCGGTGAAGACATCCGCCACCTGTAAGCTGCCCCGTTCCATGCTTGCTGCAATGTGGCGCGGCAGATAGGTGCGGATCAGGCTGCCCGCGGCATCGAGATTGAAACCTGCACGCCAGATGAAGTCGGCAAAGTGCGGGTACGCGCTGGCCGTGCGGAGGAAGAGGCGCAGACCGGTTGCCAGTATCTCGACAGGGTCGTCGAGTCCGCCCACGGTTTCTTCGATCAGCCCCACGAGCTCGTCCGACAACGTTTCACCCACCGCAGCCATCAATTCGGTGTTGGTGCGGAAATAGTTGTAGAACGTCCCCCGCGATACGCCCGCCTCGGCGATCACATCATCGATCACCGAAACATCGACCCCCATTCGGGAAAACACGACGAAGGCACTCTCGATCAGGCGCGTTCGCATCTTCTGGCGCCGCTCGATGCCAACGCGGGTCCGGTGGTTTTGTGAGTCGATCGGCTCAGTCTGTTCTGCGTTCATTACGTCATGGTCCATCGTTTGCAAATCGCCTGGCGGCGCCGAGTCACTTCCAGGTCGCAGCCACAACCCGGCACCGGTTTCTCACCGCCTGGCGCGGCCACTTCCGGGGCAGTGGCGCAGTATAAACCGGTTGCAGCCCCTTGCTCAGGGTTGAGCTTGAAGCACGTCGGCAGCCGGAGGCGAGCCGCCGGGTCGATCACCGGCCCGGCCTGCCGGCACTGAACGGCCACCCGATATCCCCCAAGGCACAAGCCTTACCCCTTACCCGGTCAGAGCCATGATCGGATGCGGGCGGATGAGTTTTCGTCCAGCCCTTGTCGCCCCGCCCTCCTGCACGCGTCCTGCCCCAAGCCTGAGTGCACGGTTGAGCATGGCTCGGTGCCACTCGCACATCGGCCCTGAGCGCCCGTTGGCGGGAAGGTGCAATGCCTTCTCCGCAAGTTCTTTCGCCCAACTGATAAAATGACTTTATCGTCATCTTGACTATTTAGTCATTTCAAGAATACATTGCGGCCTTGTCACCCACTTCGACGAGCACGCCATGATTCAGGTCAATGAAAAATCAAAAGTTACAACGCGTTTGGTCAACATCGGCCGGCGCGTGATTCAGTTGAGCGAAGCAGGAAGCGGATACCCGGTGATCCTGCTCCACGGCGGGGGCCCCGGTGCCTCAGGGCTTTCCAACTATTCGAGGAATATTGACGCGCTGGCGCGCCACTTCCGCGTGCTCGTTCCCGATATGCCCGGCTATGGCGGCTCGACCAAGGGGGTAGATCGAAGTGACCCGTTCGGTGATCTGTCCGCGGGCATTCTGGGGCTGATGGACGCACTCAGAATCGAGCGCGCGCACATGATCGGAAACTCGCTCGGTGGTGCCTGCGCATTGCGAACCGCCCTGGATCTGCCATCGCGGGTCTCCGCACTCGTGCTCATGGGGCCTGGTGGCATCAACACGACTCGCGCGTTGCCAACCGCGGGCCTCAACACACTCCTCAACTACTACGGCGGTGCCGGCCCCTCCCTGAAAAAACTGCGCAGCTTCATCCGGGAAGACCTCGTCCATGACGGCAGCCAGGTGCCCGATTCGATGATCGAGGAACGTTTCCAGGCCAGCATCGATCCGGCGGTGGTGGCGAGCCCTCCCCTGCGTCGGCCCAACAGCGTGAAAGGCGCATTTCGCATGGATTTCACCCACGACAAGCGGCTGAAGAAGTGCCGCGTGCCAACACTGGTGCTGTGGGGTACCGAAGACAAGGTCAACCGCCCGAGTGGTGGCCGCACGCTGCAGCAGACAATGGCCAACTGTGATCTCTACCTCTTCAGCAAGACCGGTCACTGGGTGCAATGGGAACGGGCCGATGAGTTCAACGCGGTAAGCCAGGCATTTTTGCTGCGCAATACCCCCGAATATCTGGATGCAGCCCTGCACGCCGCCAGCACCGGTCGACCGGCGGCAACCAGGCTGGCCGTGAACGAGGAGCAATAAATGAAACGAGAAAATGTCTCCGGGCTGTTTGGCAAGGCCCAGGTGGGCTACGTGCTGATCGAGTCGGAGCGCCTGTCGGACTGGCGGCGCTTCTTGCAGAATGGGGTCGGGCTTCACCTGGCAAGCGAAAGCGACGATCTGCTGGCATTTCGCATGGATGGCCATCAGCGGCGGCTGATCATCCGCCTCGGCCCAGCCGAAGATGTGGTCGCCCTCGGCTTGCACCTGCTGGACACGACGGCGCTCGACGAGGTGAAGGCCCGCCTTTGCGAACGCGATATCCCGTTCAATCCAGGCAATCCCCCTGATGCCGCGCTACGCGGTGTGCGGCAGTACTGGCACCTCAATGGCCCGAAAAAGCTGGGAGTGGAATTTTTCACCGAGCCGCTGACGACGGACGAGCCACTGTGGATGCTGCCCAGCGGTTTCATCACCGGCGACAGCGGCATGGGCCACGTCGCGATCACCAGCCGGCAGCCGGAGAAAATGCGGCGCTTCTGGCTGGAGCTGTTCGATGCACGCATCAGCGACGCCATCGAAGAGTCAATCGCCTGCCTCACCCTGGACATCACCTTCCTCCGCCTCAACGAGCGCCACCATTCCATCGCCATCGCGGCGACGCGCGGGCTACGCATGGACCCCATCCGGACCCGGATCCAGCACATGAACCTGCTGGTGAACACGATGGAAGACCTGAGCGCGGCCTACCGTCGGCTCATCGATCTCGGCTTCGGGATGGCACACGAGATTGGCCAGCATCCGAACGACAAGGAGGTGTCCTTTTACGTCGTCACGCCATCGGGCTTCGAACTCGAACTGGGCTGGAACGCCCTCACCGTGAGCGAAGCCACCTGGAAACCGGCCGACTATTACGGCATCAGCCTGTGGGGCCACAAACCGCGCAACGCCACGCTGGGCAACTTCATCACCACCAATGCGGGCAATTTCCGGCGGGGAATGAAATCTCTTCTCCATCCGGAATTCTCGCCGCTCTGATCACGAAAGAAATACGTTCATGGACAACATTGCTTTCCCTGGCCAGACCATCGTCGACGTCGCCATCGCAGGCCTGGGCCCGACCGGCCTCATCCTGGCCCACATGCTAGGGATGCGTGGTCACCGCGTGGTGGTGATCGAGCGCGAACCGGTGTATTACGGCAATGCACGGGCCGTCTATACCGACGACGAGTGTATGCGTGTGTTCCAGCACATCAACTGTGCCGAGGAAGTGCGCGAGAAAATGCTGCAGGATGCACCGGTGCAATTCGTACGACGAGACGGCTCGGTCATGGCGCAGTATTTCCCGATGAAACGGCCGTTCGGCTGGCCGGTCGTCAATTTCTTCTATCAGCCTTATCTGGAAACCACGCTGACAGAATTGCTGTCGCGTTATCCAAATGTGCAAGTCATCAGGGGTCGTGAAGTTATCGATTTCGATCAGGATGACAACGGTGTCACGGTAACCCATCAGATCACCCAGCAATACCGTTTCAGCGACAGCGGCGACGCCAGGCATCAGCGTCAGGGCGATAAGGACCTGCAACGGCTGCACGCGAAATATTTCGTTGGCGCCGACGGCGGCCGCAGCCTCGTGCGCGAAAAGCTCGGCATCAGGATGAATGGCAAGAGCTTCCCCGAACCGTGGCTGGTGGTGGATTTGCAGCAAAAGGAGGGGGAGGATGCGCTGCGCCACCTGCCCTACTTCAATTTCGTGGTCGACCCCGAACTCCCCGTGGTCAGCTGTATCCAGCCCGACCGCTTTCATCGCTTCGAGTTCATGCTGCAACCGGGGCAGACCAAGGAGTACATGGAGCAAGCAGACACGGTGCGTCAACACCTGTCGCGCTTCATCGATCCGGACAAGTTCGAGGTCAAACGCAAGCTGGTCTACACCTTCAACGCGTTGATCGTGGAACGGTGGCGCGATCGCCGGGTATTACTGGCCGGTGATGCTGCCCACATGACGCCACAGTTCATGGGACAAGGTGCCAGCGCCGGCATCCGGGATGCCTTCAATCTTGGCTGGAAGCTCAGTAGTGTGCTCAACGGCCAGGCAGGGGACGTGCTGCTCGACAGCTATGGGAGAGAACGCCACGACCACGCCAAGGCGATGATTGACGTCTCCGTGCGGCTTAAGGGCGTCGTATCCATGACGCACCCGATTGCCACCCTTCTACGCGATTTCGCCATCAGGGCCATACTGGCTACCCCCATGCTTTGCCGCTGGTTCCAGGAGGGCGGTTTCAAGCCGCGCCCGGTCTACACCAAGGGGCGTTACCTGGGTTTGCCACGCAGGAAACGCCGCGGGCCGGAAGGGGGCCTGGCCCCGCAACCGGACGTTCGCCTGATCAACGGACATCGACGCCTCCTCGACGAGGTATTGGGCCCGGGCTTCTCTCTGATCGGCCTTGGCGTGGACCCAAGGGCCACGCTCACGGCCGACAACCTTGATTGGCTCGCCAGTGTCCGAACCTGCTTTGCCGAAATTTACCCCTATGGGCAGCGCCCTCAGGGCCTCCATGGCGTACAGCACGCCACGCCATCCGGGCTCAACGAAATCGAGGACGTGAGTGGCGAGATGATCGGGTGGTTTGCCAGCGCAGGCTTCCGCCGCGATGCGGTCGCGGTACTACGGCCAGACCGCTTCACCTTTGCACTGGTCGCCAGCCGGGACCTGAACGATGCGATCAGCGCTCTGCGCAGGCAGATGGGAGCGGCCAGCGTGGCCGCCATGCCACGACACGAGCCGCAGCCACCGGACGGGGGATGCGGCCGGCACGGCCCGCCAGTAACGCCCCACACCCACGACTGACCAACACACCAACACAGGAGTATTCCATGTCGTCCCCACTCAGCCTGGCGGCAGCCGCCCTGCGCCAGGCACGTCATGACTTGACCCCCATTGAACAAGTGTCGGCAAGCTACGGCATCCACACGCTTGACGACGCCTATGCCATCGCCGCTTCCAACACCGCGGCCCGAATTGCAGCAGGCGCTCGCGTCGTCGGCAAGAAAGTCGGCCTCACCTCCAGGCCGGTACAGCTGCAACTCGGCGTCGATCAACCAGACTTCGGCATGCTCTTCGACGATATGGAATATCTGGATGGCAGTGCAGTGCCCATGTCACGGCTGATGCAGCCGAAGATCGAAGCGGAAGTCGCCTTCGTCGTTGGGCGCGATCTGACAGACGCCGCCCCCAGCTATGGCGAATTCGTGGCCGCATTGGCGTGCGCCCTGCCGGCGCTCGAGATCGTCGACAGCGCCATTGCCGCCTGGAAGCTCACACTGTTCGACACGGTTGCGGACAACGCATCGTGCGGCCTCTACGTGCTGGGCAATCAGCCCGTCGCCGTCGGCGAACTCTCCTACAGTGGGCTCGAACTCGAGCTCTACAAAAATGGCGAACTCGAATCGCTTGGCTCCGGCGCGGCCTGCCTTGGCCATCCGCTACGCGCCGCTTACTGGCTGGCCCGAACCATGGTCGAGCGGGGTGAAGGGCTGCGTGCCGGCGAGCTGATCCTGTCCGGCGCACTCGGCCCCATGGTGAATATCCAGGCAGGCGACCATATCAGCGCACGCATGGGCAAGCTTGGCACCGTTTCGTGCCAGATGGTTTGAGGGGAACGCGATGAACAGGAAAATCAAAGCCGCCGTCATCGGCAGCGGCAATATCGGCACCGACCTGATGATCAAGCTGCTGCGCCACGGTAGACATGTCGAAATAGCCGCAATGGTTGGCATTGACGCGGCCTCCGACGGCCTCGCCCGCGCCCAGCGCCTTGGCGTGGCGACGACCCACGATGGCGTCGAGGGTCTGGCTCGCCTGCCCGGTTTCGACGACATCCACATTGTGTTCGACGCCACCTCGGCCAGTGCCCACGTCAGAAATGACGCCTTCCTGCGCGGCATCAAACCCGGCATCCGCTGCATCGATCTGACGCCGGCGGCCATCGGGCCGTATTGCGTACCTGTTGTGAATCTGGCGGCCCAGCTCGATCGGCCCAACGTCAACATGGTGACCTGTGGCGGCCAGGCGACCATTCCGGTGGTGGCAGCCGTTTCCCGGATCGCCAAGGTGCATTATGCCGAGATCGTGGCATCCATCAGCAGCAAGTCTGCCGGCCCCGGAACACGAGCCAACATCGACGAGTTCACCGAAACGACATCCAGGGCACTCGAGGTAGTCGGCGGTGCGACGAAGGGCAAGGCCATCATCGTGCTGAATCCGGCGGAACCACCGCTGATCATGCGCGACACGGTGTATGTCCTGTCCGAGCCGGCTGACCCCGGGCGCATTCGGGATGCGATCGAGACCATGGTCGCCGCGGTCAACGCCTACGTGCCCGGCTATCGGCTCAAACAGGCAATTCAGTTCGAACTCATCCCTGCCGACGCGCCGCTGAATGTGCCAGGCCTGGGCCAGCGTTCCGGCCTCAAGATCTCGGTTTTCCTGGAGGTAAAAGGCGCGGCGCACTATCTGCCGGCGTACGCGGGCAACCTCGACATCATGACCTCGGCCGCCATGGCGACCGCCGAGCGCATTGCACAATCCATCATTCAAGGTTGAGGAATCCATCATGACCTTCAACCCGGGAAAGAAGCTCTACCTCTCAGACGTCACCTTGCGTGACGGCAGCCACGCAGTTCGCCACCAGTACAGCATACGCAACGTGCAGGAGATTGCCCGCGCCCTCGACAGCGCACGCGTCGACAGCATCGAAGCGGCGCACGGCGATGGCCTGCAAGGCGCCAGTTTCAACTACGGCTTTGGCCTCCACTCCGATCTCGAATGGATCGAGGCCGTGGCCGATGTCATCTCTCACGCCAGGATCGCGACATTGCTGCTGCCCGGCATCGGCACCATTCACGACCTGAAAGCAGCCCATGTCGCCGGCGCCCGCGTGGTGCGCGTCGCGACGCACTGTACCGAGGCAGATATTTCCCGCCAGCATATCGAGTATGCGCGCGGCCTCGGCATGGACACGGTCGGCTTTCTGATGATGAGCCACCTGGCCACGCCGACGGCGCTTGCCAGGCAGGCCAAGCTGATGGAGAGCTATGGCGCCACCTGCATCTACGTCGTGGACTCGGGCGGCGCCATGGGCATGCATGACATCCGCGATCGTTTCCGCGCACTCAAGGATATATTGCAGCCCGACACGCAGACAGGCATCCATGCCCACCATAACCTGTCATTGGGCGTGGCCAACTCCATTGTCGCCGTCGAGGAAGGCTGCGACCGCATCGATGCCAGCCTGGCCGGCATGGGGGCCGGCGCGGGCAACACCCCGCTGGAAGTCTTCGTCGCAGCCGCCGAGCGCATGGGCTGGGACCATGGCACGGACCTCTACGCGCTGATGGATGCCGCTGATGATCTTGTCCGGCCCCTGCAGGATCGCCCGGTACGCGTTGATCGCGAAACACTGGCGCTTGGCTATGCCGGGGTCTATTCCAGCTTCCTGCGCCACGCGGAGGTAGCGGCCAGGAAGAATGGGCTCAAGACAGTGGATATCCTGGTGGAACTGGGCAAGCGCCGCATGGTGGGCGGCCAGGAGGACATGATCGTCGACGTCGCGCTCGATCTAGCGACTCGCCGGACATAGAGCAGCGCCAGCGCGAGGCATGGGATCGTGGTGAAACGGCCGGGCTCAGCGCGCCGATCGCCACCGGGCGCCACCCTCGCCCTGCGCGGCATTCAAAAAGCCATGAATGCTCGTGGCGGCCTCGTCTGCCCATTGCGAATAGATGGCCGGGCCCGGATGGAACCCGTCTTCAGCCATCAGCTCCGCCCGCAACGGGAAATCGTTGACCAGCAGGGAGCAGTCGCGTCGCGCCGAAACCAGTTGGTAGCGGTGCTGGTTGAAGCGCCTTGCCCTGTCGCCCAGATACCAGCGCAACGGCTGCGGCAAGGCGGGAAACGCATGCATCGGCGGAATCGGCGCCAGCACGATGTGAGCGACGCCGTACTTGTCGCGCAGCAGATCGAGCAGCCGCCCCTGCCCTGCACGCCATTCCGCCAGCCGGATGCTGCTGGTGACATCGTTGACCCCGATCGAGACCACGGCGATATCGAACGGATCGGTCGCCGATTGCGCCAGTAATTGCAGCAAGGCCTGGGTATCCACCCCCGACCGGGCGACCAGCCGCCAGGCAACCCGATGCGTTTGCGCCAGCCGCGACACCAGTCGGCCTGCCAGCGCCTCATCCTGGCTGGGAACGCCGACACCGGCGGCCGCCGAATCACCGACGATCACGATGCGAAGCGCGGCCCCCTCGCCACGGATACCCTCGCGCACACCGAAAGCCTCGGGCAATGTTGGCGTAGCCCAACGGGTATAGTGTCCCTGCAACAGCAGCAAGGGGCCCAGCGCCAGTTTGGCGATAGTTTCAGACAGCACGACGACGATCTCCTCGCAGACCAGACGATTCTCTATTCATTATCGTTTGCGCCGCGATTGGGCGCGCAGAATCTTGCCGATCGGTGAGGTGAACGGCGGCTCGCCCCACACGATCGGCAGCGGCATCGTATCCGGCTCAGCATTCGCGACAGCGCCGGATGCTGCCATTTTCGGCCAGCGCTGCGCAATATGGCGATCCGGCCCCGGCCTGCGGGGGCATGATCGCGCTCAGCGGCCCAGGGCCTGGATCAGCAAGTCGGCCACAGCGGCGCCGGAGGCCGGGTTCTGGCCCGTGACGACACGCTGGTCCACCACGGCAAACGCCGCCCACGGCTCAGCCGCCTTCACGTAGCGGGCGCCGCGCCTGACGATTTCATCCTCGGTCATGAACGGCACATACTGATCCAGCTCGGCCTGGCGCTCCTCCTCGTTGGAGAAGCCGGTGATCTGCCTGCCTTCGATCAACGGCGTGCCGTCGGACAGCGTGATGTTCAACAGGCCGGCCACGCCGTGACACACCGAGGCGACATAGCCGCCCGCCTCGTAGATCCTGCGGCTGAGTGCCTGGAAATCCTGGTTGTCGGGGAAATCCCACATCACGCCGTGGCCGCCGACGAAGTAAATCGCCACATAGTCGTCCGGGTTCACCTCGCTGGGCTTGAGCGTGGCACCCAGGCGGTTCATGAAATCACGGTTGTGATACCACGCCCAGTCGATGGGCTCGGCCAGCACCAGGCTGTGCGGGTCGATCGGCGTGTAGCCGCCGTTGGGCGTAAGGTAATCCACCTCGTAGCCGGCCTTCTCCACGCGCTCGACAAAGTGCACCGCCTCGCCGAGCCAGATGCCGGTGGCACGGTTGATGGTCGGATATTTTTCGGTGGTGGTCAGCACTACCAGCATTTTCCTGCTCATCACGATCTCCTGTATTGGGGGCGCGACGTCGGTCGCGGTGATGCCATTTAACCGCCACCCCCGCCCCGCGGTGAATGCCTAAACATCGCCATCGCTTGCCTAATCATGCATTTCCATGGAGAGCCTGGCTTAGCAATACATATATCTGCTAGAGTTTAATCACGCCGATTAACCCAATCCTCTATACCATGCAGCTCACCAGCCCAGCCATCGCCCACGCGCTCCTGGCCCTGACACCGCTCGAAGGCCACCACCCGGCCGCGCTCGATGGCGTCACACTGATGAGGGCCGACGCCAGCCTCGCGCCGGCCCCGGTACTGCAGGAGCCCTCCATCGTCATCATAGGACAGGGGCTCAAGCGCGGTTATCTGGGTGATGAAGTGTTCCATTACCAGCCGGGGCAGTGCCTGGTCGTGTCCGTCCCCATGCATTTCAACTGCGATACGGTGGTCGGGGACGATGGCCCGATGCTGGCGCTGGCGGTGCAGGTGGACATGGCGACGGTGCGCGAGCTGTTGTCGAAAATGCTTCCGCCCCGCTCGCCGGCCCCGGCTGCACCCAGCCGGGGCATGGCCGTGGCGGACCTCGATGCGGCGATGAC
Organism: Chitinivorax sp. PXF-14; assembly: GCF_040812015.1. Classification (NCBI taxonomy): domain Bacteria; kingdom Pseudomonadati; phylum Pseudomonadota; class Betaproteobacteria; genus Chitinivorax; species Chitinivorax sp. PXF-14. The sequence goes on along the minus strand of NZ_JBFNXJ010000021.1, from coordinate 51,492 downwards.
CGATACGGTACAACGCCTGTTGCAGGCGCTGGCCTCGGCCGATGAAACCCGCATCCTCGGGCCGCAACTGCTGCGGGAGCTGCACTACCGCGTGCTGCAAGGCCCCGGCGGCGATTGCCTGCGGGCGCTGGCAGCCTGGCACGGCAGGTCGGGCCCCATCTTCCGGGCGTGCGAGCGTATCCGGCTCGATTATGCGCAGGCGCTGGACATCGGCACGCTGGCCCGCGAAGCCGCCATGAGCGCGTCGGCGTTTCACCAGGCGTTCAAGGCGGTGACGGGGCATTCGCCGATCCAGTATCTCAAAGCCACGCGGCTGCACCGCGCGCGTGAACTGATCCTGCACGGCAGCAATGGCGCCGCGCAAGCGGCCTACGAGGTCGGCTATGCCAGCGCCTCGCAGTTCAGCCGCGAATTCAAGCGGCTGTTCGGTCATTCCCCGGCAGATGCCATCCACCATGCCGGCGAACACGCCTGAGGGCTCGCGCCATGCGGGTACGCCAGCCCAGGCGGCCCTGCATGCAGGCCAGGTCGATGACAGCTCGCAACCCCATGCACCCCATGCAAGTGCGCTACCGCTCCCGCGGATAGCCGCGCCGGGCCAAGCCGGCGCGAGCGCTCAAAATGCCGTCGCCAGCTGGTGAAGCTCAGCCACCGTCATCGTGAATAGCAGCGTGGTATCGCCGTCGTTCGCATAGCGATGCGGCGCGTCGGTCCTGGCCACGCCGGAGCTGCCGGCCGGGATCAGCAGCGCGGCCTCTCCCACCGTCACGCTCAGCGCCCCCCGCTCGACATGGAATAGCTCGAACGTGCCCTGCGGATGCCCGGACGATTCAAACGACTCGCCGGGCGGCAGCTCCCAGCGCCACATTTCGATCATATTGGGCCCGCTGGTGCCTGCGAGCAGACGTGCGGAGCCGCCCTTGGGGCCAGTCCACAGAGTCGGGATGTCCTTGCCCTCGATCAGGTGCACCGCGGGTGCGCTGGCCACGTCGACGATGTCCGCCACCGACACGCCAAGCGCCGCAGCAAGCTTGCACAGGATCGCGATGCTCGGGTTGGCGACGCATTTCTCGATCTCGACCAGCATGCCCTTGCTGACGCCGGCGCGGCGGGAGAGCTCGTCGAGCGAGAGTTTCTGCCTTTTTCTGTGCTCCTTGAGCTTACCGGCGACGGCTGCGCTGACGGTTTGCACATCGGCGCCCGATTCGGTCGTTATATTGACTTTTTTGGTCATTGGTCACTATTATGGGATAAATCAGTCACTAGGTGATTCTCCGATGCGCTCCGTCCTGCCGTCAATCGATCCGCATATTGCCAGCCTGGCGCCTGGCTTTCGTGCGCTCAGCATCAGCGTCGAGGCCGCCGACATCGTCAATCCGGGCGTCGGCGCCGAGGCCCTGAGTCATGCCTGCCAGTCGCTGTCCGCCGGTGGCGCGCCGTGGGCCGATGCCCACCTGCTGGCCTGGGCCGAGGTGTTCCGCAAGTTTGGCGCCAAGCCGCAGCGCACCCCCTGCTCCGCCGAGGCCCTGCGCAAGCGGGTGCTACGCGACGGCGGCATGGCCAGCATCGACCCGGTGGTCGACCTGTACAACGCGATCAGCATCCGGTACGCCATCCCCGTCGGCGGCGAAAATCTTGCGGCCTATGTCGGCGTGCCCCGGCTGGTCATCGCGGATGGGACTGAGCCGTTCGACACCATGAAGGACGGGGCACCGGCCCACGAAACGCCCGAGGCCGGGGAAGTCGTCTGGCGCGATGACGTCGGCGTAACCTGCCGCCGCTGGAACTGGCGCCAAGGCGTCAGGACCAGGCTGAGCGCTGATGCCAGGCAGATGTGGTTCATCCTCGAAAGCCTGCCGGCCATGCCGCTGGCGGCGCTGCACGAAGCAGGCGAGCAGCTGGCACAGAGCCTGCAGCTCATGATGCCCGGTGCGACGATCGGTTCGACGCTGATCGGCGTCGAAAACCGCTAGCCAGCGGGCACCGCCCCTGCGTCGATCCACCGCGGCTTGCAGCCGACTTGCCGGCCCTCGCAGGCGGCGCCGATCAGCTACCGAATGGAGCCAAGATGTATCTCCCCCCGCATTTCAATGAGTCACGTACCGATGTGCTGCATCAATGCATCGCCCAGCACCCGTTCGGCACGCTGATCACCCATGGCAGCAACGGGCTCGATGCCAACCACATCCCCTTCGACCTGGCGCCGAACGAAGGTGAGCTCGGCGTGCTCAGGGCCCATATCGCCCGCGCCAACCCGCTGTGGCAGGAGATTGAAGACGGTGCCGAGGTGCTCGTGGTGTTCAGCGCGGGCGACGCCTATGTCTCGCCAAACTGGTATCCCACCAAGCACGAGTCCCACCGGCAGGTGCCGACATGGAACTACATCGTGGCCCATGCCCATGGCCGAATCCGCTTTCTCGACGACGAGAAGGTCGTCAGGGGTGTGGTTGCCCGGTTGACCCGCACGCATGAAGCCTCGCAACCGGCGCCATGGAAGATGGGCGACGCGCCGGCGGATTACCTCGATTCCCTGCTGCAACGGATCATCGGCCTGCAGATCGACATCACCCGCCTCGTCGGCAAGCGCAAGCTGGGGCAGGATGAAGAGGCGCGCGACATCCACGGCGCCGGCAACGCGCTCAAGGCCTGTGGCAAGCACCTGATTGGCGACGCGATGCTGGCCCAGCTCGCGGGCAAGCAAGAGACGCCGCAGGGCTGAATTTCCGAGCTGAGGCCAGGGCCCCCTGGTTTGACGGCATGCTCGCCACGCGTGTCATGCCCCATACTCCCGCAGAGCCCACCTGGCGGTGATGGCTGCCGCCAGCCTGTCTGGCCGCTGCATCGCAGTCCGCAGCGTGCCTGCCGGGGTCGGGCCCAGCAGCCGGCTCCGTCACGGCGCCAGCCCGCGTGCCGCCGCCATCGCCAGTTCGTCGGCGGTGAGTACGAAGTCGGCGTTGTCGGTAAGCCGCTCGATCGCCAGGTCGATGAAGCGCCGCACCCTTGCCGGTTGTGCCGCGCGGCTGCCGTAGTAGACGAACAGGCTGTAGTGCTCGGCCACGTGGTCGAGCAGCAGCGGTACCAGCCGGCCCGAGCGGATCAGCGGCGCGGCGGTCGGTGCGGCGAGCTGGCCGATGATTTCGCCGCCGAGCACGGCCCTGAGTTCGAGCGCTTCGTCGTTGGTGCAGAACGCCGGGTTGACCGGTTGATCCTGCATGCTATCGCCTAGCCGCACCCGCCATGGCACCACGCGACCGTCGCTGGGGCGACGGAACGCGCTGCAGCGGTGCGAGCTCAGCTCGTACAGGCTTTTGGGCACGCCATGCTTGCGCAGGTAGCTGGGGGCGGCGCAGATGACCAGCTGCAGCGGGAACAGCCGCCTGGCCACCAGCCCTTCCTGCGGCGAGTTGCCGAGCCGGAAGCCGACGTCGATGCGGTCCTCGACCCAGTTGCCTATCCTGTCGTCGAGCTGGACATCGGGCTGCACCTCGGGGTACAGCCGGCAATACTCATCGAGCAGCGGCCCGATGACGGGCAGCAATACCGTGCGCGGCCCGACGACGCGCAGCGGGCCGGCAAGGTCTTCGCGGGTCTGCCTGGCAGCGAGCAGCGCCTGCTGGAAGCCGATCAGCGACGGTTGCACCGCATCGAGAAAGCGCTGCCCCTCCTCCGTCAGCGACATGCTGCGCGTGGTGCGATGGAACAGCCGCGCGCCCAGGTATTGCTCCAGCTGGCCCAGCGCCTTGCTGGCGGCCTGCGGCGATATCTGCTGCGCCTCTGCCGCGCGGCTCAGGCTGCCGAGCTCGGCGGTGAGCACGAAGGTGGTGATGGAGCGCAATTCATTGATTGACATGCTGGCTTCCGTTAGCGTGATTTACATATTTTAGTTGTAAATAATTCAAGCAATATCACTCTAGTTCAATGTTTGTCCGGAAACTAAAGTGTCGTCCAGCAAGCACCACGGCAACGACTGACCAAAGGACAAATCATGGACAACTTCACTTTCCATAACCCCACCAAGATCGATTTCGGCACCGGCAAGGAACAACAGATCGGCCAGCACCTGGCTGAGCACGGCATCCGCAAGGTGCTGCTGTGCTACGGCAGCGACCGCATCAAGCGCGACGGCCTGTTCGATACCGTCAGCAAGAGCCTGGCCGCGCACGGCATCGAATTCATCGAATTCGGCGGCATCGTCAGCAACCCGCTGCTGTCGACCGTGCGCGAAGCGATCGCGCTGGCCCGCGGCCATCGTGTCACCGCCGTCCTGAGCGTGGGCGGCGGCTCGGTGCTCGATAGCGCCAAGGCTGTGGCCGCCGGTACGCTGTATGACGGCGATGTGTGGGACCTGTTCATCGGCAAGGCCGCCGTCACCGCAGCGCTGCCGGTGTTCGACATCCTGACGCTGGCGGCCACCGGCAGCGAGATGAACGGCGGCGCGGTGGTGACCAACGAGGCGACCCGCGAGAAGTTCGCGATCCAGTCCCCGCACGTGTTCCCCAAGGTTTCCATCGTCAACCCGGCGCTGATGCAGACGGTATCGCGCGACTATCTCGTCTATTCCGCCGCCGACGTCATCGCGCATTCGATCGAAGGCTATTTCACGGCGACGGTGCAGCCGGCGTTCCACTCGCGCATGGTGGAGGCCATCATCAATACCGTGATCGAAACGACTGAAGCGCTGCTCGCCAACCCGGCGGACTACGACGCCCGCGCCCAGTTCGCCTGGGCTTCGACGCAGGCGCTGAATGGCCTGATCTATACGGGCACCGCCGGCTTCAGCTACCCCAACCACATGATCGAGCACGCGCTGTCGGCGCTGTTCAACGTGCCGCACGGTGCCGGCCTGTCGGTCGTCATCCCGGCCTGGATGAAGTGGTATCACGGCCGCAACCCGGCGCAGTTCGAACGCTTTGCCCGCCATGTCTTCGGCGCGGCCAATGTCGAGCAGGGGATTGCCGCGCTCGAGCAGTGGTTCGACAAGATCGGCACGCCCACCCGGCTGTCGCAGTTGGGCATCACCGAGGACGACCTGCCCGCCACGATCGAGAACGTGCTGAACAACGCGCGCTATTTCGGTATCGCCGAGCTCTACACCCGCGAGGCGGTGGCCACCATCCTGCGGCACGCCCTGTAAGGCGCGGCAGGGCACGGCGGGGCTCGCTCCTCGCCGTGCCCTGCTGGCAAGCACCAGCCACCGACGATGTGTTGCGCCCGCAGCCGGGCGCAAGGCAGCAATCGCAGAAGAACGGAAAGAAATATGAGCCGCACGGACAACACGGTCGATCGCCGCGCAGTGCTCGCCATCATCATGGCGAGCTATCTGATGATCGTGATCGACATCTCCATTGTCATCACCGGCCTGCCCAGGATACAGGCCGGGCTGGGCTTCACGCCTGCCGGGCTGTCGTGGGTGCAGAACGCCTACACGCTGGCCTTTGGCGGCCTGTTGCTGCTCGGGGCACGGGCGGGTGACATCCTGGGCCGCCGCCGCATGTTCATGCTGGGGCTGGCCATCTTCACCGTGGCCTCGCTCGCGATCGGGCTGGCGCCGTCGCCGGCCTGGCTGCTGACCGCCCGCGCGGTACAGGGCATGGGTTCGGCCATTCTGGCGCCCTCGACACTGGCGCTGATTTCCACTCACTTTGCCGAAGGGCCGGAACGCACCCGCGCGCTGTCGCTCTACGCCGCCGCAGCCGGCATCGGTGCCACGCTTGGCCTGGTGCTCGGCGGCCTGTTCGCGGACCTGCTGTCCTGGCGCGCCGGCTTCTTCATCAATCTGCCGATCGGCCTGCTGCTGATCCTGGCGGCCCAACGCCATTTCCGCGAAACGCCAATGCAGGCGGGCCGCTTCGATATCGCCGGCGCGGCGAGTTCCACGCTCGGCATGACGGCGCTGGTCTACGGCCTGGTCAGCGCCGCCGACCATGGCTGGGGCGACCTGCTGACGCTGGCGGCCCTGTCGGCCGGATTTGTGCTGCTCGGGCTGTTCCTGCTGATCGAGGTCCGTGCCCGCCAGCCGGTGCTGCCACTCAGACTGTTTGCCAGCCGCGAACGCAGCGGCGCCTACGCGGCCCGCCTGCTGTTCCTCGGCGGCATGGTGGGGTTCTGGTTCTTCATCACGCAGTTTCTGCAAGGCGTGCTTGGCTTCAGCCCGTTCGAGGCCGGGTTGGCGTTTTTACCGGCCACGCTGACCAATTTCGCCTCGGCCATGCTGGTGCCGCGCCTGACACGCCGTTTCGGCAATGGCACGCTACTGGCAAGCGGCCTGCTGGCCTGCCTGGCGGGCCTTGCCTGGCTCGGGCAGATGTCGGCGGAAACCCCTTACCTGAGCGGCATCGCGCTGCCGATGGTACTGATCGGGCTGGGCCAGGGGGCCGCATTGGCGCCGCTCACCGTGTCGGCCGTGGCCGGAGTCGCGCGCGAGGATGCCGGGGCGGCATCGGGCCTGGTCAACGTCGCCCATCAGCTGGGCGGGTCCATCGGGCTCGGCATGCTGGTGGTGGTCTTTGCGGCAGCGGCACCAGCACAGCTGACGGGCGCGCCATTGCTGGCACACCGCATCGCCATGGTGATGGACAGCAGCGCGCTGATGATGGCCCTGGCGCTGCTGGTGACACTCACCCAGATCTTGCCGGCACACGCCGGCAAGGCCGACACCACCGCAAGGCAAGCCGCCGCCGGCGGCTGACCTTGGCCCGCCTAACCAACAACGATCAAGTCAAGTAACGATCAAGCGAGGAAACATCATGTCCGACCTATCCCTATCACCTGCCGCCGTGACCGTTGCCCGGGCCGGCTCGCAGGCATCCTACCCCGGCCCGGCCGACTGGTTCACCGGTATCGTGCGGGTCGACCCGCTGTTCGCGGCCCGGCAGCCCGCCGCCGGCTCCGGTGCGCTGGTGACCTTCGAGCCCGGCGCGCGCACCGACTGGCACACCCACCCCTTGGGCCAGACCCTGATCGTGACGACCGGCTGCGGACGGGTGCAGCACTGGGGCGGCCCGATCGAGGAGATCCGCCCGGGCGACGTGGTGAGTATTCCGCCCGGTGTCAAACACTGGCACGGTGCCGCCCCTACCACGGCGATGAGCCATATCGCCATTCAGGAACAGGCGGACGGCAGCGTCGTCCACTGGCTCGAAAAAGTCAGCGACGAGCAGTACCCGCCCTGAGTTACCGGTGATTTGAAAGCACTGTTTGCTGTTGGACGGCTGCTTCGCGCGATCGGGCAGCCGTTTTTTTCGTGCGGCATGGGCCGGGCACGGCAATGCAAACCTGTGCCAGGCGGCTTTCTGCGTAATGCCAGTCAGTTAAGCTCTGGCGACCCTCTCCCCTGGCCCCTCTCCCACACATGGGAGAGGGGCAATTTGTAGCCAGGCCCACGGTTTTGCTCCCTCTCCCGTTTACGGGAGAGGGTTGGGGAGAGGGCAAATTGTGGGATATTTTCCTCAACTGACTGGCATTGGGCTTTCCGCGGGCAATAGGCCGCTGGCCGGCCAGCTCAGCGCGGCAGATGACCTTCGCTGAAGCCCCATAGCCGATAGGCCCAGAAAGATTCGTCGGCAAAGATGCGGCGGCGTAATTCTTCTGGTGAAAAGCCGGTGATCTGGCGGGTCTGGCGGCACAGGTGCGACTGATCGGCGTAGCCGGATTTGCTCGCTACCTCGCTCCAGTTAACGTCGCCCGAACGGCTGGCGACCACCGCATCGTAGAACGCCTGCTCCGACCGCCCCAGGCCTCGCAGTTCGCGCAGCGGCTGGCCGGTCCACTGCTTGATGCGCCGCTCGATCTGGCGCACGCTGCGCCCCCACCCCGATGTCGCGGCACGCAGCGCCAGGCCCTGCGACCAATCGGTGTAGATCTGGCTGCACACGCCCTGCTCCGGCCGGGCCTGCGACCACAGGGGCAGCAGAAACGATTCGATCAGCTTCACCCGGCTGTCGTCGTCCGGTGCCGTTGCCACGGCATGGCACATCGCCATCCAGGCGGGGTCGAGCACCGCCTCCGCCGGCTGGCAGCGGTTGAGGTGGGCGCCTGGGTCGATGCCGGTCAGCGCCGACAGGGCATCGGGTAGCAACAGCAGCACCATGGCGTGCATCGGCCCGGGGTTCCAGCTGATGGCCGGACGGTTGTAGGGCCCGCAAAATGTGATCGGCCCGATCGGGCTGCGCGGGCTCGCGCCGTCGGCGGGAAAACCTGCGTCGAGCACATCGCATTGCCCGCTCAGATACCACAGGATCGAACACACCGGCGACGCCGGCAGGTGGTTGTAGCGCTGCTCGTCGAGCAATACGGCGCCACGGGTATCGCGACTGATGATCGCGCGCACGCACGACGCCAGGCTCGTTCGCGGCAGCCACAGCTCGGCGCGGGCCGCGCTCGGCGGCACATGCGCGAAGGATTCGGTGGGCGGCTGGATTTTGAACATGCGGCAGTATAAAAAACCCGCCCGCGGCTGCCTAGGCCCTGTTGATATGGGGCAACCGGGCCGCGCCACATGTCGAAAACATTCAATACGCCCAAGCCGGATACAATTATTATGCCATCCAGATTGGCCGGCCCCATGCCGGCCGTAGTTTGACTTGTGGAGGCAAAACCATGTACCCGGTCAGTTTGCGTCATGTGGAAAAAATCTATCATCTGGACGCGGTGGCGGTGCCGGCATTGAGCGACATCACCATCGACATTCATCCGAGCCGTTTCACCGTAATTTCCGGGCCGTCCGGCAGCGGCAAGACGACGCTGCTCAACCTGATCGGCTGCATCGACCGTCCCGATCGCGGTGAGGTCGTGGTCTCGGGGATCGAGGTGCAGAAGATGACGGACGACGCCCTCTCCGATTTCCGGGCGCGCCACCTCGGCTTCATCTTTCAGAATTTCAACCTGCTGCCGGTGCTGACTGCTTACGAAAACGTCGAATATCCGCTGCTGCTGGCCAAGGTGCCGCCAGCCGAGCGCAAAAAACGCGTACAGGCGCTGCTCCACGATGTCGGGCTCGCCGATCGGCAGCACAACCGGCCCGGACAGCTGTCCGGCGGCCAGCGGCAGCGGGTGGCCATTGCGCGGGCGCTGGCCACTCAGCCCAAGCTCGTGCTGGCCGATGAGCCCACCGCCAATCTCGATAGCCATACCGGGGCGGAAATCATCGCGCTGATGCGGAAAATGCAGCGCGAGCACGATGCGTCGTTTGTGTTTTCCTCGCACGATCCGCAAGTCCACGCCGAGGCGGACGACGTGATCTACATTCGCGACGGGCGAATAGTCGGCGCTGAACAGCACAAAAACGGGGGCGCCCAGCAATGAATACCCTGAAACTGGCACTCCGCAACCTGCTGCGCAATCGCCGCCGCTCGCTGACTACCCTGCTGGCGATGATCGTCGGGCTGGTGTCGATCCTGACGTTTGGCGGCTATCGCTCCAACATCATCTACGGCTCGCTGACCGGTTTCGTGCAGCACACGGGCCACCTGCAGATCCAGCACAGCGGCTATTTCCTCGATGGCGGCGACAACCCAACCGCCTACGGCATCGCCGATTACCAGCGGATGATTGCCGCAATCAAGCGCGACCCGGAGCTGGCGCCGATGTTGACGGTGGTGACGCCGACGCTGCAGCTCGGCGGCATCGCCGGCAATTTCTCCGCCGGCGTATCGCGCTCGGTGATGGCAATTGGCCTGGTGCCCGAGGAGCGCAACCAGATGCTGCAATGGAACGAGTTTGGCGTCGTCAGCTATGCCAAACCGCTGCCGCTGGCCGGTACCCGCATCGATTCAGCCGTCGTCGGTACCGGCGTGGCACGCAAGCTGAAGCTGTGCCAATTGCTTAAGGCCAGCGACTGCTCGGCGGCGCCAACCAGCGCGGCGAGCGGCGGCAATGCCACACCCGACGACATCGCCGCGCTGTCGTCGCTGGAACAGACCGGCCCGGCACAAGTCGACCCCAATCGCATCGAAATGCTGGCGGCCACCGCGCATGGCGCGCCCAACGTCGCCAGCCTGAGCGTGATCAAGGCCAACAATATGGGCATCAAGGCGCTCGACGATGTCTACATGGCCCTGCACCTGCCGCAGGCGCAGCGGCTGATCTACGGCTCGCAGCCGCCGCAGGTGACCGCGATCATCGTGCAGTTGCGCCATACCGCGCAGATTCCGGCGGCGCGCCAGCGGCTGGCAATGCTGCTGGAGAAGGAATTCGGCAATCAGTCGCTGGAAGTGCTGGATTTCAAGGAGCTCAACCCGATCTACGGCCAGACCAATCAGTTCATGGATTCGATGTTCAGCTTCATCTCGCTACTGATCGGCGTCATCGTGCTGTTCACCATCGGCAACACCATGAGCACCGCGGTCGTCGAGCGCACTGTCGAGATTGGCACCCTGCGCGCGATGGGGCTGCGCCGCGCCGGCATCCGCCGCCTGTTCCTGTGCGAGGCGGCGCTGCTCGGGCTGGCCGGGGCGGCGCTGGGCGTGATCTGCGCGCTGCTGATCGCCTACCTGATCAACCACAGCGGCTGGAGCTGGACCCCACCGGGCTATTCCTACGCCTACCTGATCCTGGTGCGCGTCGGGCAGGATATGCCGCTGCTCATCGGCAGCGTCACCGGCATGGTGGCTGTGACCCTGCTCTCCGCCTGGTGGCCCGCCCGTCGTGCCGCCAAATTCGAAATCGTCGATGCCCTGCGCCACGTCTGAAGGAAAACGACCATGAAACGACTCAAGACCGCCGCCCTGTTCGCACTGGCCCTGGCCTGCGGCACCCTGCCAGCGTGGGCGGCACGCAGCCCGCAGGAAATCCTCATCGCCAGCGATGCGGTGCGTAACCCGGATTTCCCCTTCGGCCTGACCAACACCCTGGTCGAATACCGCAAGGGCAAGGAGACCGATCGCAGCACGCTGGCGATCTACTCCCGGGCCGACCCGAATGGCGGCCAGTTCCGCAGCCTGGTGCGCTACACCGCGCCATTGCGCGATGCCAACAAGCTGATCCTGTTCAATGGCAAGGACATGTGGTTCTTTGATCCGTCGAGCAAGGCGAGCATCCGCCTGTCGCCACAGCAGCGGCTGCTGGGGCAGGCCTCCAACGGCGACGTGGTTACGGTCAATTTCGCCAAGGACTACCAGGCGACAGCCGCCGTTGAAGAAGACACGCAGGACGGCGACCGGCAAACCCGCCATTGCTACAAGCTGACCATCAATGCCAGCACGGACGCCGCCACCTACGCCCAGATCACCATGTGGGTCGATGCCGCAACGACAAGGCCGGTCAAGGCGCGCTTCTTTTCCGACAGCGGCAAATTGCTGAAAACCGCCTACTACCGCCATTACCAGCCTATCTTCGGCGTCGAGCGCCCGACCGAGACCGTCATCATCGACGGCCTGGAACCCGACTGGGTGACGGTGATGCGCTATTCCGACTGGGTCAAGCGCGATGTGCCGGAAACCTGGCTGCAACGTGACTATCTGCCGCGCTTCAAACCAGAATGAGCCCATCCCGACTCCCCCGCCTCGCCCTTGCCGCGATCGCGCTGCTGCTGGCCCGACACGCCTGGGCCGACGATGACGACGCGAATGCGCTGATGCTGGCCGACCAGGTCGACAGCACGGTGGCGCAGCGCAGCGACTGGCGCTCGTTCATCGAAGGCTCGGCCGGCTACAGCCACTGGCGCAACGGCAACAACCGCCGCGATAGCCAGCGCCTGTCGCTCGACACCCAGTACGATCATTCGCTGTCGCCGGCCTGGCGCCTGTTCGTGGCCGACCGGCTCGACATCGGCTGGCCATCGCAGAACGGTAACCCGCATGGCATCAACACGCTGAAGGAAGCCTACCTCAACTGGCGGGCGCAGCCGGAAACGCTGCTCGACGCCGGGCGCGTCAATGTGCGCAACGGCGTCGCCACCGGCTACAACCCGACCGACTATTTCCGCCGTGGCGCCGTCCGCTCGCCGGTGTCGATCAGCCCCGCCAGCCTCAAGGAAAACCGGCAAGGCAGCGTGATGCTGCGCGGGCAGCAATTGTGGGATGGCGGCTCGCTGACGGCGCTCTATTCGCCCGAGCTCGACGATCGTCCATCGAGCGACGGCTTCAGCCTCAACCCGGGCGCCACCAATTACCGCGACCGCTGGCTGCTGTCGCTGAGCCAGAAAATCAGCAGCGACTACACGCCGCAGCTCCTTTTCTATCAGGAAGCAGGCCGCAACGCGCAGCTCGGCTTCAACCTGACGCGGCTCATCAACGACTCGACGGTTGCCTATCTCGAATGGTCGGGCGGGCGCCGGCAGCCGGAGCTGGCGCAGGCCTTGCAGCAATACCAGCCCGGCTGCGCCTGCAAGGCCTGGCGCAACCAGCTGGCGACCGGCGCGACCTACACCTCGCCGAACAAGCAGTCCCTCACCGTGGAATATCACTATAACGGCGCGGCGCTCGACCGCGAGCAGTGGGATGCGCTGCGCCACGGCTACCTGCCCGCCTATGCCCAGTACCGCAACTGGACGGCCGCGGCGCAGGATTCGCCGACGCAGCAGGCGCTGTTTTTCTATGCCAGCTGGCAGGATGCGCTGCTGCAGCACCTCGACGCCAACCTGATGCACAACGTCGATCTGGCCGATCACAGCCGCCGGCTCTGGTTCGAGCTGCGCTACCATCCGGGCCACGTCGATTACGTGATTCAGTGGCAACGCAATAGCGGCGAGGCCCTGAGCCATTTCGGCGCAATGCCCGAAGCGCAGAGCTGGCAGGCGCAAGTGCGCTATTACTTCTAGGCCGGCACGCGGGCCGGCTGCCGGCCAGGGCCGCCGCCCGCACCTCATGCCGCTGGCTTCTCCATCCGCCGGGACAATACGCCGAACCGCCCGCACGGCATGGGCCCGCCATGGCGAGATGCTGGCGGGCCATCACGGCAGGCCGCCCCCGGCCGGAAAGCGGCGGCAAGCCGCGAGCCCGCCCAGGCCTATTCGTCACCGATGCAACAATCCCGGAATGAACAAATCCGCCACCCAGGCAGCGGGCATGTGGCGCACGCCCGCCAGGCATGCTATATCGAGCTAAACTCGCCATCCGCCTTGCATGTAGCGTTGTCAGGGGGCGTGCTGGCGCGCCGGAACATGAAAGACCCAATAGAAAACTGATGACCGGGATTGCGCTATCGTTGGCACCCCACCCGCTCGGCGGGACAGCACGACGCCCGTCGAGGCATACTTCGACATGGGCGCCAGCCCTGGCTGAATGCGGGCCGCCAGCGCCATGAAAGCAGACAAGACATCCGTCGTACAACCGATGAAGAAGAAGATAGCCGCACGCCTTACCGCACCTTGCCCATGCCTTTGAGATCGACAGAACTGCTTGGCCCTCCCCTCCCGATTCGCGGCCGGCGAATCCGGGTACTCCTGGCCTGGCTCGTGTTCGCCAGCCTGCTGCCTGGCATGATCGGCGTCGCCTTCCTGTTTGTGCGGGAATACCAGCGCGGCGCAGCCAATGCGGAGCGTGAGACGATCACCACGGCGCGCGCACTGTCCCAGGTCGTCGACAGCCGTCTGACGCAGGCCCAGACCGTGGCACAGGTGCTCGCCACGGCCGGCGCGCTGCGCAGGGGCGATTTCGAGCGGTTCGATGAGCGTGCCCGGGAAATCCTGGCCCTCACCAAGGCTGGCGCCAACGTCGTGCTGGCCGACGCGACCGGGCAGCAGGTGTTCAATACGCTGCGACCGATTGGCGCGGCACTGCCGCAACACGGCAACCCGAAGCAGCTGAAGCAGGTGTTCGAGACCGGCCAGGCGGTCGTATCCGACCTTTATCTGGGTGGCGTGTTACGTAAATCCATCATCAGCGTGGACGTGCCGGTGATCATCGACGGCCAGGTCAAGTACGACCTGAGCATGGGTGTCATGCCGGGTACCTTCAGCCAGATCCTCGCCGCCCAGTCCTTCGCCCCCGACAAGATCGTCGCCATCCTCGACAGCCAGGGCGCCATCGTCGCACGCACGCACGGTCAGGGGCGTTTCGTCGGCCAGAAAGCGGTTCAGCCGGTGCTCGACCGGATGCGCGTATCGCCGGAAGGGTCGATAGACGTCCCCACACGCGAGGGCATTCCGTCCGAGATCAGCTGGAGCCGCTCTCGAACGACGGGCTGGGGTGTGGCCATTGCCACGCCGCACGCCACCACCCGGCGCGAGCTGATGGCGCCGATCGCCACCCTGCTGGCCGGCATGATCGCCATGCTGGCGCTCGGCCTGGCATTGGCATGGACCTTGAGCCGCAGCATCGCCGACTCGCTCCATGCCTTGCTGGAACCCGCCGCCAGGCTCGGCAACGCCGAGCTGGCACCGATTCCGCCGGTCGCGATTTGCGAGGCCGCCGAAGTTGCCGTCGCGATCAACCATGCCTCCATATTGCTGACGCGCCGCACCAATGCGCTGCTGGAAGCCAACGAGAAACTGCAGGCCCAGGGCGCTGAGCTGAAGGAAGCCCATTACCTCGCCCGCTTCGGCCACTGGCGCTGGCGGCAAGACTCGCCCGAGCTGCTGGTGTCCGAGTCGTCGGAAGAGATATTTGGCAGGAAGATTCCGCGCCTGCTGAAGGATTGCCTGTCCCTGCTATCGCACGATGCACGCGTACAGCTGCTCGAAGCGGTGGCCGAGACGTTGCGTACCGGCCAGAGCTTTTCGCTGGAGCTCCCCGCCATTCATGCCGATGGCCACACCATCTGGCTCGACATGAAGTGCGAGGCCATCCGCAACGATGCCGGCGAAATCGTGGAACTGCTGGGGACGGCGATGGATGTCACCGCGCGCAAGCAGGCAGAGCTTGAGCTGATGGCGCTGAATAAATCCTACCGCACCCACCTGGAGCAGCAGGTGGCGCAACGCACGGCAGAGCTGTCCACCGCCAACGAGGAGCTCGCCAAGCTGGCCCGCACCGACGCCCTGACCGGCATCCATAACCGCATTGCCGCCCAGGAGCGGCTCAAGGCCGAGCGGCTGCGCATGAAGCGAAGCGGTACGGCCTATTCGGTGCTGTTCCTCGACATCGATCATTTCAAGAACGTCAACGATACCTATGGGCACGAAATCGGCGACCTGGTGCTGAAGCATTTTGCCCACCTCGTCCAATCGTCGATCCGGGAAGTCGATTTCCTGGCCCGCTTCGGCGGCGAGGAGTTCCTCGCCCTGCTGCCCGACACGGGTCTCGAAGGTGCGCTGACGATGGCGGAAAAGATCCGCCAGATCATCGCCAATGCCCCGTTTCCCGGGGTTGGGTCGATCACCGTCAGCATCGGCGTGGCGGTGGCCGGGCATGCCGACGACAAGGAGGACGACGTGGTGAACCGCGCCGATGCGGCGCTCTACCGGGCCAAATCGGGTGGCCGCAATGTGGTGCGCGCCTGAGCGCGCTTAGCAGGCGCTCAGCCCAGGCTGTTGCCGGGCAAGCCCGTCACAACCAGCGCCGGACCTTCGCCCGGTAATCACCATAGGCTTCACCGAACCTCGCGGCAAGGACGCGCTCTTCGGGCATGATCTGAAAGCGCGTGATGTAGGCCACGAAGGCGATCGGCCCGACCAGCGCCCACGGTGCGGCAAGAAAGACCATCCAGCCAAGCAGCACGAGCGCGCCACCGACATACATCGGGTTGCGCGTCAGCCGATAGATGCCGCCCGTCACCAAGGTCGAGGCCTGTTCGGGCTTGAGCGGGTTAACGGTCGTCCGGGCACGGCGGAAGGCACTGGCACCGGCATAACTGATGCCACCGCCCAGCAGCGGCAGTACGAGCGCAAGCGCCACCCGCGCGGGCAGCGGCATGTCGATACCCGGCGTGTAGCGGGAAATGCCCCACATGGCGCCCCCCATGATCAGGGCGACGACGGGCGGCGGGATTTTAAGTTCGAGCGTGGGCATGATGGCGATCCGTGAGGTGACGCAATGGGGCGCTTCAGAACACCTGCGGCGTATGCGCCCACCGTCACTTTCGCCCGCCTGAGGCGGTTTTTCAAGGCCCCCCCGGTGGAAATGGGCTCGACGAATGCCTGACTCACCAGCGCGGCCTTCACCGGCTTGGTGCGCGCCGTCGATAGGCCCGGGTGAGCTCGCGGCGGCGGTGGCCCGCCAGAATCAAGCCCGATGGCGGCGCAAGCCTGGCTCGCTCAGCGCGCCTTGACGCGTACCCCGTCGCTCACCTTGTCGTCGGGGTGGCTGACGAGCACGTCGCCGGCCTTGAGGCCCGATGTCACCTGCACCTGCAGGCCGCTCTGCTGGCCGATGACGACCTGGCGCAGGCGGGCGCGGCCAGCCTCGACGGCAAACACCGCCCAGCCGCCTTGCTGACGGAACAGCGCGCTGGCTGGTATCTGCAGCACATCCTGCCCCTCCCACACGATGAAACGCGCCTCAACCCGATAGCCATCGCCGAGCCGGCGCCATGCCTCGCGCGGCGAGGTGAGATCGACGATCACCCGCACGCGCTGCTCCTCGACACCAAGTGCGGAAACCTTGGTGAAGCCGGTCGGCTCGACCACGCGCACGAGGCCCTGCAAGGCGCTGTCCCCACCCCAGCGATCCAGCCGCACCGGGTTGCCCGGCGTGATCCTGACGGCCTGGCTGGACAGGACCTCCACCTCGATCTCGAGCGAGCCGGAGTCGCCGAGCTCGATCAGGGCACCGCCGGGCGGCACATCACCTTCGCTTTCGTGGATCACCTTGAGCACGCGGCCGTCGATCGGCGTGCGCACCGCCAGCACGTCCGCCGCCATGCCAGGCACGCGCGACGTGGCCTGCAGCGCGGCGCGGGCCCGCTCCAGGTCGAACGACGCCGCAGTGGCGGCATGCTCGGCCGACAGTTGCGCGGCACGGGTGCGGCGCTGTTCCGCCTGCGCTGCATCGAGCGCCTGCCGCGACACGAACTGCTGGCGGAACAGGGCCTCGTTGCGCGCCACCTCCAGCCGTGCCAGTTCGGCACTCGCCGCCGCCACCCGCACCGACTCGCGGGCGGCATCCAGCGTGGCTTCGGCGGCTTTCACGGTAGCCGTGGCCTGGGCATGGGCGCGCGGGTCGAGCGCCACCGAGCGCGCCGGCTCGATCTCGGCCACGGCCTGGCCCGCGATGATGCTATCGCCAACCTTCAGCGCGATGCGCCGCGCATGGCCCGCGACGGGTGCCGAGATCAGGTAGCGCTCGCGCACGCGGGTCTTGCCCTCCTCCTCCACCATGACTTGAAGCGGCCCGCGCGTCGCCGCCACCGTCTCGACCTCGATGGCGCGCGGAAAGAAGCCGAACGCCAGGCCGCCAAGCACGATCAGCGCCAGCAGGACGAACCCCAAGTGTGCACGCAAGCGCATGATGAGCGGCTTCCCCACTATTCCCTCGTTTTGAGCACGGCGACCAGATCGAGGCGCCCGAGCTTGCGCCAGATCAGCCAGCCCGACAGCAGCGCCGACACTACCACCACCGCGGCGCCCTTGGCGAAATTGTCCGGATTGAGGATCAGCGGCAGGCGATACAGCTCGTTCTGGAACGCGCCGACCAGCACCGCCACCAGCCCGACGCCGGCCAGCATCCCGAGCGGGATCGCCGCGAGCGTGAGCAGGCAGAACTCACCGAGCAGGATATAGGCGATCTCGCCACGGGTGAAGCCCAGCACCCGCAGGCTGGCCAGCTCCCGCCCGCCTTCGGACAAGGCGATGCGCGCGCTGTTGTAGACCACGCCAAAACCAATCGCGCCGGCCAGCAAGGTGGCGACCAGGTTGTAGAACAACACGAATTCGCCGATCGTGGCGTAGAAGCTGCGGATCGCGCTGGCGTTGGCCACCATGCCCAGCACGCGCGGCCGATCGTGCAGCGCTCGGTACACGGCAGCCTCGGCGCCGGGTGCGATGGCCAGATAGGCGCCAGAGACCACGTCGCCCTCCCGCAACAAGGTGTTCAGCGAGGCCTGCTGCATGTAGGCGGAGACGCCGAGAAACTGCCGCGTAATGCCCAGCACCGGCACCTGCAGCACACGGCGCTCGCCTTCGAGTATCTCCAGCGTCAGCCAGTCGCCAGGCTTGACGTGCAGGATGCGCTCGGCCAGGTGATCGGTCAGCACGATGCCGCCGGCCGGCACCCGCACCGGCTGCAGCTGGCGATCCAGCGAGCGGTGCAGCTGCCCCTCGGGCTGAATGCCGAACACGGCGGAACGGAAGTGATAGTTGCGGAAACGCAGCACCGCCGCCACATCGCGGAACCCTTCGACATGGTTGATGCCGGGCAGCGCAGCCAGCTCGTGCAGTGCCTTGCCCGAGGTCGGCTCGATGAAGCTCAGCGACAGGTCTTCACGCGCAGACTGGCGCAGCTGCACGTCGACGATAAAATCGATGGCGCCCTTCTGGTAGTTGCCTACCATCATCAGCGCGCAGGCGGTGGAGATGCCGAGCACGGTCAGCAGCGACTTCACCGGGCGCCGCTCGATGTGGCGGATGATCATCCGCGACGGCGTGGTAAACCAGCGCTGCAGGCCGGCCCGCTCGAGCAGCGTAACGCGGTAGCTGGCTGGCGTCTCCGGCCGCATGCCCTCGGCCGGCGCGAGCCCGGCCGCACGGAACACCGAGAACAGCGTGCCACTGACGGCGGCCGTGGCAGTCACCGTGAAGGCGATCAGCAGCACGCCGGCATCGAGATGGTAGTCAAGGTAGGGAAAGCGGAAGGTCGTCTCGGTGTAGACCCGCGACAGCCCGAGGCCGAACCACACGCCCAGCGCCGTGCCTGCGGCCACGCCCAGCGCCACTACCAGCAGGATCAGCTTGACGAAGTGCCAGCCGATGGCGAGCCGCGAATAGCCAAACGCCTTGAGGATGGCGATCTGCTCGCGCTGCAGCGCGATCAGCCGGCTCACCACCACATTCAGCAGAAAGGCGGCCACGCCGAGGAAGATGGCGGGAAAAATGGTCGCGGTCGTCTGCAGCTGTTTCAGTTCCTCGGCCAGGAAGCGGTTGGACAACTGGTCCTTACGGCCATAGGCGCCGGTGCCGCCGTAGCGGCCGAGAATGGCGTCGATCTGGTCGATCACGTCCTGTAGCCGCGCACCGCGCACCAGCTTCGCCGTCAGGTTGTTGAACGCGCCATCCATGCCATAGGCCGCAGCCAGCGCACGCCGCCCCATCCACACCACGCCGTAGCGCTTGAAATCGGGAAACATGGCGCCAGGCGCGATCTGGTAGACATACTCGGGCGACACCACGATGCCGACGACAGCCAGCCACTTGTGCTTGCCGTTGATGATGGCGCCGACCCGGTCGCCGGGCCTAAGGCCGTGCGCCTCGGCAAAGGTCTCCGCCACCAGCGCCTCGTCGCCGCTGTCAGGCTGCAGCATGCGGCCACGCTTCAGGTGCAGCGCGTTGAGCCGGGGCTCGCCATGGTCGGGCAGCGACAGCAGGAGGCCGGTGATCGGGTCGCCGAAGCCCGCCACCTCCAGCTTGACCCCCGCCACGATGCGGGTTTCGAGCCGCTCGATGCCCGCGACGGCACGCACACGCTCGGCCACCGGCTCGGGCGCGCGCTTGAGGTTGGCGAAGACATCGGCCAGGCGGTAGTTGGCATAGAAGCGGTCGCGCGTGGACAGCAGCGAATCGTAGGTCGACAGCGACATCCCCAGCGTCGCCACCCCGCCCATGATGACGGCCGCGATGGCGAACACCTGGCCGCGCAGGTGCCAGAAATCGCGCAGCAGTTTGCGGTCGAGCGCCTTCATCACCAGTTGAGCTCATGCGCGGGCTTGCGCGCGACATTGACGCGGGTATCGGCAATCGCCCCGTCGGACAGGCGGATCACGCGGTCGGCCATGTCGGCGATGCCCATATTGTGCGTGATCAGCACGGTCAGCGTGCCGAGCTCGCGGTTGACGCGTTCCAGCGCGTCGAGCACGACCACGCCGGTCTGCGAGTCGAGCGCGCCGGTCGGCTCGTCGCACAGCAGCACCGATGGGTTCTTGGCGATGGCACGGGCGATGGCCACCCGCTGCTGCTCGCCGCCCGACAGCTGCGCCGGGAAATGATCGAGGCGCTCGCCCAGGTTGACCAGCCGCAGCGCATCCTCGGGCCGCATCGGCGCCCTGGCGATCTCGGTCACCACGGCGACGTTCTCGCGTGCGGTCAGGCTCGGGATCAGGTTGTAGAACTGGAACACGAAACCCACGTGCTCACGGCGAAAGCGCGTCAGCTCGTGCTCGCTGGCAGCCGTCAGCGACCGATCGAGGTAGGAGACCGCGCCCGATGTCGGCGTATCGAGCCCGCCCAGGATGTTGAGCAAGGTCGACTTGCCGCTGCCCGATGGCCCCAGCAATACCACCATTTCACCGGCGAAGAGATCGAGATCGACGCCGCGCAGCGCGGGCACCTCAACCTCGCCCATCCGGTAGACCTTGGTCAGCCCGCGTACGCTGAAGACCGGTTTGCCTGGGTTTTCATTCGCCATGCTTCACTATGCACGCAGGCGGGGGATTCCGCCGGACGAATTGAGGGCGTTGCCGCTTGGGATGGCCGCCACACGGGCCGTGGCCGGCGAGGCAGATGCGGTACGGTGTCAGCCGGGGTGCGGCCGATCAGCCGTTGCCACGCTGCTGCCCCAGGGCGCCAGCCCAGGCCAGCGCGTCGAGCTCACACTGGTTGAAGCGCTCCGCATCGATATTCAACGCCTCCCAGTCGATCACCGCATCGGGGCCGGCCTCGCTCGCGCAGACAGCATCGAGCAGGCGGCCAAGCACGCCCTGGCGCTGCAGCAGCGCCTGCGTTACGTCGTCGGCCAGGTGCAGCGCCTCCAGCAGGGACGCAAGCGGCTGCTGCAGCAGCACATCGAGCAATGACAAGAGGCCGACCATGAATGCCTTTTCACGCAGGGCGGGCTGCTCGGCGGCAAGCTCCATGGCCAGCAGCTCCATGAAGCGGCCGCGCGTGGCGGCGAGCTGGGTCAGCGGTGCACCGCCACCGGGTGGCACGCTGCCATGGGCGAACAGCAAGAGCTGGAGCCAGCGCTGCAGCTTCTGCCGCCCGAGGATGCGCAGCGCATGCGGGATGCTGTCGATCTTGATCGGCAGGCCGCTCGCCACCGAGTTCACCAGCCGCATCAGCGATACGCTCAGCTCCGGGCTGCTCTTCAAGCCCGCGAGGATGTCGGCATCGCTGGCTTCGCCGATCACCATCCCGAGCAGGCGCAGCAACTGCTGCTCGCTCGGCGACGGGCGCCGCCCGGAGAGCGTCACCGGCCTGGCGAAATAATAGCCCTGGAACAGGTCCATGCCGATCTTGAGGCAGGCATCGAACTGCGTCTGCTTGTCGATTTTCTCGGCCAGCAACGCCGGCCGGTGCGAGCCAAGCGAGCGGGCGATCGATGCCACACGCTCCGCGTCGATCACCGCCATGTCGAACTTGATGATGTCGAGGTACGGAAACAGCCGCTGCAGCCCGGTATCGAACGCGATCACGTCGTCGAGCGCCAAGCGGTAGCCCATGCGCTTGAGCTCGGCACAGCGCTCGACGATGGCGTTGTTGACCACCACCGTTTCCAGTATTTCCAGCACGATCTGCCGTGCCGGCAGCAACTCGATGATGTCGCTCATCAACAGGTCTTCGTTGACGTTGATCAGCCCGAAGTGCTCACCGAGCACCTGCTCCACCCCGTGCTGGGCGAACATGGTCTCGATGACGCTGGCCGTCGCGTGCACGTCGCTGATGACGTTCGCGGCATTCCGTGTGCCGTCCCGAAACAGCAGCTCATAGCCAACCAGGCGCTGCTGCCGGTCCATGACCGGCTGCCTGCCGAGAAAGTATTCGCATGATGGCATTGTGCTGGGTAGTCCCTATATGACGGATTCGAGTGGTGGCCCTGCGGCTGGCTTCGCTATTCAGCATAGCCCCCCACCAACGCTTTGGCAGCCGGCCAGCGGCGCTGCAGCCGGCGGCGACCGACACCGCCGGGGCGCACTGCCTGGGCTGGCCGCCGTCTGCCCCTGTAAATTGAAAATATATTATATTCTAATTTATTGATGTTACCAGCACTACAAATGGCCTAGCCAGCCGCTTTCAGGTGGGCATCAGATGCGGAAGGCCTTCTCCTTGCCATGGGTCCAGGCCAGCAGTTGCACGGCGATCTCTCCCAGCGGCAGGACGAGCTCGGCAGCACCAAGATTGACCGCCTCGCGCGGCATGCCATACACCACGCAGCTGGCTTCATCCTGGGCCACGGTTCTACCGCCGGCCTCGCGCACGTGCAAGAGGCCCTGGGCGCCGTCGGCCCCCATGCCGGTCAGCAGCGCGGCAACGGCATTGAGGCCGGCCACGCGGGCGACCGAATCGAACAACACGTCGACGGAGGGCCGATGCCGGTTCACCGGGGCGCCCTGATGCAGACGGCAGACGTAGTTGGCGCCACTGCGAGCCAGCTCGAGGTGGGAGTGCCCCGGGGCAAGATAGGCGTGGCCGGGCAGCACGCGCTCGCCGTCCGTCGCCTCGCGCACATGCACACGGCAAAGGCTGTCGAGGCGCTTGGCAAACGAGGTGGTGAAACGCTCCGGCATATGCTGGGTGATCAGGATGGCCGGCGCATCGGCGGGCAAGGCCGACAGCACCTCCTTGAGCGCCTCGGTACCGCCGGTCGAGGCCCCAAGCGCGATGATCTTCTCGGTCGAGCGCAACACCGGCGCCAGCTTCTCCCCCACCGGGGCCGACGGCGCTGGCCGTGTCACCAGGCGGCGCACGCGCGCATTGGCGGCGGTCCTGATCTTGTCGACGAGCATGCCGGCATAGGCCTGCATGCCGCCCGCCAGGTCAACCTGCGGCTTGGCGACGAAATCCACCGCGCCGAGTTCAAGCGCGCGCACCGTGATGTCGGAGCCCGCCTCGGTCAGGCTCGACACCATGACCACCGGCGTCGGCTTCAGCCGCATCAGCTTTTCGAGGAAGTCGAGCCCGTTCATGCGCGGCATCTCGACATCGAGCGTGACGACATCGGGGTTCTGCTCGCGTATCACCTCTCGCGCCTGATAGGGATCGCCGGCGATACCGACGACCTCGATGTCCGCAGCCTGGCTGAGGATCTCCTTCAGGATTGCCCGCATCAGCGAGGAATCATCGACGACCACGACCCTGATCTTCCGGCTCACGGGCATGCCTAGCTGAACAACTCGACATCGCCTTCGAGCGACGAATACTGGAGCCGTTGCCCGTATTCCTTCTCGCGCGCGACGATGGTGTCGTTGTGCACGTTCTTGAGCTTCTTCACCAGCACGCGCCCCGTGCCGGGGAAGAAATAGATCTTGCGCGGGTAGATGTCCATCAGGTCCTTGGCCACCACGGGGATCCGCTCGAAGCCGAGGTAGTTCAGCACGAAGCGCGCATTGCGCTCGCCGACATTGGCCACGGTGAAGCCGCGCAGCACATTGCCGCCGCCGAACACCTTGGCCTCGAGGTTCGGCCGCTTCGCACCGAGCTTCAGCAGCTGGTTGATCAGCACCTCCATGGCATAGCTGCCGTAGCGCGCCGAGGCGGCCAGTGGATTGCCCATGTCGCCCGCAGCGCCTTCGGGCAGCATGAAATGGTTCATGCCGCCGATGCCGCTGACCTTGTCGCGGATGCAGGCCGAGACGCACGAGCCCAGCACCGTGACCAGCACCATCTCGCGCCCGGTCACATAGTATTCGCCAGGCAGGATCTTGGCGGCCTCGCACTCGAAATTGCGATCGAAATAGATCGTGGGCGCGAGCAGCTCTTCATAGCCCTTTTGTGGCGAAGTCATCGATAGATCCGTTTCATGTGCTCGGCCTGTTCTGCGTGCGCATAGACCGTTTGCCCGACCAGCTTCAGGGTATCCGAAACATGCAGCAGGCTTTCCGAGTGCCCGGCGAAATACAGCCCGTCCGGGCGCAGCCGGGCGGCAAGCCGCTCCACCACCTTGCGCTGGGTTACTTTGTCAAAATAGATCATCACGTTGCGACAAAAAATGATGTCGAATACGCCCTCGACCGGGTAGGCGTTCGACAGCAAGTTGAGCTGCTGGAACTCGACCAGCCTGCGCACATCCTGCCGAACCCTCGCCTTGCCCTCGTTAGCCCCGCGCCCGCGCATGAAAAAGCGCTTGAGCTGCGCCGGCGGCAGGTTTTCCAGCCGCGCCAGGGGATAGACGCCGGCGGCCGCGGTGTCTAGGCAAGTCGTGTCGAGGTCGCTGGCGATGATCTGCACCGGCGGCGTCCAGCTGTTGAAATGTTCAACGACACGCATCGCAATCGAATAGGCTTCCTCGCCGGTCGAACACGCAGCGCTCCAGATGCGGAATTTCGCGCCACGCCGGCCGTGCTCGGCCAGATATCGTTCCATCACCTCGAAATGGTGCGGCTCCCTGAAGAACGACGTCAGGTTGGTCGTCAGGGCGTTGGTAAAAGGCTGCCACTCCTGCGCGTCATCCGCGTCCAGCAAATCCAGATAGGCCCGGAAGCTGCTGAGCGACAGCGCCCGCAGGCGCCGCGACAGCCGGCTGTACACCATGTTGAACTTGGACGCTTCGAGGCGGATCCCTGCCCTGGCATAGATCATCCCGCGCACGCGCTCGAAATCCTGCTCGGTGTAGGCAAATTCGCGGCCGGCGCCAAGCTCGCGCCCCGCTGCGGGCATCCGGCTCAGAATTCCTCCCAGTCACCGTCGTCCGTTGGTGGCACGGCCTTTGGCAGGCGCGCCGGCGCCTTCGCAGGCGACGCCTTGGCCACCGCCCGCGCCCGGCCCTGCTTGGCCGGCGGCTGCAGCAGCGGCAACGTGCCCTCATCGCCCAGCTTGAACATGGCGACCGCCCCGACCAGGCTGCGGGCCTGGTCTTCGAGACTTTCCGCGCTCGCCGCGGCCTGTTCCACCAGTGCGGCGTTCTGCTGCGTCACTTCGTCCATCTGCGTGATCGCGCGGCCGACCTGGTCGATGCCGTCGCTTTGTTCACTCGATGCGTGTGCAATCTCGTTGATGATGTCGCGTACCCGCTGCACCGCGCCGACGATGTCGGTCATCGTGCCCCCCGCTTCCACCACCAGTTCGTGGCCGTCGTTGACGCGCGACACCGAGTCCTGGATCAGTTCCTTGATTTCCTTCGCCGCTGCGGCGCTGCGCTGCGCCAGGCTGCGCACTTCGCTTGCCACCACCGCGAAGCCGCGCCCCTGCTCGCCGGCGCGTGCCGCTTCCACCGCGGCGTTCAGCGCCAGGATGTTGGTCTGGAAGGCGATGCCGTCGATCACGCCGATGATGTCGGCGATCTTCTTCGAGCTGTCGGAGATGCTCGACATGGTGGTGACGACGCGGGCCACCATCTCGCCGCCGCGCTGCGCGATGTCGGAGGCGCTGCTGGCCAGCTGGCTCGCCTGACGGGCGTTGTCGGCATTCTGCTTCACCGTGCCGGTCAGCTGTTCCATGCTGGCGGCCGTCTGCTCCAGGCTCGAGGCCTGTTCCTCGGTCCGGCCCGACAGGTCGGAGTTGCCGGCGGCAATCTCGCCTGCCGCGGTGTTGATCGTATCCGCCGACGATTTGATCTGCGTCACGATCTCCCGCAGGTGCTCGACGCAGGCATTGGCGTCCGTGCAGATGGTGGCCAGCTCGCCTTCGTACTGCGATTCGATGGTGCTGCGCAGGTCCCCCGTGGCGAGCGCCGACAATACTTTGCCAAGATCACCGAAGCCCTGCGCCATGCGATCGAGCAGCATGTTGAAGTCGACGCTGACATTGCGCACGAAGCCTTCCTTGCCCTCCAGCTTGATGCGGTCGCTCAGGTGTCCACGTGCGGCCTTCTCGACGATCTGTTCCACTTCGCTCTCGATCAGCAGCTCGTCGGTCAGGTCCGCCCACTCGACCGCAGTGCCGAGGCGCTCTTGCCGATCGTTGATCACCGGCGTCACCGTCAGCATGAAGGTGTGCCCGCCCAGCTGGACCTTCGAGCGGTAGGTCGTGGTCAGCCTGTCGAGCAGGCCGCGCTGGTGGCTGGGGTTCTTGTGGAACACATCGATATTGGCGCCCAGCAGCGTGGCCACGCTGAAATTGGGCAGCGACTTGCGAATGTCGGTCTCGGCCTTGGTCATCATCTGCACCAGGGCCTTGTTCATATAGATGATGTTGTATTGCGAATCCGCAATCATCACGTTGGTCGTCACATTGTCGAGGCCGACGCGTACGCGCGTGCTCTCCTCGGAGACGCGCCGTGTCTCGGCCACCTCGAAGCCCAGGCGCACCTGCAGGCTCTGCAGGCCCTGCATCACGCGGCCGGTCTCGTCGTTGCGGGAGATATCGATCGTGTTGCGGAAATTCCCCGAGGCCAGCTCGCGGAACAGCGAGATCACGTCCTGCAGCGGCCTGACGGACGAACGCAACAGCCACACGGAGAACAGCGCGGCAATCACCAGAAACAACACCACACCGATGGCCAGCTCGGCCCAGGCGGTGGAGGCAACCTGGCGCATGTCGGCAAGCTGCGCCTTGCCGGCTTCGGTCTCGTAGTTACGCAGGGTATCGAGCGCCTTGGCCAGCTTGTCGCTGAGCGGCGGCAACTGGGTCAGCGCTTGCTGCAACAGGGCCTCCTGCCTTGTCTGAATCCCCGCGGCCAGCGGGCGCAGGCCAAGCGACAACAATGCGGACTGGGCTTTGGCCACGTCCTCCACCAGGGCCTTGTGGCGGCTCTCGCCGATCTTCGCGCGGTAGGCCTGCAGCGTCTTGTCAGCGCCGTCGAGGTGCGCAACGGCAGCCGTCACGTCGGCCGGTGCCTGCGCGCTCTTGCTGCGCAACGCTTGCAGGCTTCTGCCAGCCTCGGCCACCAGTTGCAGGCGCGCCAGGCCGATGTCGTTCTGCATCGAGAGCAGGTTGGCGAGCCCGGTGACCCGTCCATCGTAAAGCTGCTCGCTGAGCTCGTTGCTGCGCTTCATGTTGTAGAGCCCAAGCCCGCCAACCAGCAGCAGCAATACCAGGAGCGCCCCCAGGCCGGCTGAGAGGCGCTTGCTGAGCCCCGAGTCGGCAATCTTTCTGAGCCAGGCCCGGCGCCGCAGCACTACCTGCCCATGCAGGATGGCCATGCCCGACGCGCGCTTTTCGCGGAACAGGCGGTAGGCTTCTTCCGCCGCGCTCACCTGCTCGCGTGTCGGCTTCACGCGCACCGACATGTAGCCGACCACCTGCCCGCCTTCGAACAGCGGCGTGGCATTGGCCACCACCCAGTAATAGTCGCCGTTCTTGCAGCGGTTCTTGACCATGCCGGTCCATGGCCGGCCAGCCTTGAGGGTGTTCCACAGGTCCAGGTAGGCCTCGGGCGGCATGTCCGGGTGGCGCACGATGTTGTGCGGCTCGCCGATCAGCTCTTGTTCGGAGAACCCGCTGATCTCGACGAAATCGCGGTTGATATAGGTGATGCGCCCTTTCAGATCGGTCCGTGACACGATCATCGTATTGTCACGCAGCGGTACCTCAGTCTGCGTTACTGGCATGTTGACCCGCATAGCACCCCCTGGCTGGCGGTTGCCGCTGATCCCCGGTGTTTCTTGCTCTGCCTTGTCAATGCCGGGGCGGCGACCGCTGAACGATTAACCTGCTTGAAGTCACCCTGTAGGGCCCGCCACCTGGCGGGTCTTACGGGGCCGTTTGAACAATCAGAACTCTTCCCAATCCCCGTCGTCGGACGAGGCAACACGCTTTGGCAGGCGCGCCGGCGCCTTCGCAGGCGACGCCTTGGCCACCGCCCGCGCCCGGCCCTGCTTGGCCGGCGGCTGCAGCAGCGGCAACGTGCCCTCTTCGCCCAGCTTGAACATGGCGACCGCCCCGACCAGGCTGCGGGCCTGGTCTTCGAGACTTTCCGCGCTCGCCGCGGCCTGTTCCACCAGTGCGGCGTTCTGCTGCGTCACTTCGTCCATCTGCGTGATCGCGCGGCCGACCTGGTCGATGCCGTCGCTTTGTTCACTCGATGCGTGTGCAATCTCGTTGATGATGTCGCGTACCCGCTGCACCGCGCCGACGATGTCGGTCATCGTGCCCCCCGCTTCCACCACCAGTTCGTGGCCGTCGTTGACGCGCGACACCGAGTCCTGGATCAGTTCCTTGATTTCCTTCGCCGCTGCGGCGCTGCGCTGCGCCAGGCTGCGCACTTCGCTTGCCACCACCGCGAAGCCGCGCCCCTGCTCGCCGGCGCGTGCCGCTTCCACCGCGGCGTTCAGCGCCAGGATGTTGGTCTGGAAGGCGATGCCGTCGATCACGCCGATGATGTCGGCGATCTTCTTCGAGCTGTCGGAGATGCTCGACATGGTGGTGACGACGCGGGCCACCATCTCGCCGCCGCGCTGCGCGATGTCGGAGGCGCTGCTGGCCAGCTGGCTCGCCTGACGGGCGTTGTCGGCATTCTGTTTCACCGTGCCGGTCAGCTGTTCCATGCTGGCGGCCGTCTGCTCCAGGCTCGAGGCCTGTTCCTCGGTCCGGCCCGACAGGTCGGAGTTGCCGGCAGCAATCTCGCCTGCCGCGGTGTTGATCGTATCCGCCGACGATTTGATCTGCGTCACGATCTCCCGCAGGTGCTCGATACACTCGTTGGCATCATGCTGGATCACCGCCAGATCGCCCTGGCACTGGGTATTCATGGTCTGCGTCAGGTCGCCCGCAGCAAGCGCACTCAACGTGCGGCCCAATTCGCCAAGCAGGCCGGTGATCGCGTCGAGCATGCTGTTCAGGCCTTCGGCTGTCTGCAGGTAGAAGCCCTCCTTGCCGGTCAGGTCGACCCGCTGGCCGATGTCGCCGTTGACCACGGCCTGCACCACCCGTGTCAGCTCTTCCTGGCTGCGCAGCTGGTCGGTCAGGTCACGCCACTCGCTGATCGAGCCCATGCGCGTGCCGCCCTGGGTGATGACTGGCGTGGTGATGATCTGGAACTGGCGTTCGCCGATCTCCAGCATCGCTTCACGCTGCGTCGTCAGCTGCTTGAGGCTTTCGACGGCCTGCGCCGGGTTGTCGTAGAGCAGGCCGATATTCATGCCGACGAAACCGCTGGCGCGGAACGCGGGCTGCCGCTTCTGAATCGCCGATTCGATACGGAACAGCGTGTGCTTCAGCGCCTCGTTGGCGTAGATGACGAGGCCATTGTCGTCCGCAATGCGCACGTTCGCCGACACCTTGTCCAACGCGAGGCGGATGCGCAGGTTCTCGTCGCGCTGCTCGGTGAGCTGGTTCTGCTTGGCCTGGATGTCGTCGAGAATGCCGTTGAAGGCGCCCGCCAGCACCGCGAACTCACCGCTCAGGCCGGATAGACGGCGGGTATAGTCCTGGCTGTCGCGAATCCGGCTGACCATGGCCACGGTGGCGCTGATGGCGCGGCTGATGCCCAGCGCGATCAGCCCACCGGAAACCAGGCCGATCAGGATACCCGCCACCACCAGGATCGTGGTTTCGGTGCGCTCGCTGACGGCGGTCTCTTCCGCCTGCTGGCTGATGCGCCCCTTCCATGCGCTCAGCTGCTGGGTGAATTCATCCTGCTGTTTCTCCATGGCCTTGAACTGCCGGTTGAACTCGGCAAGGCTGGCCTCGACGCCCTTCGGGTCGGACTCCAGTTTGGCAACGGTGCCGACCGCCTCTGCCTCGTACACGGCAAACGCAGCCTTGGTCTGCAATACCTTGTCGCGCAAGGCTGGCGGCAAGTCGACGCGTTCGAGCGCGGCAATATTCTCGTGCAGCACAGCACGATGCTCGTCCATCGCCGAGCGGACTTCCGCCAGGCGCTCCGGATGCCCGCTGCGGACATTGATCACCGCTTCGAGCACGTCGGCACGCATGCCGTCATGGATCATGTCCATCAGGATGTGCGCCTTGACCGCGGTAAAGCTGCCGGCCAGCTCGTTCTGGCTGCGCACGAGCGAGCCGACACTACGTACATTGACGATGCCCATCGCGACGATGATCGCCGTGGTCACCCCGACCAGCAGCATCAGGCGCGTCTTCAGGCTGTTGATTCGCATTGCAATCCCTTAATCACTGCTCAGTTGACATACTGCTCGACCAGGCCCATTTCCTCGCTGGTCATCAGTGTTTCGATATCGGTGACGATGATCATCCTGTCGTCGAGTGTCGCCAGCCCGCGGATGTACCGTGTGTTGAGGATGGCACCGAACTCCGGCGCCGGGCGAATCTGCTCCTGCGCCAGCAGCACGACATCAGAAACGGTATCGACGACGACACCGACGATGCGCCGCGATATGTTGAGGATGATGACCACGGTGAAGGCGTCGTACTCCGCGCGGGACAAGCCGAACTTGATACGCAGATCGACGATCGGCACGATGGCGCCGCGCAGATTGATCACGCCCTTGATGAAGGCAGGGCTGTTAGCGATATGGGTGACGCGGTCGTAGCCGCGGATTTCCTGCACCTTGAGGATATCCACGGCATATTCCTCACTGCCCAGGCTGAAGGTGAGGTATTCGCGGCTGGCCTCCGTGCCGGAGGCGTTGTCGATCGCCGTGTTACTGGTTTCCATTTGTTGTTCCCCTGCATGTTGTGCCGGACGGGTGTTGCTGCACGCTTGTCACTCCTGCGTCAGCCTCACCAGGGCCGTCACGTCCAGTATCATGGCCACACGGCCATCTCCGAGTATGGTTGCGCCGGACAGGCCCGGCACGCGGCGATAATTGGTTTCGAGATTCTTGATGACCACCTGGTGCTGCCCGAGCAGCGCGTCGACCTGCAAGGCCACCTTGCCGCTGTCGGCCTCGACAACGATGGCCAGGGACTCTCCAGTCAGCGGCTCGCCAGCCTGATCCGGCCCGGCCGTCAGGCCAAGAATGCGATGCAGCGGCACCAGCGGCAGGTACTCGTTGCGCACATTGAGCACCAGCCCCTTGCCGGAGATCGAATAGATATCTTCCGTGCGTGGCTGCAGCGATTCGACGATGAAGCTGATGGGCAGGATGTAAACATCGCCCCCGACCGCGACCGACATGCCGTCGACGATGGCCAGCGTCAGCGGCAATCGTATCGTCATGCGCGCGCCGTACCCCGGTGTCGAGCTGACGTCGATGCGCCCGCCCATGTCGTCGACATTGCGCTTGACCACATCCATGCCGACCCCCCGGCCGGAGATGTCCGTCACCTGGTCGGCGGTGGAAAAGCCCGGCGCGAAGATGAGCTGCCAGACGTCGCTGTCCGACATGCCGTCGCTGACCGCCAGGCCCCGCTCGCGGGCCTTCTCCAGTATCTTGTCGCGGCGCAGGCCCTGGCCGTCGTCGCTGACCGAGATCACCACGCTGCCGCCCTGGTGCATCGCCTCCAGCGTGATCTGGCCTTTTGCCGGCTTGCCCGAGGCAAGGCGCTGCTCCTGCGTCTCGATGCCATGGTCGATACTGTTGCGCACGAGATGCGTGAGCGGGTCGGCGATCTGTTCGATCAGGCCCTTGTCGAGCTCTGTGTGCTCGCCGATCAGCTTGAGATCGACCGCCTTGTTCATGCGCCCGGCCACGTCGCGCACCATGCGCGGAAAGCGGCTGAAGACCGAGCTCATCGGCAGCATGCGGATCGACATCACCGCCTCCTGCAGGTCGCGCAGATTGCGCTCCAGCTGGGTCAGGGCCGCCTGCATCGGGTCCGACACCGTCTGTTCGTCCTCCGCCGTCTGGGCGAGCATCGCCTGGGTGATCACCAGCTCGCCGACCAGGTCGATCAGCTGATCGACCTTCTCGGTGCTGACCCGTATCGACGAATCGCCCGATCCCGCCTTGCTACCCGGCCTTGCTGCCGCGCCAGGCTGCGCCGCTGGCTTGGCCGGCACGCTGGCGGCCGGGGCTGCCGTCGCCGCTACAGCCGGCACGGGCGCCGCAGCTACGGGGGGGTGGAACAGCCCGAAGCCATCTTCCTCATGAAACGTCCCGGCGG
The DNA here is from genome assembly GCF_040812015.1 of Chitinivorax sp. PXF-14. Taxonomy (NCBI): domain Bacteria; kingdom Pseudomonadati; phylum Pseudomonadota; class Betaproteobacteria; genus Chitinivorax; species Chitinivorax sp. PXF-14. Next base: position 19,625 of record NZ_JBFNXJ010000021.1, on the reverse strand, counting down.
CGGCCGGCTCGACGAACAGCCCGAAGCCGTCCTCCTCGACCCAGGCCTGCGCATCCTGTGCAATACCCGGCCCATCGAGAAACAGCCCGAAGCCATCCTCTTCCAGCAGGTCCGCCCCACCAGCAGACCACGCGTCGATCTGGCTGCCCGGGCTATCGACGAACAGGCCGAAACCGTCATCCTCTTCGACGGCGGGCTGGCCCGCCACATCGCGGGTGATGTCCTCCAGCCCGATGAACCGGGGAGGCAGCAGCAACTCCAGGGTTTCGTAGAGTTCAGCGCGTTCGACGGCGGTGCTGATTTCGATCGTGGCCTGGCGCTGTATCAATTCGGCACGCAGCAACTCGCCGCGTGTAGCCCAGTCGTCACGCAGGATATGGAAGACCACTTCGTCAACGCTATCCAGCGTCGCGCGGAAGACGCGCTCGCCCTCACGGCGGGCGCTGACGGGCGACGTGTCCGGCTCCGCCCTGGCAGGTGCGCTGGGCCGCAAGGCACTGAGCTGCAGGCACAGCTCGGCGATCTGTGCCTCGTCGCTGGTGCCGCCCCGCCGGTGTTCCGCCAGCATGTGGCGCAAGCCGTCGACCGCCTGCAGGAACACGTCCACGACCGGGACTGTCAGCGGGGCCTTGCCCTGGCGCAGCAGATCGAGGTGGTTTTCGAGCAGGTGGGTGACTTCCGTCAGGTCGTGAAACCCGAAGGTGGCAGCCCCCCCCTTGATCGAATGCGCCGCCCGGAAGATCGAATCGAGCTCGTCGGCGGTGGGATCATTGATATCGATGGCAACCAGCAACTGCTCCATCGTGTCCAGGTGCTCTGCCGCCTCATCGAAGAAGACTTGATGAAACTGGCTCAGGTCGAAGCTCATTGGGCCGCTCCGACCTTAGCCGATCACCCGCTTCACCACATCCAGCAATTTCTGTGGGTCGAATGGCTTGACCAGCCAGCCGGTCGCACCGGCGGCACGGCCGGCGCTCTTCATGGCATCGCTCGACTCGGTCGTCAGCATGAGAATCGGCGTGTTGCGGTACTCAGGCAGGCCACGCAGCGACTTGATCAGCGACAGGCCATCGAGCTTCGGCATATTCTGATCGGTCAACACCAGGTCGTAGCGGGCCGTGCGTGCCTTGCTCAGGCCTTCGGCCCCGTCCGCGGCCTCGGCCACGCTGTAGCCGGCAGCTTTGAGGGTGAACGCCACCATCTGACGGATGGAGGCGGAATCGTCGACGGTCAGTATGGTCTTGCTCATCTATCGCCTATCCTAGCTTGTGTCATTTTTTATTTAGAACAACTCGATCGATCCGGCGTCCATCGAGGACTGCGAAACCGGATTACGAATCTCCTCAGTGCGGTGAACCGCGCCCTGCTGGGCCTGGCGAACCGCTTCCTGGGCCAGCGTGGTGCTATTGTCGAGCGAGCGGCCGCGCAGGCCGGACAGGGTACGCAGCGGCTGCTCCACGCTGTCGATGGAACGGCCGATGAAACTGACCAGCTGCATCGAGATATCCTGGAATTGCAGCTTGGTCACCGCCTCGTGCACCAGCCCGGAGAACTCCTTGGCACAATCGCCGACCTGCTGCGTCACCTCGCGGCTGTGATCGTTCACTTCCTGCATCGCCTGCATCATTTCCAGCACGCGCTGCTGCGACCGCAGCGATACCGTCATGTCGGACGATGCGATCATCGTCATCGAGCCTTCGGCGCGGGCTACTGCATCCTGCACCTGCCCCATGTGATCGCGGATCTGGCGGCTGAACTGCGCCGTGCGCAAGGACAGGTTCCGCACTTCGTCCGACACCACGACGAACCCACGCCCGGCCTCACCGGCACGCGCAGCCTCGATGGCGGCATTGAGGGCAAGGAAATTGGTTTGTTTGGCGATGCCTTCGATTTCGCCCAGAATGCCGCCGACCGAGCTGACGCCATGCGAAATGTCGTCCATCTGGTCGGCCAGGGCGATCGCCATCTTCGAGGTCTGGGTGGTTTGCTGCACAAAGGCCTGCAGCGTGACGGAGACTTCATCGACGAACTGAGCGAAGCCAAGCTTGGCACCCTCCTCGTCCGCCAGCCCGCCCTGCTGACGCATGCTGGCCGACACATCGAGCATGGCCTGCACCAGCTCCAGCTGCCGCAGGGAGATGGCCTCCATACCCCGGAACAGCTTGACCAGGCCATCACCCGCGTCGGCGATGATGCCGGACAGCCGCCCCAGCTCGTCGCCGCTGACTCTGACCGTATCCGCGGACAGGAGGGTGGTCTCAGAAATGGCATCGGTGGTCAGCGCAAACAGCTCGGCCTTGCTCCGCGACACGCCATCCATGTTGACGCGCTGCCGGCGTTCGGCCATCTCGGTCAGGCGCTGTGACACGACGAATGCAGCAGGGCACAGCACCAGCGTCGCACCGAGCATTCCCCACCCACCGCCGAGCCAAGCGAATAATCCCTCGGTCACGATCACCGAGCTACCGATCAAGCCTGCAAGCGTGGATATTTTCAAATTGCGATCTCCAAGACTGAGGGTGATAGCCCCTCTGCAACATCAGGCTCTACTGTCATTGCGGAAATTTACTATCGGCCACGCGCCTTGCGTTTACAAGTTCGTGGATCATTATATTTTTATGTGTGACAGGTATGCCGAAACCCTGTCGTCCGCCAGCGACATGGCATAGCCATGGGTGCTTTGGCAATATTCATGCCATTTGGAATATAAGGCTACCACCAACGGTGAAAAGCCAAGCCCGATCCAACACAGGCACATCGCAACAAGCCGTGATTACTCATCCATCACAATATTAGAAAATTATATTATCCGCATCATGCCCGCGACAAGCCGTATTTCACTGGTTTTCCGCGGCAGGCCTGTCATGTGGACAGCATATGTAAAGAGCCGGGCGTAGTATTCCATTGACCGGCCCCTGCCGCCCACTGCTTGGCAACGGTATGCAACAGGGGCATCGGCCAGCGGCAGCTAGCATGAAGCGGGCCGGCCACCGGTAAAGCTTGTTGAGTCGCCTCTCACCGCCGCCGCCTATCCGCCGCCGACACGCCCCTCCCTGAGACCGGTTCCTTGCCACCATGCGGCAGTGGGCTGCCGACGCACGATTCGAACCATTGCGGCTGACCGCGCGGGCCGACCCCGTCCTTGCATGACGAAACCACCCGCCATGCAGCAGCCGGCACATCAGCCCTTGCCGTGGCCGTGCTGGTATCGGTCGTGCCCCTCACCTTGCCTGTCGTCGTGGCGATCACCGCGACTGCCGCGCTCGTCGTCATCGCGCCGGCCGTCGCGGCCATGGTCGTGGCGGGCGTGATCGTCGCCGTAGCGTTCGCGGTAGCGCGGGGCGTAGTCGTTCAGATACCAGTCGTCGCGGACGAAATAGACCTGCCGATCGCAGGCGTGGTAGCGGTAGCAGTACTTGGACCAATGCCTGGCGTGGCCGAGCGGTACACGCAGGTAAATCGGCTCGCGTTCTATATAGCGCGGCCCGCGCTCGATGATGATCGGGCGCTCATAAACGATCAGGGGTGGCGGGAAATCACCGATGTCGATGCGGCCGTAGAAGCCAGGCTGGCCGATCGAGATCGATATCCCCACATCGGCCGCCATGGCCATCGGACTGGCAAGCAACAGGCCGGCAACCAGTCTCGGTACATTCATGGCGTGACTCCTGTCTCGAGCAACCGTCACCGTTAGCATCGTGGCCGCCTGTCGCCCCGACCTGCTCAGCGGGATGCCCAATCCACTTTTAACTATATCGCCTGCGTTGCCAAACGTCTCGCCGCGCATTGGGCCATGGCTAAGCGTCTTGCCGCACAGCACCATCCCCCAGCCGCAGCCGGAAAAACGCCACCAGCGCGGCCAGGGACAGCGAGGCCGCGAACAGGAAGGCTCCCGCAGGATGGAGCAGCCACAACGCCCCGGCAATCAGCGATGCCGGCAGGTAGACGACACCGGTGACAAAGTTGTAGAGCCCGACCGCCGAGCCGCGCCGCTCCAGCTCGAGATCGGCGATGAAGGCCTTGCTCTGCGCCTCGTCGATGGCATAGAACACGCCGAAGACGACGAACAGCACCACCACCTGCCACTGCGTCGAGGCAAATGCGAAGCCCAGGCACATCAGCAGGTAGATCAGGTAGCCCAGTACGATCATGCGCGGGCGGCCCAGCCTGTCGCCCAGGCGGCCGATCAGCGGCGCGGCGACGACACAGGCGATATTGAACAGCGCGTAGAGCAACACGATGTCCTTCACCGAAAAGCCGACGCTGTGGGCGCGCAACAGCAGGAAGCTGAAACTGAAATAGGCCAGCGAGAACAGCGCGGCAACGATCAGGTAGCGTTTGAAGGCCGGGCTGAGGGTATGCCAGGTTTCAAACATGCTCTCGCGTTGATGAGGCACACCGGGTTTATCCTCGACCAACCCCAGCACCACGACCGCCAGCACCGCCGGTACCAGCGCCACCACGAACAGCACGCGGTAGGTCGACATCCCCTCGCCCAGCCACGACAGCAGGCCATAAGCCACCAGCGGGCCAAGCACCGCGCCGGACTTGTCGAGCGCCTTGTGCACGCCGAACGCGTAGCCGCGCGAGCTCTTGTCGGCGACCGACGCCAGCCAGGCATCGCGTGGCGGCCCGCGGAACCCCTTGCCCAGCCGCTCGATCACACGGAAGGCGCCGAGCCCCGCCACCGTGCTCGACAGCAGCAGGATGACCTTGGCCAGCGTGGAAAAGCCATAGCCGGCCAGGGTAAACGCCTTGCGCCTGCCGCTGCGATCCGATAGCCAGCCGGCCAGGTAGTTCAACGACGAGGCCGACAGGTCGGCGAGGCCCTCGACCACCCCGAGCAGCGCTGCGGATGCCCCGGCGACCGCGGTGAAGAACACCGCGAACACCGAAAAGATCATTTCGGAGCTCAGGTCCGTCAGGAAGCTGACAGACCCCAGTTTGAGCACATCGGGATGGATGCCGAACTTCGGCTTCGATGCGTCACGCGGGATGACGGGATCGGGCATGGGCGGCCTCGGGAACGGGATGATTGGCGTCGTCCAGCATCATATCCCACTCCCGCCGCAAGGTTGCGTGAGGCGCCCAAGCCACGTCAACGGGCGAGCACTGGAAACCAGCCCAGGCGCGGCTCAACCGCCGCCGCACGCGCTGCCGGGCGCCATCGGGGTAAACATGGCACCCTCCGCGCCGCCATCCCGGCCAGGCAGGATGCACACGCGCAGGATCAGGCCCTGGGTCGCGCGGCGCATGTCCGGCGGGAAGGGCGAGAACGGCGCGGCCCGCTCGAACAGCGCGTTGACGTAGGCGATCTCGGCCTGCTGATCGGCCGACCACAGCACGCGGAAGCTCTTCAAGGTGCCGTCCTGGTTCAGCGTCACGCTCACGGCCGCCGCACGCCGCCCCATCCCGGCATTGCCGCGCTTGACCATGGCCGCGGTGCGGTTGAGCTTCTGATAAAGCGCATCGAAATACATCTCCAGGCTGAAGCGGTCGACCTGCTGCAGCCTGCGGTTTTGCGACGCCAGCTCGCGCAGCTCGGCCGGGTCATCCTCCACGGTGGGCGCGGCCCGAGCCGCCGCCAGGGCACGATATGCCAGCTCGCTGCCGGTGGCTGGCTTGGCCTTCGCCGCCAGCTCGTCGAGGAACTCGCCCATTTCCGCATCCTGCGCCGGGGTCGCCACGATAGGTGTGCTGGCGGTAGGCGCCGTCTCGGCACGGCCCGGCACAGAGAAGGTTTTGCGGGGTTCGCGGGCCTTTGCGGCGGGGGCTGTCAGCAGGCGCTTGCTCTGTTCGCTGTGCGTTTGCGGCGCCCGCTCTACCACCTTGGCGACGGGCACCGCTGGCCGGGAAGGCGCCATCGTCACCTGCAAGGGCCCCTCCCCGGCACGGCGCCGGCTAGCCGACGGCGACGCAACATGCAGCGCCAGCACGGCCAGGTGCAGGCCCAGCGCCAGGGCCAGCGCGATACCGAAGCGCCGGTCGTCGGGGCGTATCGTCAACAGCATCGGAAAGATTGGTACCGTGGATGAAGATGGATGGGGAATGGCCGGCATCGCGCGCCATCGCGGCACCGCTCCGGCGGCAAAGATGGCGGCGATCATACCGTCAATCAATACGGACATGTGCACAAAACGCCCGTGCCCACTGCAGGCAATGCGTCGGCCGGGAAGTTCCGGCCAAGCCATGTCCAGGCCTGCAACACCTCGCCCGCCCTCCCCCCTTTTGGATCGTCGGATGGCGATGGCACTCGGCCCAAGCGGCGCCGGTGCTGCATCTCAGCCTCTGAGCAAGTTGGCATATGCTAAAATTACTGCATTCCTGATCTACCCCACCCGTCATCCATGCTTCGTTTCGTCGTCTGCCTGCTTGCCAGCCTGTTTGCGCTGGCTGCCGGGGCCACGCCCAGTATCGCCCTGTATTACGGCCAGCAACCGCCGTACGAGGCGCTGCGCGCGTTCGACGACGTGGTGCTGGAACCGGGCCACGTCGAGCAGCTGCCTGCCGGCGAGCGTACGCACTGGCTCGCCTATGTAAGCGTGGGCGAGGTGCATCCGGGGCGCGACTATGCAAAACGCCTGCCGCCGGCGTGGATAGTGGGCCGCAACCAGGCCTGGCAGGCCGACATCATCGACCAGAGCCAGCCCGACTGGCCCGCCTTCTTCGTCAACGAGGTGGCGGCGCCGCTGTGGGCGCGCGGCTTTCGAGGCTTCTTTCTCGATACGCTCGATTCCTACCAGCTCACGAGCCACGACGATGCCGCCCGAGCGGCTCAGCGGCGCGGGCTGGTACGCGTCGTTCAGCTGCTCAAGCAGCGCTTTCCCGAGGCGCGGCTGATTGCCAACCGTGGCTTCGAGCTATTGCCCGAGATCGCGCCGCTGATCGACGTCGTCGCAGCCGAGTCGCTTTACCAAGGCTGGGACCAGCCGGGCCAGCGCTATCGCGAGGTACCGCAGGCGGACCGCGACTGGCTGGCGGCACAGCTCAAGACGGCGCGCGACACCTACAAGCTGCCGGTGTTGGCGATCGACTATGTCGATCCGGCGCAGCGCGGGCTGGCGCGGCAGACGGCAAACCGCATCAAGGCCGACGGCTTCATCCCCTGGGTCAGCAACCCGGCGCTCGACCTCGTCGGCGTCGGCGCGATCGAGGTGCAGCCGCGCCGCATCCTGATGCTTTACGACCGCCGTGGCAGCGTCGGCCTGCGCCTGCACGAGGCGGTGCGCAATGCCACCATGCCGCTGCACCACCTGGGCTACGCCGTCGACTACGCCAATGTCTACGAGCCGCTGCCGGCCTACCCGCTGGCCGGGCGCTACGCCGGCATCGTGGTGTGGACCAGCGGCCCGACCAACACCGAGCTGCCGCGCTGGCTCGCCCGGCAGATCAGCCAGGGCATGCGCGTGGCGGTGCTCAATCACTTCGGTTTCGATCCCGACGACCAGCTGCTCGCGCCATTCGGCCTGGAAAGCGTCGCCACGCCGGACAGCACCGGCCCGATCCAGCTCGCCTACCAGGCGCCCGGCATCGGCTTCGAGTTCCCGCCCACGCCAAACCGCGACCTGCTCTATCCAGTGCGCCTCAGCGGCGCGGGCAAACGCCTGCTGCAGCTCAACGCCAGGGGCGCGCTGGTCGATGCCGTCGCGTTGACCGACTGGGGCGGCTTCGCGCTTGCGCCCTTCGCCGTCACCGAGCTCCCGGCGGCCAGCCAGTCGCGCTGGATCGTCAATCCGCTCGACTTCTACCGCGAGGCGCTGCGTCTGCCGCTGCTGCCGGCGCCCGATGTGACGACCGAGAATGGCCGCCGCCTGATGATGGTGCATGTCGACGGCGACGGCTTTCCGAGCAAGGCCGAGATGCCCGGCTACCCGTATGCGGGCGAGGTCATGCTCAAACAGCTGCTGGAGAAATACCGCGTGCCCTCCAGCGTGTCGATCATAGAAGGCGAGTTGGCGCCCTGGGGGCTCTATCCCGCCGAGTCGCCGGCACTCGAGAACATCGCGCGGGCCATCTTCGCCCTGCCCCATGTCGAGCCGGCCAGCCACACCTGGTCGCATCCGTTCAAATGGAGCAAGCTCGAATCGGGCGAGGCGGAAATCGGCGAGGGCAACAGCCTGCCGCTCAAGGGCTACGAGTTCGACCTCGAGCGCGAGATCGCAGGCTCGCTCGACTACATCAACACCCGCCTCGCGCCCAAGGACAAGCCAGCCCACCTGCTGTTCTGGAGCGGCGATTGCAACCCGACCCGCGAAGCGCTGCAGGTGGCCGCGCAACACGACGTGCTCACCCTCAACGGCGGCGACACCATCATCACACGCAGCCGCAAGTCGTGGTCGGCGATCGAGGGCCTCGGCGTGTGGAAAGGCCCCTACTTCCAGGTATTCGCGCCGAACCAGAACGAGAACGTCTACACCGGGCTGTGGACCGGACCGTTCTACGGCTACGAGCGCGTGATCGAGACCTTCGAACTGACCGACAAGCCGATCCGCTTCAAGCCGATCGACATCTACTACCACACCTATGCCGCCAGTAAGGGCGCGTCGCTCAAGGCGCTGCAGAAGGTCTACGAATGGGCGCTGGCACAGCCAGTGATGAACATCTACGCCTCCGAGTACATCGGCAAGGTGCAGGATTTCGACCGCGCCAGCGTCGCCCAGACCGAAGACGGGCTGGCGATCCGCAGCGGGCCCTCGCTCCGCGAGCTGCGCCTGCCGGCGTCGGCCGGCTTTCCCGACCTGGTCGCGAGCCGCGGCATCGCCGGCTTCAAGCGCGAGGGCGAAGCGCTCTACCTCCACCTGAGCGGCGACTCCGCCCTGCTCAAACTCAGCGCCACGCCACCGACGCAGCCCTATCTGAGCGAGGCCAACGGCCGCCTGACACGCTTCGAGCGTGACGGCAGCAACGTCAAGGCCACCCTGCAAGGCCACCTGCCGCTGCAATTCGCGCTCGGCAACGTGGCCGGCTGCCGCATCAGCGCCGACGGCAAGCCACTCCAGCCCGCGCGCACTGCCGGCAATATCTCTCAATTCAAACTGACCACCCATGCTGTCGACACGCTCGAACTCCGCTGTCCAGCCTAAGCCGCGCGAGCGCCTGTTCCCCTGGTGGAGCATGCTGCTGTTCGCCGTCATGGTCAGCCTGACGCTGCTGCTGTTCTTCCCGCAGAAGTGGCTGATGTCGCAGGTGCAGCAGACCCGGCCCGGCGACCGCGTATCGCTCGAATACCTGGCCAACCTGGTCAAGTTCAATCCGAGCGACAACGCGCTGCAGCTCGCGCTGGTGCGGCAGTACCTGGCCAGCGGCGACTGGGGCAACGCGCGGGTCGCGCTGCGTTCGGTCGACGCCGGTGACGACGGCAAGTTGCGCACCGAGCGCGATGCGCTGTACTACCGCACGCTGATGCTCGAATACCAGGAGCTCAAGCCGGACGACCCGCGCCGCGCGCAGCTGCTGCAGACGCTCTCGGTCGCGGCCGGCAACAGTCCGGCCGGCGGCGGCTCGGTCGACAGCCTGGTATGGCTGGCCCGGCAGGCCGAGGCCATCGGACAGCCGGCGCTGGCCGGCCAGCTCTACGACCAGCTCGCCCGCACGGACAGCGCCCGCCAGCTCAACTGGCTTGAAGCCGGCGCCCGCGTGGCGCTGGCCAATGGCGACTACGACGGCGCGGCACGGCGCTATTTCGCCGCGCGCGCGCAAGTGCGCAGCCTGCCGCTGCAGCGGCACTACTTCCTAGCCGGGCTGCGCACGCTGCAGTCCGGCAACCAGCTCGACGCGGCCCTGGCGATCGCGCAGAAGGACCTCGGCGCGCTCGGCGACGACCCCGACACGCTCAAATACCTGATCGCACTCGCGCGCTCGGCCAACCAGCTCGACCTGGCGGCCCAATTCGCACGTCGGCTGCTGCAGATGAGCTGGCTGCGCGAGCAGCTGCCGGCGCATGAGCTGGCGCAGCTGGAGGGCGGGCTGCGCTGGCTGACCGTCGACTACGAGCCGGGCCGGTCGCCGCAACGCGCGTTCGACGAAGAGGCCTACCGGCTCGGCTACGAGGTGTTCGTCGCCAGCCGCAAGCTCGACGATGCGGTCGCGGTGGCGCAGCGCGCCGTGCAACTGTTGCCGGGAGACCTGAACTGGCGCAAGCGTCTGGCCCAGGCGCTCGAATGGTCGGGCCATCCCGAACTGGCGATCGAGCACTGGACGGTGATCGCCGAGCGCGGCGGCAGCCAGGAGGCCTGGCAGGCACTGCTGCGCCTGGCGCCGGGCCTCAACGACAACCGCGCGCTGCTGCTCGCGCAGAAGCACCGCGCGGCCACCGAGCGGCTCAGCGATGCCCAGTGGCGCGACCTCGCCGCGCTGTACGAAAAGATCGCCGAGCCACGTGAAGGCGCGGCCTATCTCGTGCAGCAGTACCAGCGCCAACCCCAGCCGCTGTTGCTGGAGCTGGCTGGCGAAATGTACCAGCGCGCCGGCGACGAGCCCGCCGCCGGCACGACGCTGCAGACCCTGATCCGCGACTACGGCCCTGCGCCGCAGTACGCACTGAAGCTGGCGACGCTGCAATACCTGCGTGGCGATGTACAGCAGGCTTACGAGACCTTGCGCTCGGCGCAAACCCGCGCGCGCGACGAAGACATCGATTACTGGCATACCCTCGGCGAGCTCGCCTGGCAGGCGCAGCAGGACCGCACCGGCATCTCGGCCTACCGCACCCTGCTGCGCCAGGGCAAACAGCAGCCCGTGGAGCTCGAACGGCTCTATCTGCTGCTGCAGGACAGCGCACCCGACGAGGCCGCACAAGTCGCAGAACAAGGCTGGCAGCAATACCGCGAGCCGCGCTTTCTGCTGTCGTTGATGGCGCTGCGCAGCCGGCAGGCCGCCTGGATCAGACTGAAGCCCGTGCTCGACACACTGACCGCAGACGACCTGCGGCGGCTCGGCAGCGAGGTCAATTTCTGGCTGTTGCGCTCGCAATACCACCTGCAACTGGGCCAAGCCGAACCTGCCGTGCAGGATGCCCGCCAGGCGGTGGCCACCGCCCCCGGCGACAACGGCGCGCGCATCAACCTCTTGTGGCTGCTGATCGACCAGCACGCGCAGCAAGACCTGGCGCAGGCGCTGCAGCAATGGCGGGCGGTCGCCGAGGGCGCGCCGCAGTACTGGGACGTCTATGCGAGCGGCTACCTGGCGCTGAACCAGCCCGAACAGGCGCTGCCCTACTTCCGCCGCGGGCTGGCCCGACACGCCAGCGACTATCTCTGGCTCATGGGCTATGCCGATGCGCTCGAACAGGCGCAGCAGCCCGACATCGCCTGGCGCATCCGCCGCCACGCGTGGGCAGCGCTGCGCCAGCCGCAGCCGCCGGACCAGCCCCAGGCCATGCTCGCCCAGGCAAGGCTGGCGCTGCAGTTTGCCCCGGCCGACACAGTCGCGCCGCTGCTGCGGCAGCTGTTGCGCCAGGACTGGGCGCGCGGCGACGACGCGGTAGCCGCCCAGGCCAATGAACTGGTGCTGTCCTGGCAGCTCTCCACCGACAGCGAGGAAGCCGCCCGGGGCTGGCTCTGGAAGCGCTATGCGACGCATCTTGCACAACCCGACTGGGCGGCGCTGTCACTCGCGCTGCAGGCGCAGGATCTGCCAGCGCTCGACCGGCTGCTGGCGGCACGCGCAGAGGCCTTGCCGGTTCGCGACCATATCGAGGCGCTACGCCAGCTAGGCCGCCTGGGCGAGGCGCAAGCACTGGCCTTCGACACGATGTCCAGCAACGAGCGCGACGACCAGGCCCAGCAGCAGCTCGACGAGCTGGCACTGCAGGCCGCGCCGCGTGTGGGCCTGGGCTACGAAAACAGGCGGCAATCGGGGCTGGTGCAGCACTCGGTCGAGATGCGTTACGAAACGAACGTCACGCCAGCGCTCAGGCTCAGCCTCGAACTTGGCGAGGCCAGCCAGTCCACACGCGGCGACAGCCTGCGCCAGGATCTGTCGGCGGCCGATGGGCGTCTGCCCGATCTCAGCCGGCAGTTCCCGTCGCGCGAGCGTCAGGCCAAGCTCGACCTCACACTGACCGATGCGCACGGCCAGACCGTGCTGAGCCTGGCGCGAGAGCAGAATCTCGACAGCTACACCTCGCTCAGGCTCGAACGCCAGCAGACCTTATCGCGCGAGCTCAGCCTCGGCCTGAGCCTGGGCCGCCGCCAGCAGGCCAGCGACAGCGACCTGATGCAGCTGCTCGCCATGCGAGACAGCGCCGAAGCCACGCTGCGCCTGAGCCCCAACCGGCTCGATTACGCGAGCATCGGCCTGGGCTGGCACCGCTACCGCCTGCAGAGCGGCCCGGGGCTGGGCCGCGGGCAGCAACTGAACTGGGAGATCGGCCACCGGCTGCGCACCGAGTATCCCGACGTCAGCATACGGCTATCGGGCTACCACAACCGCTATACGCAGCAGTTCGACGCCGCGCCGGCCGACCCGGAGACCGACACGCCACGGCTGCTGCCCGACGACAGCAGCGCCGTCGGCCTCAACATCGGCTTCGGCCAGGCTTACCTGAACGACTATACTCGGGGCTGGCGGCCCATCGCCGACATCGGGCTGAACCACAGCCCGCAGGCCGGCCGAGGCTACAACTGGCTGCTCGGCATGGCCGGCAGCGTGCTCGGGCACGACCATCTCGCCGTCTTCGCACGCAACAGCCATGGCGGCAGCGGGCCGACCGCCGACAGCGGCGCGCTGGGACTGCACTACTGGCTGGCCTATTGACCGCCGCAACAAGAATACGCAATCACGTGACACCAAGGACCACCATGAATCGACTCCGCCCCACGCTACTTGGCGCCCTGCTGCTCGCAGGGGCGCTGGCTGGCTGCTCGACGGTGCAGACCGCCCGTCCCGCCGCCCCGCTCGACAAGTCCGCCAAATGGGTGCTGCTGCCCATTCTCAACCACACCGAGACGCCACAGGCCGGGCTGCGCGCCGAGGCCATCACCGAGTCGCTGCTGCAATCGGCCGGCGTTTCGGCACTCGTGCACTACCCCTCGCAACTGAAGACGGAAACGCTGCTCGACGCCGCCGAGCGCAAGGTGCTCGACGACGCCCGCAAATGGGCCGGCGACCAGGGTGCGCGCTACGCCGTCACCGGCAGCGTGTCGGAATGGCGCTACAAGGTCGGCGTGGATGGCGAGCCGGCCGTGGGCATGACGCTGCAGGTGATCGACCTGCCCTCGGGCCAGGTCGTCTGGAGCGGCAGCGGCGGCAAGACTGGCTGGAGCCGTGAATCGCTGTCCGGCGTGGCGCAGAAGCTGTTGCAAACACTGATCAACGGTGCCGGCCTGTAGTGAAATCGCAGCTGCTCAGAATCATTCTGCCCAAGCCGCGCCCGGCCTGGATCTGGGCCGAAGCCATCGGCCTCACCTTGCTCGCGCTGCTGGCCGGCTTTACCGTCGATGCGCACGACCCGCTGCTGACCCAGGCCGGCTTTCCCTGGCTGTGGCTCTCGCCGGTGTTGCTGTCGCTGCGCTACGGCACCCTGCCGGGCGTCGGCTCCGCCTTCATCCTGCTGCTGGCGTGGCTCGTCGCGCTACGGCTCGGCTACACGGCAGAGACCGATTTCCCGCGCCTGTTCTTCCTCGGCGGCCTGCTCGTGACCATGCTCTGCGGCGAGTATGCCGGCCTGTGGCGCACCAAGCTCCGGCGCATCGAGGAGCTCAATGGCTATCTCGATCACCGGTTGGAAGAGATCACCTATCGCCTCTACCTGCTCAGGCTGTCGCATGACCGGCTCGAACAGAACCTGATCAGCAAGCCGGCGACGCTGCGCGACGCGCTGATCCGCCTGCGCGACTTCATCCTGTCGCTCGAACATGTGCCGGGCGAGCTGCTCGGGGCGCAGCCGTTTCTCGACTTCCTCACCCAGTTCTGCCAGATGGAGGCCGCCGCGATCTACCGCGTGAAGCGCCGCCAGGTCGAGCCGGCAGCGGTCGCCAGCGTCGGCTCGATCGGCGAGCTCGCCGCCGACGACCCGCTGCTGCGCCACGCGCTAAGCACCAATGCGATGAGCCATGTGGCCGAAATCGACGAGATCGACGGCGCGCATGCGAGCCGCTACCTCGTGGTGGCGCCGATTCACAACAGCTTTGGCCAGACACTGGGCGTGCTGGTCGTCGAGAAGATGCCCTTCTTCGCGCTCAACGACGAAACGCTGCAGACGTTGGCCGTGCTGCTCGCCTACTACGTCGATCACATGATCGCCGCCGAGGCCGCCATGCCAATCCGCGAGGTGCTGCCCGATTGCCCGCCGATGTTCGCCGAGGAAGTGCTCAAGCTCGGGCGCATCGAGCGCGATACCGGCGTGGCGAGTTACATCGTGGCGCTGGCGTTCAGCCCGCACCCGAAGCAGCAGGACATGTACATGATGGTCAAGCGCATGCAGCGCGGCCTCGACCTCACCTGGGAGATCGAGGAGGCCGGCACGCGCATCATGCTCACGCTCATGCCGCTGTCCGGCCAGACGGCAGCCGAGGGCTATCTCGCGCGCATCGAGCATTCGCTGCAGGACCAGTTCGGCGGCAACTTCCACGATTGCCGCATCCGCCCCTACAGCACCAGCGTAGGCATTGGCTCCGCGCCGCTCTTGGTGCAGGATCTGGTCGCGCGCTGCCGCAACAGCCTGGGGCTCTGACATGATCAACCTCAAGTTCGCCTCGACCGCGGTGATGCTGGAATCCGGCGCGCTCGCCGTGCTGTTCAGCGATCAGCCGCCGGGGCTGTTGCTGCTTGCCTTCCTGAGTCTGCACGCGGCAGCCAGCGCCTGCCTCGCGCTGTTCGTGTGGATATTGATGCCGTCCCACTACCAGCGGCCACGCCGCTGGGCGCTGGCCTTCCTGTTCGCGTTCAGCTTCTTCATCCCGTTCATGGGGCTGATCGGGCTGTTCGTCGGCGTGCTGGTGGCCTCCTACCTGCCACGACTGCGGCTAAACACGCCGTTTCGCAACATCAGCGTGCCCGAGTACAACAACCTGAGCGGCAACGTGAAGGTCAGCTACGGCCAGGGCGGCCTGCGCGCACGGCTGCAGGATACCGGCGCCAGCCTCGAATCACGCATGAAGGCGCTGATGGCGATCCAGCAGATGCCGAGCCGCGACGCCAGCCCGCTGCTGCGCGAGATGCTGTCCGACCCGTCGGACGACATCCGGCTCGTCGCCTACGGCATGCTCGATCAGCGCGAGAAGGCCATCAACCAGAAGATCACGCTCGAACTCGCGGCGATCGCCGGCGAGCAGACCGAGGCTCAGCGCCATGCCGCCGTGCGCCACCTGGCCGAGCTCTACTGGGAGCTGATCTACCAGGGCCTGGTGCAGGGCGACGTGCGCAAGCACGCGCTCGAACAATCGATGGATTACACCGTGATGGCGCTCGAACTCGTGCCCGGCGACGCCGGCATGTGGGTGCTGCAGGGCAAGCTGATCACCGCGCTGGGCCAGGTGCAGGCGGCGGTGTTCGCGTTCCGCAATGCCATCGACCTTGGCTTTCCACGCACGCGGCTACTCCCCTACCTGGCCGAGATCGCCTACACCCAGCGCGACTTCGCCGAGGTGAAGCGGCTGCTGTCGGAGATGTCCACCTTTGACAATTCGGACAAGACCCTGACGCTCACGCGTTTCTGGCGCATCAACAAGCAGGCTGGCACATGACCCACGCGCCCTACCCCAAGGCGGCATCGGCCGACATCGCCATGCTGCTCGAAGGCACCTTCCCCTTCGTCTCCGGCGGCGTATCGAGCTGGGTGAACCAGATCATCCGCGCCTTTCCCGACTACACCTTCGCGCTGATCTTCATCGGCAGCCGGCCCGAGGACTATGGCCAGCCCAAGTACGAGCTGCCGCCCAATGTGGTGCATCTCGAAACCCACTACATCCACACCCAGATCGACATCCCGCTGATCCGCCGCCAGCGCGGCGACCCGGCAACCTTTGGCGACGTCGAGGCGATGCACGAATACTTTCGCGCGCCGCACGCCTCCCCGGACGGCGCCAACGCCTTCGAGCGCCTGAGCCGCGAGCTGCTGCCCGGCGGCAAGCTCGACCGCGACACCTTCCTGTTCAGCGAGGCGTCGTGGGATTTCATCAAGACCAAGTACCGCGAACACTCGATCGACCCGAGCTTCGTCGATTTCTTCTGGACCATCCGCGCCATGCACCAGCCGATCTGGACCATGGCGCAGATCGCCGAGTCGTTGCCCGAGGTGCGCGCCTTCCACACCATCTCGACCGGCTACGCCGGCTTCCTTGGTGCGCTGCTGAAGCGCCGGCGTGGGCGTCCGCTGATCCTGTCCGAGCACGGCATCTACACCAAGGAACGCAAGATCGACCTGTTCCAGAGCGAATGGATCACCGACAACCGCAACGTGTTCCAGAAAGACCCGACCGAGATCAGCTACTTCCGCCAGCTGTGGATGCGGCTGTTCGAGTCCTTCGGCAAGCTGTGCTACGACGCGGCGGACGACATCATCGCGCTGTACGAGGCCAACCGGCAGCGGCAGATCCAGGATGGCGCCGAGCCCGCACGCACGCGCAACATCCCCAACGGCATCAACCTGAAGGCGCTCTCGCCGCTGCGGCAACAGCGCCCGGCCGAGACCCCGCCCATCCTGTGCCTGATCGGCCGCGTGGTGCCGATCAAGGACATCAAGACCTTCATCCGCGCGATGCGCACCGTGGTCAACCGCATCCCGCAGGCCGAGGGCTGGATTGCCGGGCCGGAGGACGAATCGCCCGAGTATGCCGAGGAATGCAAGAACCTCGTGATCTCGCTCGGCCTGGAGAAGAACGTCAAGTTCCTGGGCTTCCAGAAAATCCCAGACCTGCTGCCGAAGATCGGCCTGATGGTGCTGAGCTCGATCTCCGAGGCGCTGCCACTGGTGATACTCGAAGGCTATGCCGCCGGCGTGCCCACCATCAGCACCGATGTCGGCTCGTGCCGCCAGCTGGTCTACGGTTTCGACGACGCCGACCGCGCGATCGGCGCCTCCGGCCGCATCGTCGGCATTGCCGACCCGCTCGCGCTGGCCAACGCGGCAATCGAGTTGCTGCTCGACCCGGCAGCCTGGCAGGCGGCGTCGCAGGCGGCGATCGAGCGTGTCGAGCGCTATTACACGCAGGACATGATGTTCGGCCAGTATCGCAGCGTCTACGAGCGCGCGCTGAGCCTGCCGGTACCGTCCCTGCCCGGTGCTGCCGGGCAATGTCCACGGCGGGGCTGAGCACGGTTCACGCGCCGTCGCTGGCGGGGCCCGGCAGCGTGCGGTACCTGCGCTGCGAACAGCCACGGGCGCTGCCCGGCAGGCCGCCAGAAAGCGGGCGACCGCCAGGAAAGCCCACCTCCCCGGCAGCAAGCCGGGCTGCGTGCGCCCAGCACCATCGCCACAACCCAAGGCGGCCGGCGCGCTGCGGTCTAGTCTGACCCGTGCCGCGCCGGGCAAAGCCGAGTATCATTCAGGCCGTTCGCCACCTACCCTTATCCCATGGCCGGCATTGGTTTTGAAATCCGCAAGCTGCTCAAGAAGGAAAGCTATTTCGGGCTGATCCAGGCCTACACCTACGCCGGTATCATCGGCGCAGGGCCGTGGATCCTGTCCATACTCGGCGTGCAGGCGATCGGCTTCCTGAGCCTCGCCATCGTGGTGCCGACCTTCCTGATCACCCAGTTCCAGGTATCGGTCACCCACATGATCGCCGCCAGCCTGATCCTGACCGGCATCCTGCAACTGGCGTTCACCCGCTACATCTCCGACCGGCTGTTCGAGAAGCGCGACGATACGGTGCTGCCCAACTTCATCGGCGCGCTGTTCGCGGTGATGGTCGCGGCCGGGGCGATCGGGCTGGCCGCCGCGGTCTTCCTGTTCGACGGGCTGGGCGTGGTGTACCGGCTGCTGATGCTGTCGGGCTTCATCATCCTCAGCATGATCTGGATCGCGACGATCTTTCTGTCGGGCATGAAGCAGTACAAGCAGATCCTCTGGCTGTTCCTCGTCGGCTACTCGATCTCGGTGCTGGCCGCCGTGGTGCTGCGCCAGTTCGGGCTCGAAGGCCTGCTGCTGGGCTTCGTGCTGGGCCAGTTCGTGCTGCTGACGGGGATGATGGTGTTCACGCTGCGCACCTACCCGTCCAACCGCTTCATCGAGTTCGACTTCATCAAGCCGGGCCGCATGTACCTGAGCCTGATGGGTGTGGGCTTCCTGTACAACTTCGGGGTGTGGATCGACAAGTACATGTTCTGGTACACCGCCGGCGCCGGTCAGCAGATCATCGGCCCACTCAACGCCTCACTGATCTACGACCTGCCGATCTTCCTCGCCTACCTGTCGATCATCCCCGGCATGGCGGTGTTCCTCGTGCGCATGGAGACCGATTTCGTCGAATACTACGACAAGTTCTACGACGCCGTGCGCGAGGGCGGCAGCCTGGAGCAGATCGAACAGCTGCGCGACGAGATGGTGCACACCATCCGCCAGGGCATCTTCGAGATCGTCAAGATCCAGACCATCGCCGTACTCGTCACCTTCGTCGCCGCACCCGCCCTGCTGCGGCTGCTCGGCGCCTCGCAACTCTACCAGTCGCTGCTGTATATCGACGTGGTGTCGGCCAGCACGCAGGTCGTACTGCTCGGCCTGCTCAACGTGTTCTTCTACCTCGACAAGCGCCGCATCGTGCTGCTGCTGACCGGTATCTTCGTGCTGCTCAACATCGGCCTCACCGCCCTCTCGCTACACTGGGGCCCGGCCTACTACGGCTACGGCTTCGCCCTCGCTGTGCTGATCACGGTGCTGACCGGCATGGCCTTCCTCGACCGCAAGCTGCAAACGCTCGAATACGAGACCTTCATGTTGCAGCGGGGGTGAGAGACGTGCGGCCCGGAAGTTAACAAGAGTTCGGTCGCTTAACGTACCCCCTCGACGCCGGGTTAGAACCAGGCGTATGTTCAACAGAAGACCACAGCTGCTCCTGTATCAACTGCCCTTTTGCACGCCCAAATGAGTTTGATGCAGCTAAATGATTCAATACCAAAGCGTTGCCACCTTGCTGGCCCAACACCCGGAGCGTCGGCAGCGTCCCAGACCTCTCTTGCTTCTGGGTCTGTTGATTCAGGTAGCTCCAGTATGGCGGCCAACGCTTTGCACTCGGCAAGCAAACGAATAGCAGAGCCAATTCCGCCACCCACGACCTCGAATAGTTCGCCTGGATCAATTACCCGAGGGGAATCAACGGGGACGTAGAAGCCTTCCGAGTGTCCGTGCAGCATCAAGTGTTGAAATGGCAAGTCACTGATATCTCCATTACCGACCGCCGCGTAATAGCAATCAACGATCGGATCTTGAGCAGGCAACTCCCGTGAAGGTTCGTAAATCGGCTCGTTGAAGGCGACGTGCGCAGCAAGACGCCGAAGATGATGGAGGCCGGAATAGCCGAACATTTGGCAAGAGAACCAAGCGTCTTCTAGTAATTCGGCTGGTTCGGAGTAGCCAACTACTCCATGGCGGGCCAAACAATCCTCCAGCACCTTCAAACGATCAACGAATTCGTCCGCGAACTCCGGGTCTTCTTGTAGTACGTCAGCAAGATAACCAACCATAC
>NZ_JBFNXJ010000020.1 GCF_040812015.1 Chitinivorax sp. PXF-14 | reverse complement strand
GGTATTTATCCACACACAGCCAAGGCCTGACGTTCTCGACTCTTGGAGAAAGTGGCTTTATCCACTTGGCAACACTCTATTTACTAGCTGCTGAGAGCATTAAGATCCATCGTTAATGAATAATGGCACCACAAAAAACCTAGCTACAGCTCGCACAACATTTAACTGTAGGTTGCACGCAGACACCAACACTGGCCATACCTTTGGCGTTTTTGTGGACAGCCGAGTAAGGGGGTGATTTTTTGCCCATCCAACAACCGATGCTCCCCTATCAGGCTAATTGTATTCGCGGGCAAGCCCAGGCTGCGATTGACGATATAGCCCAATTTACCGGGCACGTTTTGCCCAACCCGACAGTCAATCGGACCCACACAAAAAGTAGCACAGGCCATTCAATTCAAACGCCACACCCAAAGGAGCTGCCGTGAGCGAACCGTCAAATGACCTCGAACGTAAGCTAATACTCGCGGCCGACAACCCGGCGAGTCGTCCTGATTTCTACACGGCGCTCATGGCGTCCGATGTTTTCGTAATCGGCTTGACGGATTCGACAGGTGAAGGCGTCAAGACCATTCCTGCCGGTGCCAAGTTGTCGATAGTCAATTGGGAAAAGAATGATGGAACCCCGATCATCCCGTTCTTTACCAGCCTTGAAGCACTTCAGCGCGCATTGAAAGAAGAATCGAATTACGTGGCTTTGCCAGCCAGGTCTTTCTTTGAAATGACGCTTGGCTCATCGTTAGTTCTGAACCCGGCATCACCTTATGGTAAAGAGTTTTTCCCCAACGAAATTCATGCTCTGCTCGAAACGGGTATGAATCATATTCCGCAGACCAGGGTGGTGCAGAAAGAAACAAAAGTTCTGCTTGGCCAGCCGGCCAATTATCCAGCGGACATGGTATCTGCGCTCACTGAGCTTCTGGCAAGGCACGCGGCGGTCAAGGCGGCCTATCTGTGCCTAATGCACGACACTTCAACGGGTGAAAAGCCTACGCTTGTCGTCGGTTTTGAAGGCGATCAGGATCTTACCGAGGCCATGAAGCAAGCTGGCTCTGTCGCTGCGGATACGGCCCCCAAGGGAGAACTGGTTGACTTTACCGTGATTAAGCGAGGTGAACCGGGGATTGGGAACTACATGTTCGAATCTGTCAGGCCATTTTACGAACGCACTTGGGGTACTAAGTTGCGCTCGCTATTTGGCCTGGGCAGGGCATAACCGTTCATTCCAGCGGCCCACCCAAAGCTGCGCTGGTGTCGCCCACGGAATTCAGACATTAGGTTTCTCTCGGAGTATTCCCTTGGACAAGTCCGAAATCAAATTCACCAGCGCGCTTCACGATTACATCCTGTCCGTCTCTTTACGGGAGCCGGACGTGCTGAGGCGGCTGAGAGAAGAAACCGATCGGGACCCCAATGCCATCATGCAGATACCGCCCGAGCAGGGGCAGCTCATGGCATTCCTTATCCGTGTGCTCGGTGCCAAGAAGGCAATTGAAATCGGCACGTACACCGGATACAGCACCCTTTGCGTAGCCTTGGCGCTACCGCAAGATGGGGTCGTCGTTGCGTGCGACATCAACGATGGCTGGGCGGAGATTGGAAGGAAATACTGGAACGAGGCGGGGGTTGCTGACCGGATCGACTTCAGGCTCGGGCCAGCCCTCGATACCATGGATGAGTTGCTCGCTTCCGGTCAGCGTGAAACCTTCGACTTCGCGTTCATTGATGCCGACAAGTCCAATTACATCCGCTACTACGAGGCCACGCTTTCGTTGCTGCGTCCTGGCGGAATCATCGCAATCGATAACGTCCTGCTGTTCGGCTCGGTGGTTGACCCTACCGTTCTTGATGCCGACCTCAGGTCGAGAATCAGCAATGATGACATATCGGTGCTTCGGGAACTCAATGAGAAGATCGGTAAAGACCCCCGTGTCGACCTATCCATGCTGCCCGTCGCCGATGGCCTTACCCTGGTGCGGAAGCGATGACGTTACCTGACACCGTGTTCGTGGCGGCCTGCACGAAAAGCCACGCAGGCCGGTGAATTCAAACGCTAGCGTATCCCCTCTATCCCCGCCAACCACACACCACGCCTGGCCTGCCCACCACCATGCGCACCGTCTTCGCCCGCCCCGCTGCCGCCCTGAGGCCCTACATCGACCGCTACTGGAGCTGGCAAGCCGCGCCCGGCGAGGTCGTGGCCTTGCCGTTGCTGCTGCCCGGCACCGGGGCCGAGGTGTATTTCCATGCGGGTGAGGCCTTTTCACTGACAGCAAGCGGCGAGCCGCTGCCGGCGGCGCATCTGTTGTGCCTGCGCGCCGCTACGCTGCCACTGGCGGCGGCAGCACGGCTCGACTTCATCGCAGTGCGCATCAAGGCTGGAGCTTGGGGCGATCTGTGTGCGGTGCCGTTGGCGGCCTGTGTCGATCAGGCGCCGGTGGCCACCGAGCTGTGGGGGCCCAGGGCGGCGGCGCTGTCGGCCCGGCTCGCCGAGGCGCGCGACTTCACGGCACGCGTGGCGCTGCTCGACGCGTTCTTCCTGGCGGTGCTGCGCAGCCGCCGCGACGTGCTGGCCAGCCATGCGGTCGAGCGGCTGTACAGCGAGCCGGCGCTGCGCATCGACACGCTCGGCGACGAGCTGGGGCTCGGCCGGCGGCAGCTCGAACGGCGTTTTCTCGCGCAGGAAGGGCTGAGCCCCGCTGCCTTCCGCCGTCTGGTGCGCTTTCAGCAGGCGGCGCGCAAGCTGGCGCTGACATCCCGGCCGGCCCTGCGCATTGCGCTCGATCTGGGTTATTACGACCAGCCGCATTTCGACCGC
Source organism: Chitinivorax sp. PXF-14 (assembly GCF_040812015.1). Lineage (NCBI taxonomy): Bacteria > Pseudomonadati > Pseudomonadota > Betaproteobacteria > Chitinivorax > Chitinivorax sp. PXF-14. The sequence goes on along the minus strand of NZ_JBFNXJ010000020.1, from coordinate 69,251 downwards.
GATTTCAAATCCCTGGCCGGGATCGCACCCTCCGACTACCGCAGCCTGACGCGGCAGACGACGCATTTTTACAATACGCCGCAGCGCTGAATGGCGAAGATCGTGGCTCATCCACACCACGAGGACACCACCATGGTCTTATTGCTCGCCGAGCTGCAAGCGAAACCCGATGCCGCCGAGGCCGTCCAGCGGCAGTTGCAGGCGCTGGTCGCCGCCACCAGCGCGGAGCCCGGCGCGGTCATCTACTCGGTCTATCGCGACGATGCCGACGCCCAGCGCTTCATCGTGCACGAGCTGTACCGGGATGACGCGGCGCGCGCCGCACATCTCGCCTCGGCCCCGCTGCAGGCGGCGCTGGCCGCTTTCGACCAGCTGCTGGCCGCACCACCCAAGCTGACGTTTGGCACGCTACTGGGGGCCCATGTCGCGACCGATGCAGTAGCGCTGTAGGGCCGCACTCGCAGCGCAACGCGCCGCATGGCAAACCTTGCCACAGCTTGACACTGGCCATGCGCTGCAATCCGCATCGATTACCCCCGCTCAAGGGCGCGGGTGATGGCCTTGATAGGCCGGTGCCCCAGGGAGCGCCCGCGCCTGGTGGCAGGCGTCAGCCCAAGGGCGGGTTGGACGGGGGCAAACCCGGTGGCGGTGTTGCCCCCGCTGCCGCACGGCGGCCTTGGCTGATCAGAACTGTTGGGTAAAGCTGAAGCCAAGCATGTGCAGCGAGGTCTTGTAGGTGCCGCGCGTGGTCTCGCCATTGCCGGTGCAGTCCACCCTCAGCGGGGAGCAATCGTTTGTATAGTTGCCCTGCGCATCCTCGAATCGGACAAAGCTGTAGGCCATGTCCAGCGATGCATTTTTGCTCATCTTGATATTGAGTCCAGCCGAATACCAATGCCGATTGGCATCCGGCAAGGCCGGGTGGGTCAGCTCCGAGCTGCGCACGGGCGACTGATCGAGCGCAAAGCCCGTGCGCAAGGTGAGTTGCTCATTGATGCCGTAGTTGAGCCCGAAGGACAGGCGCAGGGTGTCTTTCCACTGCTGCCGGATCACCTCGTCACCCGCCGTCGATCCGGGGAATTCGATGCGCAACGCCTGCAGGCGGGAGTTACGCGCCCAGGTGACGTCCGACATCAGCGCCCACTGCGGGTCAATCTGGTGGAAGGCATGGGCCGATACCGTCTCCGGCGTCGTGATCCGCACGCGGGCCCCGGAATCGAACTTGCCGGATTGCCGCTGTATCAGCTGGTTGACGACCGCATCATTGGTGACGCTGGAGAAATCCCAGAAGGTGTTCCCATGTAGCTCGTGCCTGACGGGGGAGCGGTACGCCACCCCAAGCCGCGTGCCAGGCCTTGGCTCGTACAAGTAGCCGAGATTGAAGCCGGCCCCCCAATCGCTGCCGGAGCTTTGCCCATGCGCATCCTGCACGGAAGCCAGCGCAGCCGGATTACCGCCAGCGGCGACGATCCCCGCGATCAGCGCGCTGCCGGCGCCATGCGTGGCCAGGTAACGCACCGCACCGGGCGTGTCGACCGCCTGGTTTAGCGTGGCCTTCATGTATTCAGCGGATACACCCAGCGCAACACTATGCTGCTCGCCAAGCCGGAACGCGAAGGCAGGATTGATGCTCAGGGCTTTCAGTTCAATCCCATCCAGCGAATAACGACCAGGCCAGGCAGTCCCGTAGTCGAGCTTGGCGGCATAGGGCACGAACATACCCAGCCCAAACGTGAGGCGGTCGGTCATCGGCCTGCTGTAATACAGCGTTGGCGCGAAGGCGGTCGTCGGGGCCACCCGCCCTGGGTTGTCTCCGCCGGTTTGGGTGCCACTGAAGCGGCTCGAGCCGTTGTCGCTGTAATTCAAGTCCGGCACGACCAGCGTACCCCCGATCTGGAATTGGCTGTTGCCCTGCCGGGCCAGGATCGCCGGGTTATAAAACTGGCCGGATACATCATTGGCTTCCGCGCCATTGGCATCCGCATTGCCCTGCCCCACCACGCTCTGCGAGCCGAAACGATAACCGGCCGCTTCACTATGGTTGATCAGCGCCAACAAGGCGATGCTGGCCCAACAAATGGGTTGGTTTTTCATGGTTTTCTCCAGCGCCCATTGCCAGGAGCGCTTGATGCGTAGATTCATGGATTCATGTCGCGGCTTGCTCCAACGCTTGGCGACGCTTCGCGCACAGGCTTCTTTCGATGGCCGATGACATTGCTTGGCACGAATATTTCCATAAAATAACGATCGTTACAATAACTATCGTTATTTCATAAGCCCGCTCAGAATGGCTCTCCCCACCGCCTCACCAAGGCGTGCGGCATCGCCGTTGCAGTCGAAGACCCTCAGCTCAAGCCGATCTGCGGTAGCGGTCATTGCGCCAAGGCCGTAGCCCGCCCATTCGAACCGGGCGCTCTCGAAGCGCAGCACGCTGCATGCCGGCCGCCACCGGGGTACAAGGCTTGGCCTGCGGCGTGATACGCTGCGCTTCAGTCATGTCCCGCGTTTTTCTTTGGCTGAATAGCACGTTGCCCACCCGGCGAGGGGGCCCCCTCTCCCGTCAAGGAAGAGGGAGTGGCGCTGGCAGTATTCGCGGGCGGCAACTTGCAGCTCGCTCGATACGCAGCCTGTTCGCAGAGGGGGCGGGCAATCCGCTCGGCACGCGGCTTACGGCAATGCACGCGGCTGGCCAGATTACGGTTAGCACCGCCGCCCCATGCAAGACATGGCCCACGGCCAACACACCGAGACATCAGCAAGCAAGGAGCAGGGAATGCAAGCAACAGGCCATTTCGACGTCAGACTGACCCCGCAGCCCGTGCATGACGAAGCGGCCGGCGCACTGGGCAGGATGGCGATCGACAAGCGCTTTTCCGGTGCGCTCGATGCCACGAGCCGGGGCGAGATGCTGTCGGCAGGCACGGCCGTCAAGGGCTCGGCCGCCTATGTGGCGATCGAGCAGGTCACGGGCAGCCTAGCGGGCCGGCGCGGCAGCTTCGTGTTGCAGCACAGCGGCAGCATGAGCCGTGGCGAGCCGCAGCTGCGCATCAGCGTCGTGCCCGATTCCGGCACCGATGAGCTGGCCGGGCTGTCGGGGACGATGAGCATCAACATCGCCGATGGCCGGCACGAGTACGTATTCGACTACCGCCTGCCCGACCTGGCTTGAAGCGCAAGCCGCCGCGCGCTGCGCTATGCTGAGTGGGAACATCCCCTGCGGAGGCCACGATGCCAGCCGAAACGGCAAAGCCGAGCGAACGTGTCGCGATTATCGGCGCGGTCAAGACCTACCTCGGCTTCTTTACCCTGGTGGTGCTCGTGGTGGAGGCGGTGCTCGGTGCGCTGGCATTGAAAACAGATGGGCAGAACCAGCTCGTCGCGCTGTATGGCATGCTGGCCGTCATCGTGCTACTGATCGGCGTGGTGTCGTTCTTCGCCTACCGCAAACCGGAGTCGCTGCTCAGCGGCGAGCATGCGCCAGCCGGCCCGGCGCCGGGGCAGGCGTTCTGCCTGGCGGTGAGCGGCTATTGGTGGGAGCGCATCGTGCCCGGCGACGCATCGGCGATCAGCTTCGTCGAAATCCGCCCCGAAACGGCAACCGCCTCGCTCAAGATGAAGGGCAATGCCTACACGGCGACGGGCGAGCTGGTCGCGGTGTGGGAAACCGTGGCGAGCTGCGTCAACCCGGCGGAGAGCAAGATCTTCTATTACTGGGAGGGGCACCACCCGGCGCGGCCGAACGAGCCCTATGAAGGGTTTGGCGAGCTATCGTTTCAGGACTTCGCGGGCGGCTTGAACAGCGGCACCGGCATTTTTTCGGATAGCAACCTGACCGACATGAAGAGCACAACCAGGAAGTCCGTCGAATTCCGCCGCAGCACGAGCAGCGAAACCACGCTGATGCAGGCCGGCGACCCGCGCCAGGTAGCCGAACTGGTGCGCGGCAAGCTGGCGTGAACGATGACAGACAGGAGCCATGATGGGCGCGAGCAGCAGTGAATTCGTCGACTTTGTGATGGAACAGCTGGCACCGCTCGGTGGCATCGACAGCGGACGTTTTTTCGGCGGGCTGGGGCTGAAGGCGCATGCCACGCAGTTCGCGATGATCATGGACAACGCCCTCTACTTCGTCGTCGACGACACGACGAGGCCACGCTACCAGCGGATGGGCAGCAACTGCTTTGCCTATGACACGCGGCAACGGCGGGTCGAGGTGAAGCGGTATTTCACCGTCCCCGCTGACGTGCTGGAAGACCAGCAACAGCTGCTGGCGCTGGCGCGCGAGTCGATCGCGACCGCCGGCCGGGCTGGCTGAGCGGCAGGCTCAGCGCCCTGTTCCGGCTGGCCGTAAAAGCCCGCTCAGTGATGGTGGTGCAGCTCGCGGTAGTGGTGCACGTACTCGCTGCCCTTTTCCACCCCTTTTTCGAGGTAGATGGCGCCGATGCAGAATGCGCCGGCAACAGCGATCATCAACGGGATCCAGGGCTGGGCGATGAACAGCACCGCCACGGCCATCAGGGCGATGACGGCAGCGCTGTTGTACCAACCGGTTTGGCGTTTCAGGCTTTTCATGGCAGCCTCCTGTTGTCCGGACGTGCGGGCCGGTAAGTGGCACCACGCGCCCTTCATGCGGGAACAGATCCTTGCAGTCAGTTTAGACCGCCCACCGCCCAAATCGCTTCCGGATTTCATTCAAAACAACACTCTTTTTTCATGCTCGACATCACAATCCGCCCAGCGTGCGAGGACGACGTTCCCGCCATACTCGACCTGATCGATGCCTCGTACTCCCCGCACCTCGCCGTACTGCCGTCGCGCCCCGGTGCGCTCGCGGAAACGGCCCAGCAATGGCGCCAGGCCTTGCTCGCCGGGCCGGTGCTGGTGGCCGAGATCTCGGGCGAGACCGCCGCCGTCGGGCGCATCCAGGGCACGCCGCCGGCAGGCGAGGTCAAACGCCTCGGCGTGCACCCGGCCTGGCAGCGCTGCGGACTCGGACAAAACCTGATGCTGGCGCTCGAAGAGGCCGCCAGGGATGGCGGTTTCAATACGCTGCTCGCCGCGACGCGGCGGCGGCTGTCTGGCAATATCCGCTTCTACGAAGCGCTGGGCTACGCGGTGAGCCGCGTCGAGCCCTACCCGGACGGCATCGACGACGAGGTCGTGACGCTGAGCAAGCCACTCAATCCTGACAAGCAATCGACATGACCCGACTCGGATTTATCGGCATCGGCCTGATGGGCCGCCCCATGGTCACCCGCCTGCTCGCGGCGGGCTTTCCCGTCACCGTCTGGAACCGCTCGCCCGACAAGTGCGCGCCACTCGCCTCGCTCGGGGCTGCCGTGGCGGGCTCGATCGGCGAACTGGTGGCGGCGTCGGACGTGGTGATGAGCTGCGTATCGGATACCGCCGTAGTCGAGCAGATCGTGTTCGGCAGCGGCGGCGTGGCGGCCAGCGGGTCGCCCGGCAAGCTGCTCGTCGATTTCTCCAGCATTGCGCCCGCCGCGACGCGCGATTTCGCCGCACGGCTCGCGCAGCAATGCGGCATGGGCTGGGTCGATGCGCCGGTATCGGGCGGCGTGGGCGGTGCTGAGGCCGGCACGCTGGTGGTGATGGCCGGTGGCGACGAGGCCAGCATCGAGCGCATCCGCCCGCTGCTCGCCCCGCTGGCCCAGCGCGTCACCCGCATGGGGCAGGTCGGCGCAGGCCAGGTGAGCAAGGTGTGCAACCAGCTGATCGTGGCGGCCAACTCGCTGCTGATCGCCGAGGCCGTGGCCATCGCCAGCCGCTCGGGTGTCGATGCGAGCCTGCTGGCACCGGCACTCGCGGGCGGCTTTGCCGATTCCAAACCGTTCCAGATCCTGAGCCCGCGCATGGCGGCGCACTGCCATGAGCCGGTGCAATGGAAGGTCGCCACCCTGCTCAAGGATCTCGACAACGCCCGCGCCGTCGCCGCCGAGGCCGGGCTCAATGTGCCGCTGGCCGAGCTGGCGGCGGAATGGATGCGCGGCTTCGCCGACCTGGGCAACGCCCAGCGCGACCTGAGCTGCGTGATCGAGCTGTACCAGCCGCGTTGACCGGCATGACGGCGCTCATCGACAACGCGCCGCAGCGGCGTGTGGCGCTCGCCCTGGCCATGGCGATCATGCTGCACGGCCTGGCGCTATTGCTGTGGCATACCGCCGCCGGGCGGATTGCAGTGCCGCTGCCGTTCCGCTTTGCCGCGCACCTGCGCCCAGCGCCGGCGCCATCGGCCGTACCGGCAAGCCTGAGCCCGCGCAAACCGGCAAGCCCGCCGCAGCAGCGCGCCAGCAGTCCGATCACGCAGACCAGGGTGGTGCGCGGCGAGGCCAGGTCGCCTGTCAGCTCGCCAGCCACCACGGAGGCCCCGCCCGCCGCGTCCAAGCCGGGCACGGCCTCGCCCGCCGGCAGCGCGCCCAGCGGCCAGACGCTGGTCACCCGGGCGAAGGACATCGCCATCGCGCTCGACAAGGAAAACGAGCGCCCGCATGAAGCCAAGGCCGAGGCCAGGAAGCCGCTGGAACAAGCCATCGCTCGGCTGTTCAAGTCCGGTAGCGGCACGAGCAAGGTCGAGCAGTTGCAGAACGGCACCATCAGGCTGACCCATGCCGATGGCTCGCAGACCTGCTATCTGCTACCGCCGGCCTATCTGGGCATGCTCTCGGCGCTGCCGATACCGATCGCACCGATGAATTGCCCCTGAGGGCCGATCCCGCTAGGCTTTGAGCCCCCCACGACACACGCCGCGCCAGCCCCCTGGCCGAAAGAGACGCCATGCTGAAGTTTTCCGCCAACCTGTCCATGCTGTTCACCGAGCTGCCGCTGCTGGCGCGCTTTCAGGCCGCGCGCGACACCGGCTTCCAAGCGGTCGAGATGCAGTTTCCCTACGAGGCGGCCTTGCCCGAGCTGCAAGCGGCGCGCGAGCGTGCCGGGGTCGAGGTGGTGCTGATCAACGTGCCGGCCGGCGACCTGATGCAAGGTGGCGACGGGCTGGCCAGCGTGCCGGGGCGCGAGGCGGCCTTCCACGCGGCGGTGGAGCAGGCGCTCGGCTATGCGGCAGGCCTCGGCGTGCGCTGCGTCAACGTGCTGGCGGGCCGGCTGGCGGAAGGCGTCGCGCGCGCCGCCGCCCATGACACGCTGGCCGCCAACCTGCGCCACGCGGCCGAGCGCTTCGCCACGATAGGGGTGAAGGTGACATGCGAGGCGATCAACCCCTTCGACATGCCGCGCTTTCTGCTCAACACCTCGGCCGACATGCTCGCGATGCTCGATCGCGTGTCGCACCCCAATCTCGCCATGCAGGTCGATCTCTACCACCTCGCGCGCATGGGCGAGGACCTGCCCACGCTACTGCGCCAGCACTGGCCGCAGATCGGCCACCTGCAGTTCGCCGACGTGCCGGGCCGTGGCGCGCCGGGCTCGGGCGAGCTCGATTTCCAAGCGCTGTTCGGGCTGATCGCCGCCCTGCCCTACCAGGGCTGGACGGGTGCCGAATACAAGCCCGGCATGGCCAGCGCCGACAGCCTGGGCTGGTTCGCCGCGTATCGCGAGCCGGCGTGACAGGTTGCCGGCCAGCGCGCCCGGGGTTGCCCTGCACATCAAGCGCATGGAAGCAGCATGGCGGCGGCGACCATAGCGCATCGCGCAAGCAGGTGGGCCATCAGGCCAAGGACTTGCCGCAGCCGCCCCGCTAGCCGTCGAGCCCCGCCAGCCAGCGCTCGATACCGGCCTGGGCGGCATGCAGCACCTCGGCCCAGCCGCTCGGCTGTGCGGCGGACAGATGCAGCGGCAACGCGTCGGGCAGGCCATCGATCGGCACCACGCGGTGCTCGGGGTAGTCGCCCCAGGTCGACCAGAATGCGCCCAGCTTGCTTTCCATGACCGCCTCGGCCGGCCCGGCAGCGAGCCCGAGCCAGGGGATATCGAAGCCCGCCGCCAGCACCGTCAGATGCAGGCTGCTGGCCAGCACGCCACGGCTGCCGGCAAGCAACGCGCAGCCATCCCATACACTGGCCGACTGGAACAGATGAACAGCGCGCGTGCCCAGCAGCCGCGCAAACCGTTCGTAGACGGCCAGCTCGTCGTGCCACGGCGCCCGCCCGGCGCGGTACAGCACGATGCCACAACGCGCATCTGGCGCGGCGCGCAGCACGGCAGCGGCAAGCCGGGCGAGCGTTGCATCGTCGCCCGACTGCGCAGTAAATTGCACCAGCCAGTAGCCATGCGAAAAGCGGCGCCTGACCTCGGCCGGCTCACCCGCATCGCCGCTGGCCCGCAGCCGCTCGCCATATAGCACCGGCAGCAGGCAGGCGGCATCGGGCACCAGCTCGGCGCGCACGCCAAGCCGCAGCAGGATGTCGGCAGTGACGCGGTCGCGCACGCTGACGCTATCCATGTCGGCCAGGCTGGCGGCCACCGCTGCGCCGAACGACGGCGAGCGCGAGGCGAGCCCGACACCACCCAGCGCATGGGCAATGACGCGCCCCGCGCCCAGCCAAGCCTGGTGCCCCCACAGATAGGGCAGCGGCCCGGGACAATCGAGTGCGGCGCGTGCCATGTCGAAACGAGCCGGATCGCGGTCCCAGCGGGCGATGGCGGAGGCCAGCGCGGTATTGGGCTGGAGCATGATCCAGGCCTCATAGGCATCGCAATCGAGCAGCTCGCCGCCGGCGTGGATCAGATGAGCACCGGCGCAGTCAGGCTCATGCATCAGCTCGCGCAGCGGCTCGACCCGGTAGCCGGCAAGCGCCGACCAGTCGCGCGCCACCAGCCCGGCATGGCGCACCCGGCGCCCCGCGAGAAACGGCGACAGCACCAGCGGAAACAGCAGATCGCCTAAGTTGTGCCGGTCGAAGGCACCGAACACGATGCAGGGGCGGGGCTCGTTCATGATCAGGGCAAAACGGGTGGATCAGCTTTCATTGTAGTTGCCGCCACGCGCCTGGCCAGCCGCCCGCAAGCCTGGACAAATATATGATTTTGTATAGAATTCGCGGCTTTTCCCGCCATACGCCCTGCGATGAAAGCCGCCGTTTCCGTCCGCCCGATGCAAGGGGGCGACATTGCCGCCGTTCTCGAGATTCAGCGAGCCTGCTATCCGGACCTGATGCAGGAATCCGCCGCGGCCTTCTCGGCCAAGCTGGGCCTGGCCCCGCAGGGCTGTTGGGTGGCAGAGGAACAAGGGCGCCTGCTCGGCTACCTGTTTTCCCATCCGTGGACACACGCCCGCCCGCCGGCGCTCGACACGCCCCTGGCCGCGCTGCCGGCGACGGCGGACAGCTATTTCATCCACGACATGGCGATCTCGCCCGCCGCGCAGGGGCGCGGTGTTGCGCAGCGCCTGTTCAGGGCCGCGCTCGATGGCGCGAAACGGGCGGGATTTCGCCGTTCGGCATTGGTGGCGGTGCAGGGTGCGGACGGTTTCTGGCAGCGCCATGGCTACCTGCCGGTGCGGCGCGTGGCGCCCCGGCTGAGCGCCAAGCTGGCAGCCGGCTACGGCAGCAGCGCCGTGCTCATGGCGCGGCCGCTCTAGCCGATACGCGATGACAGCAGAAACAGGCCGGGGTCAGCCGTCAACCGGCAACGGTGGCAGGCCGTGGCGTGCACGCGCGCGGTTGCAGGCCTCGCTGAACAAGCCAAGCTCGGCCATCGGCGCGAATTCGCGGCACGGCGACGGCCGTTCGAAATAGATGCCGCAACCAACCTGCTCGCCGATGGTGCCGGTCAGCGCCGCGCAACGCGGACGAGCGTAATCAGTGCCACGCATGCGACACAGTGTTGCGGTTTCTTCGACGGCCAGGCCATCGGGCACCGCGCCACCCTCGCTCTCGAGCTCGGAATGGTGGAAGGTGACGCGAAACGCCGCGCAGCAGGCGCCGCAGCTCAGGCAGGGATTGGCGCTCATCGGCAGTCGCACGCTCAGTGCAGATTGTCTTCAGGCACGTCGGCCAGCGACATGACCGCGATGCCCTCATCGGCCAGCGTCTCGACTTCCACGCGGCTCGCCGCGCCGCGAATCAGCCGCTCGGGCGCATCGCCGCGCAGAATCCGGCGCACTTCCTCGGGAAAGCGATGGCCAACATCCTCGCTATGCGAAAGCACATGCTCACGCAGGCCGCGCAATACCGCGCCCAGGTCGATCACTTCGGCACCGTCGGGCAGCTCGGGCTGCTGCCCGACGTTGACGACAGCGGTGGCCGGCAGCTTGCGCAGCTTGTGGGTGCCGCACAGCGGGCACTGCACCAGGGCGCGCTGCATCTGGGTGTCAAAATCCTCGCTCGAGGCAAACCAGCCCTCGAACTTGTGCCCGGCTCCACAGCCGATGTCGTACACCACCATGCCCGCTCGCTCGCAAGTAACTGGAAAAGCGCGGGATTTTAGCCCAAGCACAGTGCGCCGGCAAACCGGCCCCTGCTGCGGGCGGCCCGCCACACTTGCGGCCAGGCAGCCGCAGTGGCGTCCGGCACGGCTTGCGCGGCAGGCTCAGGGAAAGGCCGGGATGCTCGGCTCGATGCCGCGCGGCACCACCTCGGTGTGCTCGCTTTCCACCTTGGCGCCGATCTCGTCGACACGCCAGCGCGGCACATCGACCATGAGCAGGATGTAGCCTGCCTCGAGCGCAGCCTTGAACTGACGCAACCGGCTGTTGGGCGCCGAGCTGCCGATCATGCTCGCCACCCAGGAGCCGAAACCGCAGCCGATCACGAACATCATCAGCGCCAGCCCCCATTGCGGCGCATCGCCGACGGGCGGGAAAAACGCTGCGGCCAGGCCGGCAGCGATACCGATGCCGCCGCCGATCAGCAGACCCAACTCGGCGCTGTGCACCAGGTCGGTCGTCTGCAACAGATTGGCTTCGTGCAGCATCGACAGGTCTGTCCCGTCGCGGGCCATGAAATGCAGGTGCCGCTCGCCGATACGCATGAGCAAGAGATCGTTCATCGTTTTCTGGGCGCTCTGGATATCGGGCAGCAGGAAGTAAAGGCGTCTGCGCATGGTGGTCTCCTTCATGGTCAAGGCACCTCGACGGGGCCCCGCGGGCGCGTGCCAACCGAGCCGGGCTCGCCGCCCGGCAGCCATCGGGCAGCCAGAGCGGAGACCCAATGCCATGCAGCGGGATTCCGCTCGCGCATCGGCTGGTCGAGGTGGCCTTCTATCGGCCTCCCTATTGCTTTCGTAGCACATAACCCGGCTGGCTGTTCAATTGCTTGTTGCGATCACCGAGCCCTGCCCGATAGCGATTTAACACGCAAAGGCTGGCGCGGATCGTGGGTGGGCGTTAGTATCTGCACACACAAAGCAAGTGCTTGATTTCCACCGCATTGGACCACCGGCGCCGTGGATCAGGCCGATAAAAACGGGGTAAGAGCGGCACACCGCCGCATCGTTTATCTACCCAGGAGGATGAGCTTTCATGAGCAAGCTGGAAAACCCACCCCAGGTGCCCACCTGCCCGGCACCGTGGAACCTGACCGGCAGCGGCTATGTCGTGGCGCTGCGCATGCCGCAGCAGGTGCTGGATTGCGAATGTTTCGTGCCGGACAGCCTGCGCCCCAGCCGGCGCGGCAAGATCGCGTATCTGATGTTCGTCGACTACACGAGTTCGGATGTCGGCCCTTACCACGAATTGCTGTTCATCCCGGGCAGCTTCGATTTTTCCGGCAAGCGCTACCTGTCGATCAGCAAGATCTATGTGTCGAGCGAAGCCAGCGTCGTGAACGGCCAGTGCAACTGGGGCATACCCAAGGCCGTGTGCGAGTTCGATGTCCAGTATGGCGCCGATGGCGACATCGACCGCGTGCGCGCGCTGCTCGACGGCCAGGTGTTCGCCGACCTCCGCTTCAAGGCCTTCGGCCCGCGCCTGCCCATCCACACCGCGATCACGCCGGCCGGGCTGCACACACTCGGCCAGCACTGGCAGGGCCGGGAATACATCTACACGCCGAGCGCCCGCGGCCACACCCGCTTTGCGCGGCTGTTGTCGGCCACCATCGACGCACGGCACTTCCCCGACATCGCCAAGGGCAAGCCGCTGGCCGCGTTCCGCATTACCGATTTCCGCATGCGCTTTCCGCTATCGCAGATCACGCAGCTCTAGGCCGGCACGCTTGCGGCAAGCGGCCCGCAGTTCACGCGCGCTCGCGAGCAAGGCGCAACGGGATGGCGGGCCGCGTAGCACGGGCGGACATCAGGGCATCGCGCAACGCACGGGCCCCGGTCAGTCCTGTGCCACAAGCTCGCGCGCCGGTTCTTACTGCATCACCTCGTGCAGGAAGGTTTTCATCGCCTCGAACGAGCGGCGGTCGGCCGTGGCGTTGTAGGCCTGGCCTTTGCTGATGTCGTTGCCGGCGGCGGGCTTGGTGAACGAGTGCACCGCGCCGCTGTAGGTGATGAACTGGTAATCGACGCCGGCCGCATTCATCTCGCTCTGGAAGGCCGCAACCTGCTCGGCCTTGACGAAGGGATCGAGCGCGCCGTGCAGCACCAGCACCTTGCCCTTGATATTGCGCGCATCGTCGGGCTTGGGATTGCTCAGTTCGCCGTGAAACGACACCGTGCCGACGATGGGCGCACCGCTGCGCGCCAGCTCGAGCGCCGCCAGGCCGCCAAAGCAGTAACCCATAGCGGCGATGCGGTGGGTATCGACCTGCGGCTGCTGCATGAGCCAGTCGTAGCCCGACTTGAGCCGGGCCCGCAGCAGCGCGCGATCGTTCTTGTAGATCGCCGAAACCCTACCGGCCTCGGGCCCGTCGGCGGGCCGCACGCCCTTGCCATAGACATCGACGGCGAATGCTACATAGCCCAGGTCCGCCAGTTGGCGCGCGCGGCCCTTCACGTAGTCGCCGACGCCCGTCCAGTCATGCACGATCAACACCGCTGGATGCTTGCCGCCCTGCTCGGGATAGGCGACATAACCTTCGAGTAGCGTGTCGCCCTGCCGGTAGTCGACGCTTTCGGCCTTGGCCGCCAGGGCCGGGGCAGCCGTCACCCCCAGGCAGGCCATCAGGCCGAGCCTTGCAATCAGCTTCCACATATTGCCTCCTTTGAGCCAGCCAGAGCCCTGCTCCATCATGCCAGAACCGGCGCTGGGCGCGGCGCTCCGGGCATACTGCCGTGCCATGTTACGCAGCGGATGCCGGCAGCGCCCGAGCTAGCCCGCCACTGCCGGGTTCAGCGTGTACCAGCCAGTCAAGCTGGCCTGCCCCAGCAGGTGCCCTGCCATGGCGCGGCGCACATCGGCACCGCCGAAGCGGCCCTCCACCGGGCAGCGGGCGATATCGAGCGCATAGACGGTAAACACATAATGATGCGGGATACTGTCGTTCCACGGCGGGCACGGGCCGTCGTAGCCGAGATAGTGGCCCGACATGTCCGCATCGCCCGCAAACCAGCCGGTATAGTCGTTCAGCCCATGCCGTGCGCCTTGCAGGCTCACCTGCTCGGGCTTGCCACGTGGCGTGATGCCGTCGCTGTGCGCGGCCTCGGCGATCCCGCCGACGGCCGGGTCGATGTCGACCAGCACCCAATGGAAGAAATCGACGCGCGGCAGACTGGCCGGCACGGTCTTGCCGGCCTGGTTGACGTCGTCGCCACGGCTCGGCACATCGGGGTCGTGGCAGATCAGCGCCAGGGAGCGCGTGCCCGCCGGCAGGTCATGCCAGGCCAGGTCGGGATTGCGATTGGCGGCCAGCGCCACATGCTGGGCCGAATCGGGCTTGCCGAAGCAATAGGTTTCGGGAATCTTCTGGCCATCGACGATGGCCCGGCTGCTCAGACGCATGACGCGCTACCCCACAAGGTCGACACATTGTTTGTAGACCGAAACAGCCAGGGCGGCAACACGCGGGCAGCTCCCGGCGAGGCAGACGCACCGCGCCCATTGTAGTCAGGTCGTGGCGGTGCTGTAGAGGGGGTTTTCCGGGTCGATGGCGAGGCCCATCTCGCGGATCGAGTTCCAGATCGGCAGGCCGCGCACGAGCGAGCGAAAGCGCTCGGCATAGTGGGCAAAGCGGTCGCGGTCGTGTTCCTTGTGGAAGATGTCGAACAGCATGAGCCAGACATCGAGCTGGTAGGGGCTGCGCGTGATCTCGTCGTCGAGCAGCGCAATCGCCTGCTCCTTCCAGCCCTGCTTGAGGAAGATCTGCGCCTCCTCGATGGCCCAGCGTTCGCGGTCGTCGACGATGATGCCGCTGTCGCGCGCGGTGCCAAAATCGAGCCCGTCGCCGATGTCGCCCTTGGGGAGCTTTTCCCGCGGCTGGATATTGGCCGCCGGCTTGATGTCGAAGCCCTCGGTGTCGTTCCAGTGGTCGCTGAGCATGGAATTAGCGCCGTGCCGCGCACGGTACAGCCAGAAGATATAGCCTAGGCCGGCCAGCACGGCGCCGCCGAGCAGCCAGATCACATAGTCGCCCCAGGTGTTCCAGTTGCTCTGGATACCGGAATGCGAGATCACGCCGAGCTTGGGCGAGGCGGAAGCCTTGGCGGCGGATGCTGGTGCCGGCTCGGGGGCCGCGGTGACGCGTGCGCGCATCTCCGCCAGCTGCTTTTCAAGCTGGTCGATCTGGTTGTTGAGGCGCAACATCTCGGCGGTCGAGTCGTCGTCCCGCACGGCCTTCATCGGGTCGCGCGGATTGGCTGACGCCGTGGCGGCAGATTTGCGCTGCAGGAAGGCCGGATCGAGCTCACTCGACAGCTTCAGCTCAAAACCACGCTCAGCCGGCCGGCGGTCCATGCGCAGCGGGTTTGGCGTCACGTGGCTCAATTGCAGCCGCGCATCGTCGGCGGCACGGGCCCGGTTGCGCCGGGTCACGCCGGGCAGCACGACTTCGCCCTCTTCCGTTGGCAGCGCCCTGAGCGGCTTGCGGCGTGCCGGCAGCGCGCGCTCGATGGCGGCTGGCGGCATTGCCGGCTTGGGCTCGGCGTTCTCGAACTGCGGCTCGACCGGGTCGATCAGCACGGTGTAATCACGCACCAGCCGCCCCGCGCCGCAGTCGAACAGCAGCGAGAACTTCAGCACCGGCTCGTTGATGGCGCGGGTGTTGCCGATGCGTATCACGCCGCTGCGACCATGGCTGTCGACCTTGACCCAGCCGCCGGCGAAGCCGAACAGGCCCGGATCGTTGCGCTCGCCGGGCAACAGCTTGATGCACGCGGCACTGACCAGGTCATCGGGCTCGGCCTGGTAGGCCACCTGCGCGCGCAGGGGCATGCCCAGCGTGGATTGCACCCGCACTTCGTCGAGCGATACGGCGCCGGCCATCGGCGCCGCCGCCATGCCCACGGCAAACATGAGCGCACGCCCAAGGGCGTGCATCGAATCGGTATCCTGCCTGTTGTCAGCGGGGGGGGTGAGTTGCATCGGCTATGATTGGCTGGAGGAGGCGCTGGCAGCGCGGTGTCTGTTTTAGCTATTTTAACAAGCAATGCGCGCGCATGTGACGATTTACGGCGCCTATGGCCAACATAGCAGGCAATTGGCGAAGCGCAAACGGGTTTTGGCATAATAGCGGGATTCGAATCCAAGCTCGTTGCGCGGGCGATCCTCGCGCCATGTCCCCCATCTTGAAAATCCGTCATCCCAACGACCCCTGGCTGGCCCTCCCTCCGTCTCATCCGCACCCGCTGCGGCCTTGGCTCACCGAGCGCGGCTCGTTGACCGCCCGGCTGCAGGCGCGCACCGGCCGTTTCCGCGTCGAGGTGCTGAACCAGGGCCTGAAGCGCGTCAACCGTGACGAGGCCAGGCTGGTGGAGCTCGATGCCGCACGCAAGGGGCTCGTGCGCGAGGTGATCCTGCGCTGCAACGAGCAGCCGACGGTGTTTGCCCACAGCGTGGCCTGCCCACGCCACATCCGCCGCACCTGGCGCTTCGTCGCGCGGCTCGGGTCGCGGCCGCTGGGCCACGTGCTGTTCGCCAACCCGCGTGTCAGCCGCCTGGCACTGCATTTCCAGCACATCGACCGCCGCCATCCGCTGTACCGGCGCATCCGGCAATGGTTGCCGGCGCTGCCGGTGCAGTTGTGGGCGCGGCGCTCGGTATTCATGCTGAAACGCTCGCCGATGCTGGTGACCGAAGTGTTCCTGCCCGCCGTACTGGAGTTACCCAAATGACTTTTGATGCATTGAAACTGCGGCTCAACGAATACGAAAAGCTGATGCGGCTCGACAAGCCGATCGGTATCCTGCTGCTGCTCTGGCCCACGCTATGGGGGCTGTGGATGGCCTCGGCCGGCACGCCGGGCGGGGAGCTGGTGTGGATATTCACGCTGGGCACGGTGCTGATGCGCTCGGCCGGCTGCGTCATCAACGATTACGCCGACCGCGATTTCGACCCGCACGTGGCGCGCACCAAGGATCGCCCGCTGGCGGCGCGGCGCGTCACCACCAAAGAGGCGCTGCTGCTCGCCGGTGGCCTGTCGGTCGCCTCTTTCCTGCTGATCCTGCCGCTCAACGCGCTGACCAAGTGGATCTCGGTGCCCGCCCTGCTTCTGGCCGCCAGCTACCCGTTCACCAAGCGCTTCTTCGCCATTCCGCAGGCCTACCTCGGCATCGCCTTCGGCTTTGGCATCCCCATGGCCTATGCCGCCGTGCTCGGCAACGTGCCCCTGATCGCCTGGCTGCTGCTGGCCGCCAATGTCGTCTGGACGATCGCCTACGATACCGAGTACGCGCTGGTCGACCGTGAGTACGACCTCAAGATCGGCATCAAGACCTCGGCGATCACCTTCGGCCGCTTCGACATTGCCGCCATCCTGCTGTGCTACGTGCTCTTTCTCGCCGGCATGGCGGGCGCGGGCTACCTGCTCCATCTGGGCGTGTGGTACTACGCGGGGCTGGTGGCGGCGATAGGGATGGTTGGCTACCAGTACTCGCTGATCCGCGAGCGGGTTCCTGAAAAATGCTTCCGCGCTTTTCTCGACAACAACTGGATCGGCGGGACGATCTTCCTCGGCACCGTGGCGGACTATTTCGCGGTCAACCATGTGCTGATCTGACCCGGCCGCGCGGCAGGGCCCGGACGCCTAGACAGGCCCGTCGCAGCGGGCGCTCAGGCCCCCAGCGCGGGCAGCCTGGCGGCGCCCTGCGTAAATAGCGAGACGGCGATCAGCCACATCACGGCGCAGGTGAAGCCATCGAGCAGGCGCCAGCTGATCGGCTTGCGGAACAAGGGCGACAGCCAGCGTGCACCGAAGCACAGCCCGAAGAACCAGGCAAACGAGGCCGTCACGGCGCCGAACCCGAACCAGATGTTGCCGGGCTGCCCATGCTGCGCGCTCAGGCTGCCCAGCAGTACCACGGTATCGAGATAGACATGCGGGTTCAACAGGCTCAGCGCCAGCGTGGTCATCAGCGCCGCGCGCGCCGTGGCAGGCCCTTGTGCGTAGCCATCCGCCTCTAGCTGGTGAGGCTTCAGCGCGTGCCTGAGCGAGCGCCAGCCATAGCCGATCAGGAACAGTGCCCCGCCCCAGGCGGCGAGATTGAGCAGCGTCGGCTGCGTGGTGATCAGCGTGCCGACACCGGCCACGCCGAGCGCGATCAGCAAGGCATCGCACAGCGCACAGGTCAGCGCCACCACGAGGCGGTGCCGGCCGCGTATGCCCTGCGCGAGCACGAACGCATTCTGCGCGCCAATCACCACGATCAGGCTCGCGCCCATGCCCAAACCCTGCAGCCACACACTCCACATGAGATACACCGTTTGCGTTGATTCGATAAGGCAAGCCTAAGCGCCTCAGCGAATTTAGAATAGCTAATAGTTTTTAAGTAACATTAGCAATATTAATAACAAACCGGTGCAGTCGATGATCGTCGATTACAAATTGCTCGATGCCTTGTCCGCTGTCGTCCGCCATCAGGGCTTCGACGCCGCGGCGCGGGCGATGCACCTGACCCAGTCGGCCATTTCACAGCGCATCAAAGCGCTCGAAGAACTGATCGGCCAGCCCTTGCTGGTGCGCGGTACGCCGATCGGGCTGACGGCGGCTGGCCGGCGCCTGTTGCAGCACGGCGAGGCGGTGCGCCTGATGGAGCGGGAGCTGCTGCAGACACTGGCCGACGACGATGCAGGCGATTTCGCGCGCCTGGCCATCGCCTCCAACGCCGACAGCGCAGCCACCTGGCTGATCCCGGCGGTGGCGCCGCTGCTGCGGCAGGAGAAAGCCTTGCTGGAACTGGTACTCGACGACCAGGACTACACCCACCAGCTGCTCAGGAATGGCGAGGTGGTCGGCTGCATCAGCAACTTGCAGGCGCCGTTGCCTGGCTGCAAGGTCGATTTCCTCGGCGCGATGCATTACTGGTGCGTGGCCTCGCCCGATTTCGTGGCGCGCCATTTTCCCGACGGCATCGGCCAGCAGGCAATCCGCCGCGCACCGGTCGTCAATTTCAACGCGAAGGATGATCTGCAGCGCCAGTTCCTGTCACGCCGGTTCGGCCTGGGGCCGGGCGACTATCCGCAACATGCGATCTCGTCGACCGAGAGCTACCTGGCGGCCATCCTGGCCGGCATCGGCTTCGGGCTCGTGCCCGAGCTGCAGGCGCACGCACAGCTGGCGCGTGGCGAGCTGGTGCGGCTGATACCGGAGCCAGCGGCGACGATTGAGCTGTACTGGCACCGCTGGCAGCGCGAGACACCGCTGATGGCGAGAT
This sequence comes from Chitinivorax sp. PXF-14, assembly GCF_040812015.1. NCBI lineage: Bacteria > Pseudomonadati > Pseudomonadota > Betaproteobacteria > Chitinivorax > Chitinivorax sp. PXF-14. Next base: position 50,588 of record NZ_JBFNXJ010000020.1, on the reverse strand, counting down.
TGACGCAAACCCTGCTGACCCACGCCAGCGCGGTGTTGGCGCAAGGCGCTGACGCCCAGCAGTGCCGGGCTATATGCTGTGGCCCGCCTGGCGCTGCCTGATCGACGGCAGCCCGGACGAGCGACGGAGCCAGTCGAGCAACTGGTCCGGCGGCACCGGGCGCTCGATGTAGTAGCCCTGCACGATGTCGCAGCCGAGCGCCACCAGCCGCCCGCACACGGCTTCGGATTCGACGCCCTCGGCCACTACCGTCAGGTTCAGGTCGTGCGCCATATTGATCGTGGTGCGCACGATAGCGGAATCGTCGGGCTGGGTATCGAGCGCAAAGATGAAGGATTTGTCGATCTTCAGCTCGGTCAGCGGCAACTCGTTGAGGTAGGACAGCGAGGAATAGCCGACGCCGAAATCGTCGATCGATACATTCACTCCGGCCTTGTGCAGCGGCGTCAGCACCTTCAGCGCGGCCTCGCGGTCTTCCATCATCGCCGTCTCGGTCAACTCGACAGTCAGCCAGCCCGGCTCGAGCCCGTGCCGCTCCAGCAGCGACAGCACGCGCTCGCAGAAATGCGATTCGCGCAGATTGCGGGCCGACACATTGACCGATAGCCCAAGCCGTATGCCCTGCTGGTGCCAGGTCGCCACCTGGTGGATGGTGTTCTCGAGCACCCAGCGCGTAAGCGGCTTGATCAGGCCGGTGTGCTCGGCCAGCGTGACGAACTGATCGGGCGGGATGAAGCCGTGCACGGCGTGGTTCCAGCGCAGCAGCGCCTCGACACCGACCACCTCGCGCTTGCGCACATCGTATTGCGGCTGGTAGTAGAGCATCAGCTGGTTTTCATCCAGCGCGCGCCTGAGCTCGCCCATCATCGACAAGCGCCGTTGCGAATAACGATTGAGGCTGTCGGCATAGACCGCCACCTGGCGCTCACCGCCGGCCGCGACCTCCACCGCCACCTCGGCGCAGCGCAGCAGCGTATCGAAATCGTCGCCATGCGCCTGGTACAGGGCAATGCCCACGCTGGTCGCAATGTCGAGCGACATGTCGAGATAGCGGGTGGGCTCGCGCATGCCGCGCGAAATCGCGTCACCGATGGCGACGATCTCGTCTTCGCTGGGCGCGGAAATGAACAATGCGAAACGCACGCCCTCGACATGGGCGAGCGGGTTTCTGCTGCCATCCTCCAGCGTCTCGAAGGACATCACCCCCGGCTGTCTGCGGGCAAGCAACTGCAGGCGCTGTACCGCCTGATGCAGCAAGGCATCGCCGATCTGGTGGCCGAGCGTGTTGTTGATTTCGTGGAACTGCGGGAAATGCACGAGCACCAGCGCACCGAGCCCGCCGCTGTGGCGCACTGCTTCGAACAGCGACGGAAGGGCGAGGCTCAGCTGCGTGCGGTTCGGGATGCCCGTCAGCGCATCATGCAGCGATTGGTAAAGCAGGCGCGATTCCGCCGCGGTGCGCTGCTGGGCTTCTTCGAGCAGGCGTTTCTGCGCCAGGTATTTCTCGCGTTTCTCGACGTTGATGCGGTCGGCCAGCGCGATCGACAGCACGATGACTTCCAGCACCGAGCCGAACTGCATGCCGTATTCGGTCCACCAGGTACGCGGCAGCCATCCTGCCTTGTTGAACGCCAGCATCAGTGCGCCCATCAGGAACACGCCCCAGGCCGCTACAAAATACGGCGCCGACGGCACCTTGCGCCGCCATGCCATCAGGCCCGAGATGAAGGCCAGCGAGCACACCACCATGGCCAGGCCGACGGCGGTACGGATCATCGTCGCATAGGGCATGACCAGCGACAGCACCGCGCAGATCCCGGAAGCGACGATAAAGAAATTGATGAGCCAGACAAAACGCGGGAAATGTCGCTGCAGCTGCAGGAAGGAGCGCGAGAACAGGCCGACGCTGAGCACGATCAGGCTGGCTCCCACCGCCATGCTCTTATCCTGCCACCAGGTGTCCTCCGGCCACAGGAACTGGTAGCCAAAGCCCTGCAGCGTGAGCTGCACCAGCATCAGCATGACAACATAGACCAGGTAGTAGAAGTAACTGACCTCGCGGATGCTGAACAGGATGAACAGGTTGTACAGCAGCATCACCAGCAGCATGCCGAAATAGGCCGCCTGGGGAATCAGCCGCTCCTGCTCGATCTCGACGAAGCGGGCCTCGCGATACAGCGTGGCGGGCACCTGCAGGGTGCCGGTGGTTTGCGTGCGCAGGTAGAGGGTGAACGGCCGCGTGGTATCCGCGCTGATCGGAAACAGGAAATTGCGGTGGGCAATCGGCCGCGCGCGGAACGGCTGGTGATCGCCCGTCAGCTCGTGGCTGACCAGGCGGCCATCCTGTACCACAAACAATTCGACGTTGTCGAGCAGGGGGTAGGCCACTTCGAGCAGCCAGGTCGCCCGCTCCACCTTGCCCGGCAGCACCTGGGTACGGAACCACCATACCGAGCGGGAATAGCCGAAGTTGGGCACATCGGCCTCGCTCTTCTGCCATGGCAGGTCAGCGCTGCGCTCGATACGGCCGAAGCTGTAGTGCCCGTCCGGGTCCTCCAGCACGTCGAAATACTTGCCCATGACAACCGACGGCCGGCTCTTGTCGAGCGTCAGGTCGGCAGCCTGGGCAGCGTTCGCAGCACACAAGGCGGCGCCCAGCAGGCACCACACGAGCCGCTGCAGAAAACCGGCGAGCAGGCGCCTCAATGCCGGTGTCACGCCTGGCTCCAGGCATGGCCGAAACGGCATGGGTAGTGGTCGGAAAATGAGGCGCATGGGTTCATTTTAGGCAAAAAGCTGACATGACAATGCGCATCAAGCAAGCAAATATTACATTGCGCCGCATCAATATCAGCATCACCCCGCAAGCACTCCGGCCTTGGTGCTTGTATTCAAAGGTGTTTTTTAGAAAAGTCTAATATTCTTCTTTTTAGAAACTTTGCCGCCCGAACGAAGGTTCTCACAACAAAATGTCCGGGGACAGCGCCAGATGCACCGCCAAAATCCCCGTCAGGCGGGCCGCCGCCGGCCACAGGAGCGGGCATGGCTGTTGACGCCCACATGCGATCGCTTATCATCTTCTCTCTAGAGCTAAACACCTAACCACCCGCCTCCGCCATGGCGGCGGGCCAGCGAGAACAACAATAACCTGATCCCTTCGAGGAGAGCACAACGATGAACTTCCTGCTGCGGCTGTCGCGGCCGATCGACGGCGTCACCGAACGCGTCGGGCGCGCCACGATGTGGCTGGTTCTGGCCACCTGTCTGATCAGCGCCGGCAATGCGGTGGTGCGCAAGGCCTTCGACATGAGCTCCAATGCCTTCCTCGAAATCCAGTGGTACCTGTTTTCCGCGGTATTCCTGCTGGGTGCCGCCTACACGCTGCTGCGCAACGAGCATATCCGCATCGACCTGCTGGTCGGCAGGCTGTCGCCACGCGGCCAGGCCATCGTCGACATCGTGGGTGGGCTGCTGTTCCTGCTGCCGATGGCCATCGTCATCACCCTCTACGTGTGGCCGTTCTTCACCCGGGCGCTCGTCTCCGGCGAGATGTCCCCCGATGCCGGCGGCCTGATCCGCTGGCCGGTATGGGCGCTGGTGCCGGCCGGTTTCGGTCTGCTGATCCTGCAGGCCTGCTCGGAAATCATCAAGCGGTTCGCCTTCCTGACCGGGCACGCGCCCTACCCCGGCACCCCGCTGGGCCAGCACGGCCAGACCGAACAGGAGCATATATGAGCCATGAAATGATGGCGCCGATCATGTTCGGCTCGCTGATCGTGTTCCTCTTGATCGGCTACCCGGTGGCCTTCTCGCTGTCCGCGGTCGGGCTGCTGTTCTCGCTCATCGGCATGCAGCTCGGCCTGCTGCAGCCCTCGTTGCTGCAGGCATTGCCGCAGCAGGTGTTCGACATCATGAAGAACGACACCCTGCTGGCGATCCCGTTCTTCACCTTCATGGGGCTGATTCTCGAACGCTCGGGCATGGCGGAAGAAATGCTCGATACCATCGGCCAATTGTTCGGCCGCATGCGCGGCGGGCTCGCCTACGCGGTGATCTTCGTCGGCGCCCTGCTCGCCGCGACCACCGGCGTAGTGGCGGCCTCGGTGATCTCGATGGGCCTGATCTCGCTGCCCATCATGCTGCGCTATGGCTACGACCCACGCCTGGCTTCGGGTGTGATCGCGGCATCGGGCACGCTGGCGCAGATCATCCCGCCTTCGCTGGTCCTGATCGTACTCGCCGATCAGCTCGGCACTTCGGTCGGCGACATGTACGAAGGCGCTTTCGCCCCCGGGCTGCTGCTCACCGGGCTCTATGCCGTCTACGTCTTCATCATGACGCTGATCAAGCCGGAGAGCGCCCCCGCCCTGCCGCCCGAAGCCCGCACGTTGCGCGGCCTGCGCCTTGCCGGCAAGGTGGTGACCTCGCTGCTGCCGCCGCTGGTATTGATCTTCCTGGTGCTGGGCACGATCTTCCTCGGTATCGCCACACCGACCGAGGGCGGCGCCATGGGCGCCACCGGCGCGCTGATACTGGCGCTCATCAATCGCCGCCTGAACGTCGGCTTGCTCAAGCAGGCGATGGATTCGACACTCAAGCTGTCGACCTTCGTCGTGTTCATCCTGATCGGCGCGCGCGTCTTCCGCATCGCCTTCCTCGGCGTGGATGGTGACAAATGGGTGGAAGGCCTGCTGACGGCCATCCCCGGCGGCGAGCTGGGCTTCCTCATCGCGGTCAACCTGCTGGTGTTCTTCCTGGCGTTTTTCCTCGATTTCTTCGAGATCGCCTTCATCCTGGTGCCCTTGTTGGCCCCCGTGGCGCAAAAGCTGGGCATCGATCTGGTGTGGTTCGGTGTGCTGCTCGGCGTGAACATGCAGACATCGTTCATGCACCCACCCTTCGGCTTCGCCCTGTTCTACCTGCGCTCGGTCGCGCCGAAAGAGATCAGGACCACCGACATCTACTGGGGCGCCATCCCCTTCGTGCTGATCCAGATCATCATGGTAGCAATCATCATCGGCTTCCCGGAGCTGGTGGGGCACCACCAGAAGGCCACGGGCGGCAGCGAGAATGCCGACCTGCTGTACCAGCAGACACCACCGGCCGACGTATCGCCCCAGCCCGGCACGCTGCCGTCCCCCGATGCGCCTGAGCAGCAGGATGGTGCCGCGCCGGCAGAGGAGCCAGATGCCGCCGCGAGCCTGATGGAAGAAGCCGCCAAACAAGGAAAATAACGCGCAGCCAAGCGTGACCCAGGGCAGCTGCCGCCGGTAGCCCGCCAATCAAACCCATGTAGGAGAATTGAGTGAAACGTCGTTCATTTCTGAAGAATGCGGGGGCCGCAGGCCTGGCCGCTGCTACCGTGGCCGCCCCGGCCGTCGCCGCCGAGCCGCAGATCAAATGGCGCCTGGCGTCGAGCTTCCCCAAGAGCCTGGATACCATTTTCGGTGCGGCGGAAACGCTGGCCAGCCGCGTCTCGCAGCTCACCGAAGGCCGGTTCCAGATCCGCGTCTTCGCTGGCGGCGAGATCGTCCCCGGCCTGCAGGTGCTCGATGCGGTCCAGCAGGGCACCGTGGAATGCGGCCACTCCGCAAGCTACTACTATGTCGGCAAGAACAAGGCCTTCGCCTTCGACACCTCGCTGCCATTCGGCCTGACCGCCCGCCAGCAAAATGCCTGGATGTACTTCGGCGGCGGCCTGCAGCTGATGCGCGAGTTCTTCAAGGAGTACAACATCATCCAGTTCCCAGGCGGCAATACCGGCACGCAGATGGGCGGGTGGTTCCGCAACGAGATCAAGTCGATGGCCGACCTCAAGGGCCTCAAGATCCGTATCCCGGGCTTCGGTGGTGAAATCTTCTCGCGCCTCGGCGCGGTGCCGCAAACCATCGCCGGTGGCGATATTTACCCGGCGCTGGAGAAAGGCACGATTGACGCGGCCGAGTGGGTCGGCCCTTACGACGACGAGAAGCTCGGCTTCTACAAGGTGGCGAAGCACTACTACTACCCGGGCTGGTGGGAGCCGGGCCCGCAGCTGACCTTCTACGTCAACATCGACCAATGGAACAAACTCCCCAAGGATTACCAGGCTGCATTTGAAGTCGCCGCAGCCGAAGCCAACGTCACCATGCTGGCAGAGTACGACGCCAAGAACCCGCTGGCACTGGTGCGCCTGCTCGGCAACGGCGTCAAGCTGCACCCTTATCCGCAGGATGTCGTGGCTGCCGCGCAGGCCGCCACCTTCCAGGTGTACGAGGAAGAAGCCGCCAAGAACGAGAAATTCCGCAGGATTTATACCGAGTGGCTGAAATTCCGCAAACTCCAGCATGGCTGGTTCAACATCGCCGACGCGACCATGGAGCGGATGATGTATGCGCCTGCGAAACCGGCCGCCGCCGCACCGAAAAAGAAATAGGCGCCGATTGAAACGAAAAAGCCCGCAAATCTCGCGGGCTTTTTCGCTCAATGCTTGCCGGTATTTGGCGGCGGGCTGGCGGCCTTGTTGGCTGCCGTGTCGGCCTTGGCGTCGCCAGCCGGCTTCTCCGGCAAGCCCAGGCAACGCCGCAGCCCTTCCCGCAGGCTGGTAACGTCCCCGCTGAGCTGGCAATCGCCGACGCCGGCTGCACCGGTTTTCGGGCTGTCACGCCTGGCCGCCTCGGGCGCCGCGGCATGCTGCTCGTCGGCAAGCTGCCTCCTGGCCTCGTCGAGCGCCTTGCGTTCCGCCGCGAGCTTTTCTCTTTCCTGCTCCAGCTGTTTGCGCTCGGCCTCAAGCGCGGCCGGCCCTGTCGGCGTGGCGGGCACGGCAGCAGGGGCGGCAGTACCTGCATGGCCAGCTTCCACCACTGCAGGCTTGGGTGTTGCGGCCTTCGCCGTGGTGGCGGGCTGCTTGCCGGCTGCATGCGGCGGCGTTGCGGCACCATGCGGAGGAGCCGCCGCCGGCCGCTTGAACAGGGTCAGCGCCACCAGCACCACAACGACACCCACGACCACCACGCCGCCCAGTATGGCGATCAGGCGAATCTGCGAGCGCAGCCAGGCCTTGATGCCAGGCTTGCCCTCGCCGCTGTCCTCATCCGCGGGGATGTCCGCGACGGGGGCTTCGTCCGTGGTGTTGTCTTCGCTCATGCTTATCGGGCGCGCCGGCGCGTCTCTTCCTTGTAAACCAGTAATATGGCGTAAACCACCAGGCCAAGGAAGCACAGCAGCGTCCAGCCCGGGATGGTCAAGCCAAGAAAGCGCCAGCCAGCCTCGGCACACTCACCCGAGCCATGCAGCACCGTGGCCAGCGCCTTGGCCCAGGGCATGGTTTCGAGCATGTATTCGAGCCCAGGGCCGCAGACCGGCACTTCCGCCGGCGGCAAATGCTGAATCCACACATGGCGCGCCGCCACGCCCGCGCCACCGAGGCCGATCAGCGTCAGCAGCAAGGCATACGCACGCGCGCCCCAGCCCTTGGGGTGATGCAGGGCGGCAAGCAGGAACACGAGCCCCATGCCGATCACCAGCACCCGTTGCAGAATGCACAGCGGGCAAGGCACCTGGAATTCGTAATACTGCAGATAGAGCGCATAAGCGATCAGGCTGCTGCAGAACAGGAAGCCTATGAAATTGCCGAGGCGGCGCGGCGGGACGAGGTTAAGTAGCATAGAGAGTGATTGGGTGTAATAAACGTGAGGCCCGGTAGACCCGTTGTCGGGTGAAGTGTTCAATCGCGTTGCCGATCTTCCAACAAACGCCTGATCGCTTGCAACTCGTGTTTGAGCTGAGTGACTTCATGCTGCAGGTGTTGAATGTCGCGATGCATGTCACGCCTCAACCGCTTTTCATCCTCGCCGATGAAGATGGCGGCGATACTCGCCGTCACCGCGCTCAGCATGCTGTAGCCGACCAGCACCAGCAGGATCGCAAACACGCGCGCGGTGATCGTCGTCGGCACCAGGTCACCGTACCCTACCGTGGCGGCCGTGGTGAAGGCAAGCCAGATGCCCTCGCCGAACGATTGCACGGTAGGTTCGAGCCAATAGAACACCGCCCCGCCGACCAGCATGGTGGCCACGCCGAATGCCAGGATGTAGGGCAGGCCGTCGGGCGAGAACAAACGCCGCACCGAGCTCATCACCCTGACCAGCATCATGGCGATCGCCGTCAGCCGCAGCACCCGTGCCAACGCCACCCACTCGGTGCCGGCACCGGCAAAGCTCGCCGCACTGGCCGCGATGATCAGCAGATCGAGCCAGTTGTATAGCAAATAGCGCTGCCTCTGCTTCACCACGGACAGCATCCACAACAGCTCGAAGGTAAAGGCGGCAAGGATGATTGCGTCCATCCACTCGCCGATCAAATGCAGCACCCGCGCCGAGGCGATCTCATCCAGATAGTAGGTGGGCACCGCCAGCAGGGCCACGCACAGCATCAGCCAATGCAGGCGGCGCTCCCACTCGTAGGCACGGGTATTGTCGTCGGGCGGCACGCCGGCAGCGCCGATCAGGATGCGAAGTTGAGAAAACATGAAAGCGATTGAAAGTGACCGGTGCGTATTCTAAATGCTGGGCGTGAGATGGCGGCAAACACTTGCGGCACGGGCCAACCTGGCCTGCCCTGCGCACTCCCCATGTTGCCGCGTCGCCTGGGCTGGCAGCTTGATCCCGCTCAACAAATTCGACTCAGGCGGTGCACGTCGTTTCCGGCGGCTGGGCCGGTACCGCGGCGGCTGGCGGCGCATGGCCGAGGAATTCGAGCACGGCCTCGCGCTGGCGCATGGTGTCGTCGTAGCCGAGCCGGATCAGCTCGCGCGTATAGGTCTTTTCGAACAGCAGATAGCTGGCCAGCACCGACCCACGGCGGCGCAGGCCACCAACGCCACGCAGCAGGAAACGTATCATCGGCGGGAAGCGTGCGGTATGGCGGGATGCAATCTCGTCCAGATCGCGGCTCGGGTGCACCACCAGCACGTCGACGTGATGAAGCGCCAGCTGTGCCTGCGCCCGTACCTCAGGTGGGACCAGCCCCACCGTGTTGTTGACGCGCTCCAGCCGCTCCAGGTCAGCCGACATCCCGTCCAGGAACGCACTATTGAGCATGTGGCCAATCACCTGCGCCATCGACGGATAGCCGTTGCCAGACTGGCGCTCGCCAGGCGAGCGCATCTGCCGCGTCACGCCCACCACCAGCACGCGCTCCGCCCCCAGGTGCAGGGCCGGGCTGAGCGGCGCGGTCTGGCGGATCGAGCCGTCGCAAAAGAATTCGCGATTGAGCTTGACCGCCGGGAACACAAACGGAATCGCCGACGAGGCCATGATGGTCTCCACGTTGATCGGCCCCGGCACGCCAAGCCGATGGACCCGATTCCAGCCCGCCAGATGGGGCTGGCCTTGAAAGAAACTGATCGACTGCCCCGATGTCAGACCCGACACAGTGATCGCCAGGGCATCGAGTGCCTGGGTGTCGATTGCCTGCTGGATCGAGGCCAGGTTGAAGTTGCGCATCAACAGCTCGCGCAGCGGCGCATTGTCGAGCAGGGAACGCGGGTTGTGCTTGCCGAAGCCGCCCAGCAGAATCGACAGGATCCAGTGCCAGATGTAGGTCGATACGGTGATGAAATCGGTGCGGTAGATCTTGTCGGGCGTCAGGTTCTTCCACAGATAGTCGAGCCGGCATATGCCGTTGCGAAACTCCTTCGCCGCCATGGCCACCCCCAGCGCGTTGAATGCGCCGGCCGAGGTGCCGCAGATGATCTTGAACGGGTTCTCGACGTCTTTCGGCAGCATATGTGCAATCGCGCGCAGCACGCCAACCTGATAGGCGGCCCTTGCTCCGCCCCCCGACAGGACGAGCGCGATCTTGGGCGGAATTTGAGCGGGTCCGTTCATGGTGGCTTAGATATGGTTGTGTTTATATCAGCCTAGGAAGCGCCGCCCAAAAAATAAAGCCCGTCTCGACGACGGGCTTTGGTCGGCAGGCTTATCACGGCACCGGGCTAGGCTGCCAGGTCCTGATATTTCAGCCAGCTTTCGAGCTTGTCGAGCGTCCCGGCAAGCCTGTCGGTCGTGGTGCGGCGTTTCTGCTCCGCATCGTCGTCCGGGCAGTGCAGGTAGCGGGTCGGGTCGAGCAGGCGATCGAGCCGCACGGTGATGCCATGGCGTTCGAAGATCGGCGCCAGCTCTTCGTAGCGCGCCAGCAAATCCTGACGGGTACGCTGGAACGCATGTTCGGCGATCTTGTGGCGATCCGAGTAGCTGAACACATTGGCGAAGAACATTTCGGCATCGGAATGGCTGGGCTCGAACAGCACCACGTCGGCCTGCGGATACAGCGTGCGGTACTTCGCCATGCCCACCTTCATGCGCGAATGGATGATGGCGCGGAAAGTCTGCGACAACACCACCGGTAAGCCGCCGTTGGCCAGCTTGTCGTGATGCACGAGGCCAATCTTCGGGTACTGGCGTGCGTCGTAGGGTACCAGCGGGTTCAGGCACAGCACGAAGTCGGCGCCTTCATCGAGCGACACTGACGCATGCAGGGTGCGCAACAAGGCGCCATCGACGTAGAAATTGCCGTCGATCTCGACTGGTGGGTACAGGCCCGGCAGCGCACAGCTTGCAGCGACAGCAGTCGACAGCGGCACATGGTCATGGCCCTTGTCGCCAAACTTGACCGAGCGCCCGGTATCGAGATCGGTTGCAATCACGTACAGCTTCTTGCCGAGCTGGCGGAAATCGTTGCTATGGCCTGGCGCGGAAAACACATTCGCCAAGTAGTCGCTGATGGCGCCTACGTCAAAAATCCCGGTCGGGATCGCACGCCCCAGCGAGGCCAGCGCGCCCGGCAGGGTCTGCGCATCTTCCGCTCGGGTGATGAACTTCCAGCATGCTTCCAGCAACACCTTCGGGATGGCCAGCGCGCGCTGCCAGTATTCGCGATAGGCCGGCTGCAGGAAAAGCTCGGGGCGGAATGCATCCTGATGCGGATGCTCGTTTTCGATCAGGATGCGGTACAGATCGTAGGGCGAGTAGCCATTCGCCATGGCAGCCGCAACCAGGCTGCCGGCGGAGACACCTACATAAACATCGAGATCGTTGAGGTCGATGCCTTCCAAGGAATCCTGCAAGGCACACAATGCACCGATTTCGTAAATCCCGCCGAGCGGACCACCGCCAGCCAGATTGAGACCGATACGAGGTTTTCTGTTGCCGAATGGGCTGGTTTCTATGCTGCTTGTCATGCTTGGTAATGCCTTCCAGTAGCAGTGCGGCCCTCATCCCAAAAGAGGGGCGCACCGACAATCCCAACCACGGTTGGTGGGTCAACCGTGAACGTGGCCAATTGGCCCATCGACACAACGCCGGGCGCAAGCCCAGCGTCATTCAACATCAAAGCACCGCCGCCTGCCACCTTGCTTTCGTTACAACCGGCAGGCGACGGCTATCCAGGCTTATGCGCCCTTGGTGTCTTCGGCGCCCGCGGCAGGCGCCGCAGCTGCCGTTGCCTTCTTCGCAGCCGGCGCCTTGGGCGCTGCCGGCTTCTTCGCGGCAGCCGGCTTCTTCTCGGCGGCAGCAGGCTTGGCGGCCTTTTCCGTCTTCACCACGGCAGCCTTGGTAGCCGGCTTCGCGGCGGGCTTGGCGATGCCGTCGCGCTCCAGCAATTGATCGACCATCTTGCTCAGATTGTCGATGCGCTTGGTAAGTGACTTGATTTCGCTATCGCTGGGCACGCCGAGGCGCGACAGGGAACGTGCGACACGGTCCTGAAACACGGTTTCCAGCTTGTCCCATGTTTCCACGGCCTTGCCGGCAACCTTTTCAACCTTGTCGCCAGCCAGGCGACGGCCATCGTCCTCGATCTGGCGACCAGCATCCACCAGCGCCTCGAAGATCTTGCCGCCTTCGACCTGCGCCTTGGCAAAGGCACCCAGGCCTGCCAGCCAGATCTGGTTCGCCGACTCGACGACTGTCGACGTCAGCGGCTTCTGTGTGGCTGCGCTCTTTTTCAACGATTTCATTGCTCTTCTCCTTGTTTGAACTCGCGTGACCAGCGGAGCCGGTTACAACGAAGTGCCTGTCCAGTTCACTGGCCAGGCAGGGCTGACGCGGCCATGGCCGCCGACTTTCACTGTATTTTGGATTTCGAGTATATAGTCTATCGCTCAGTATCTGGCTCGCTTTGAGCGATGTCAATTCCTTGTACGGTAGGGCTGGCTTGGCTTGCGCCCTCGTGCGATGCTTGTACCCGGCGCCCTACACACATCGACCGCACCCAAGGCTCGCCACTCGCACCAGACTTGATCTCCAGGCATCGCCGGACACCATCGGCACGGGCCGCGAAACGCTTGATCCTGCTTCACATAATTGTTTCTAAACTGTAGTCCACGACCATGAGCGATACCAGTAACAACCTGCCCCCACAACGCCATGCGCTGGCCGACTGGCAATCCAGGCGGCTGCGGCAAACCTATGCGGACCTGCTCGCCGATCCGCGCTATCACGACGCCGCTACCTACTTCCTGAGCGACCTGTACGGCCCGCACGATTTCAGCCTGCGCGACCAGCAGGCGGAGCGCGTGCATGCCAAGCTGCAACGCCTGCTCCCCAAGCACCTGGTGGCGCCGATGACCAACGCGCTCGAACTCAACACCCTATCCCAGTCACTCGACCAGCGGCTGTGCGAGGAACTGTTCGATGTGATGCAGGTTGACAGCATCGACGACGGCAACTATTGCGAGGCCTACCGCCGCTGCGACAACCATGCCGAGCGTCAGCATCAGATCGAACTGATGGCGCTGATCGGGCACGATCTGGAGCGCGTCGTGACCAAGCCACTGGTCAGCTCGCTGCTGACGCTGTCGCGCGTCCCCGCCCAGCTTGCCGGCCTGATGGAACTGCACCAGTCGCTGGAACGCGGCTTTCACGCATTTCGCTCGATCGGCGGCGCCAGCCACTTCATCGATACCGTCGTCGAGCGGGAACAGGCGATTCTGGACCGCATCTACGCCAAGCACCCTGACCCGCTGACGCTTTGATCCGATTCAGCCGAATTTCTCGTCGAGAAAGCCGGCAATCTCGGTTTCGATGCGCCCCTTGAGTGCCGACATCAATAGCCCAAGCTTCACGTCAACCTTGATTCGGTCACTGCCCACCAACAGCTGCCCCTTCACACCAGGCCGCTGAAAGTGCAGCGCATCGCCCTGCCATAGCCAGTCCAGGCCGAAGTCCTGCTTGAGATCGTCGGCGACCTGCTCGGCCAATTGCCTGGCATGGGCCAGGGTGGTGGAATGTTTCCGCTCGATGGATATGGTGGACATTATTGTTCTCCGGATAAACAAACGGGGCTGCGCAGGCAGCCCCGATGTGGCATGCAACAAAGAGCCCGATTACGGCCCGGCGCACATGATATGCGACAGGGCCGGCCACGGATTCTCACAGCTTAACCGATTGGGTGCCCCGGTAAAGCCCCCGCACGGCGGCAGCCACCACTTACATGTGAATACCCTTCATCAACTGCATCATCGCCAGCTGATCGGGCGTCACGTCCTGCACCTCGCCATCCTTCTTGCCCAGCGCGGCGGCGGACTCGGGGAACATGCGATACGAGGTGTTCATGATCACATGGGTCATCTTCGGCGCGATGGCATGCAATACCTGCGCGAAAATGCCGAGCTTGGTCGCGATACGTTGCGGCTTGTGGATGATGGCCTGGGCGATGAAGTCTGCAGCCTCTTCCGGCGAGATCATCGGCACGTTGTTGTAGATCTTGGTCGGCGCGGTCATCGCGGTCTTCACCAGCGGCATATTGATCGTGGTGAACTCGATCCCCTTGTCCGAGAACTCCGACGCGGCGCAGCGCGTGAATGCGTCCAGCGCGGCCTTGGAGGCGACATAGGCCGAGAAGCGCGGCGCATTGGTCAGCACGCCGATCGACGACAGATTGATGACATGACCCTTGCGGCGCTCGACCATCGACGGCAGCAGGCCCAGGGTCAGGCGCAGGGAGCCGAAGTAGTTGAGTTGCATGGTGCGCTGGAAGTCATGGAAGCGGTCGTAGGAGAGCTCGATGCCACGACGGATGGAGCGACCCGCGTTGTTGATCAGCACATCGACACCGCCATGGTCGGCCAGAACCTGCTTGGCCAGACCGTCGATCGCGTCGAGGTCGGACAGATCGCAGCTGTAGATGAAGGCCGTACCGCCGGCGGCTTCGATATGCTGCTTGGTCACCGCCAGCTTTTCCAGGTCGCGCGCAACGATCAGCACGGTGGCGCCCGCTTGTGCAATCTTCAGCGCAGCGGCTTCACCGATGCCCGACGAACCGCCGGTGATCATGACGATCTTGCCCTTGACGCTGCCAGCAAGCGAACGGTCGATGTGCAGATCCGGATCGAGGTGACGCTCCCAGTAGTCCCACAGGCGCCACGCGTAGTCCTCGAGACGCGGCACCTTGATGCCGGCCGGCTTCAGCAGCTGCATGGCATCCCGGTTGTCGAAGCGGGTCGGGTAGTTGACGAACTTCATGATGTCGGATGGCAGGCCCAGGTCCTTCATCACCGCGTCGCGGATGCGGCGCACTGGCGTCAGCATCATCATGCCCTGGCGCACCACGGCGGGGATGAAACCGAACAGGGCGGGGTTCAGGCGCACGGCGAAGCGCGGCGCGTGGGCTGCCTTGGTGAGGATCTCCAGGATCTCGCCGAGCTTGTAGGGCTCCGGGTCAGTCAGGTGGAAGCAGCGGCCGTCATAGCCCGGCAGATGCGCGATGTGATCCATGGCATTGACCACGAAATCGACCGGCACGATATTGATGCGGCTGCCGTCCAGGCCGATTGCCGGCATCCACGGGGGGAGCATGCGGCGCAACTTCTGGATCAGCTTGAAGAAATAGTAAGGGCCGTCGATCTTGTCGATCTCGCCAGTTTCCGAGTGGCCAACCACGATACCGGGGCGGTAAACGCGCCAGGCGATCTTGCACTCCTTGCGCACGATCGCTTCGGAATCGTGCTTGGTACGGAAGTATGGATGCGACATGTTCTCAGCTTCTTCGAACATGTCTTCGCGGAAGGTGCCTTCGTACAGCCCGGCGGCGGCAATCGAGCTCACCAGATGGAAGCACCCGGCATCAATCGCCTCGGCCAGTTGCACCGCATGGCGCGTGCCATCGACGTTGGCAGCCTGCTGCGCCTCGGCCGAAGCCTTGAGGTCATACACGGCAGCCAGATGGAAGAAATGCAGAACCTTGCCCTTCAGCATGGCCTGGTCTTGCTCCGATACACCCAGGGCCGTTTGGGTCAGATCACCGACCACGGGGATGACGCGTTCGGAGGCGCCGCCAAGCTGGGCCTTCAGCTCGTCGAGCTTGGACAGCGAAGATTCGCGAATCAAGATATAAATCGGGGCATCGCCACGCTCAAGCAGACGCTTGATCATGTTTCTGCCGATGAAACCAGTAGCTCCCGTCACGAAGTACGACACGTATTTCTCCTTTTTTACAATATTTTTTTCTAATTGGAATATTTTATGCCATAAACATCTATATTGCAACGCAGCAATATGTCAGAATAATTTATGAACGGTAATACCCATCGGGTATACAACTATATATCATTGCCATGACTCATAGCGGTTCAGTTCGAATAAGAATATGAGAAAGACCCTAGAGATGTGGCATACAACAATAAACCTTTATTTAGACTACTTGGACGGAGCAAATATGTTGTGGAATCTATCAAGCGAGAAGCGGGAGAGTATCTCTTCCGTTGATACCGCATGGCTGCGCATGGACCGGCGCACCAATCTGATGATGATCGTCGGCGTATTGATGTTTGAAACGCCGCTGGATTTGCCGCGCTTCAAGATCTCGCTGGAAGAGCGTTTTCTCAAGTACGAACGCTTCAAGCAGCGCCCGGTCAGCACCGG
Organism: Chitinivorax sp. PXF-14; assembly: GCF_040812015.1. Classification (NCBI taxonomy): domain Bacteria; kingdom Pseudomonadati; phylum Pseudomonadota; class Betaproteobacteria; genus Chitinivorax; species Chitinivorax sp. PXF-14. The sequence goes on along the minus strand of NZ_JBFNXJ010000020.1, from coordinate 34,686 downwards.
CTCGTCGCATAGCTGGGAAACCGACAGCTACTTCGATCTCGACAACCATATCAGCATCGCGGCCCTGCCAAGGCCTGCGACCGAGAGCGAGCTGCAGGACTTCGTCAGCGAGTTGACCAGCGAAAGCCTGGACCCCAACAAACCGTTGTGGCATTTCCATGTCGTCAACGACTTCCAGGGCGGCAGCGCGCTGGTTGTCCGCATCCACCATTGCTATGCGGACGGCATCGCCCTGATTCAAGTCCTGCTGGGGATGACCGATGACCAAGCCAAACCGAGCGGCAAACCGGCCAAGAAGCTGCGTGCGGTCGAGTCGCACCACGATGGCGAGCAGGATTTCTGGACCCGCTTCTATCGCCCCTTCACCGGTGCCGTCACGACGGCAGTCAAGACTTACTGGGATGTTCTCGAAGGCACCATCGACCTGGTGAAAAAGCCGTCCAAGCTGGTGGGCTACACCAATCTCGGCGTTGGCGTGACGGCTGACCTGGCCAAGGTGCTGACCATGTCCAACGACCCGCAGACCAGCTTCAAGGGCAAGCTCGGCGTGCGTAAGAAGGCCGTCTGGGCCGAGCCGCTCGACCTCGACGAGGTCAAGCAGATTGGCAAGGCGCTCGATTGCACCGTCAACGATGTGCTGCTGTCGAGCGTTGCCGGCTCGCTGCGCAACTACCTGATCGAGCGCGGCGAAAATGTGGATGGCCTCGAGGTGCGCGCCCTGGTGCCGGTCAACATGCGCCCGGAACACAAGATGGACAGGCTGGGCAACTATTTCGGCCTGGTGTTCCTGCCGCTGCCGATCGGCATCGCCAACCCGTTCGCGCGCCTGTATGAAGTCAAGCGCCGCATGGAGGAACTGAAGAACAGTCACGAGGCGATTCTCGCCCTGGGCCTGTTGGGCGTGGCTGGCACGTTGCCCAATGTGGTTCAGCAGTTCTCGTTCGACATGCTGACCAAGAAGGCTTCGGCCGTCATGACCAATGTGCCGGGCCCGCGTCAGCCGATGTACATGGCAGGCAGCAAGGTTTCCGACATCCTGTTCTGGGTACCGTCATCCGGCGAAATCGGCATGGGGGTCAGCATTCTGAGCTACAACGGGCAGATCCGCTTCGGCCTGATCACCGATACCAATCTGGTGCCGGACCCCGAGAACATCGTGAACCGCCTACAGTCGGAGTTCGACAAGCTGGTGTATGGCACGCTGCTGGACCTAGGCAGCGGGCCCGTGGTGCCGGAAAGCATCGAGCAGGAAATCAACCAGTGGATTTCCGCGCAGAATCTCGTGGAAAGCTGAGCTGCCCCAGCCGCCCCGGCACGAGCCGGGGCGTTCAGGGCGAAAAAAAGCGGGCATTTGCCCGCTTTTTTTGATTCTGCGAAGTAATTACTTCGCAGCTTCGTCCTTCTTTTCTTCCTTGGCAGCAGCCTTAGCCTTCTTCACCTTCTTGTGGTGCTTCTTGGCAGGTGCCTTTTGCTCAGCAGCCGGCTTTTCAGCGGCGGGCTTAGCGTCTTCAGCCATAGCGGAGAACGAAACGGTTGCGAAAGCGGCAGCAATCAGAGCGGACAGCAGCTTGTTCATGGTCAATCCCTTTTCTCGAAGTATGGGTAACTGAAATGCGGAACCTCGCGTTCCACTGCCAATAACGCAGCGCGCATCTTGCCGGTTGACAACTCTTCAGCAAGATTTTATTGCCAATGGCAATAACTCGCCGCGCGCATCACCAGCTCGGGTTACGCTGTATCAGATCGGTGGCATCACTCGCCGACAGCGGCCTGGAGAAGAAATAGCCCTGCGCAAGATCGCAGCCGAATTCGCGCAGCACCCCCAGATGCTCTTCCGTCTCGACACATTCGGCGATCACGTTCATGCCGAGGTTGTGCGCCAGCATGACGATGATACGGACGATCTCCTTGCCTTCGCGCTCGTCGGTGATCCGCCGCACGAAGGAGCCGTCGATCTTCAGCGTGTCGCAGGGAAAGCGGTGCAGATAGGACAGTGACGAATACCCGGTGCCGAAATCATCCATCAACACCTTGATATTCTTCTCCCGTAGCCGCGTCAGCATTTGCCGTGCGGACTCGGGGTTCTCCATCAGCATGGTTTCGGTGATCTCGAGCTTGAGGTGCGAGGCCGACAAGCCCGTCGAATGGATGACCGATTCGATTTCTTCGACCAGATCAGGCTGGTTGAACTGTTTGCCCGAGAGATTGACGCTCACCGGCAACATGCGGTGATCAGGAAACTGCTGCTGCCACATGACCATCTGCTGGCACGCCATCTCGAGCACCTGCTTGCCGATATCGACGATCAGGCCCAGCTCTTCGGACAGCGGGATGAAATCGTTGGGCGGCACCAGCTTGCCATCGGGCTTCTGCCAGCGGATCAGCGCCTCGAAACTGGATAGCTTGCCGGTGGTGAGTTCGACGATGGGCTGGTAATGCACGAGAAACTCACGCCGCTCGACCGCGCGCCTCAGCTCGTGCTCGAGTTGCAGCGTGGTCACCGCGCTGGCGTGCATGGCAGCATCGAAGACCTCCATCTTGCGTTTGCCTCGCTTGCGCGCACGGTGCATCGCGGTATCGGCGTCGCGCAGCATGTCCTCGGGGTCGTGGTAGCCACTGGCGCTGAACACGATGCCGACATTGCAGCCCGGAAAGAACTCGTGCCCGCCAAGGCCCAGCGGGTGGCCGATCATCGTCTGCAGCATCTCGGCGAAACGCGTCGCTTCGGCCGGGTCACGCAGGTCGTCGAGCAGAATTGCATATTCGTCGCCGGCAAAGCGTGCCGCCACATCGCCGGGGCGCAGCACCGACTTGATACGACTCGCCACCTCGATCAGGTACTGGTCGCCAATGCGGTGGCCGAAGCTGTCGTTGACGTAGCGGAAACGTTCGAGGTTGATGAACAGCACGGCGGACAGATAGGAGTCGTTGCGCTGGCGGTGTTCCAGCGCGAAGCCGAGCAGATCCGTGAACAGGGCGCGGTTCGGCAAGCCTGTCAGGCCATCGTGGAAGGCATCGTGCAGGAGCTGCTCTTCTGTGCGCTTGCGCTCGGTGATGTCGGTCTGCGAGCCGGCCATGCGATAGGCTCGCCCACTGTCGTCATAGACCGCCAGGCCGCGCGTCAACATCCAGCGATAGCCGGAGGTCTTGTGCAGCATGCGGTGTTCGATCTCGAAATGCGGCGTCAGGTGTTTCAGATGGTTGATCAGCTTGATGCGGAAGGATTGCTTCTCGTCCGGGTGCAGGCGGTTCTGCCACTCGTCCACCGAGTCGCCGACCTCGTCCATCTCGTACCCCAGCATGCTTTTCCAGCGCGACGAGAAGAACACCGTGTCGTCGGCGATATTCCAGTCCCACAGGCCGTCGTTGGCACCCTGCATGGCCAGCTTGTAGCGCTCCTCGCTGACCCGCAGCGCCTCCTCGGCGCGACGCTTGGCGCGGCGCAGATCGGCTTCGCGCAACTCGCGCTCGACCACGCCCGGCAGCCGCGGCAGATTCGTCTTGAGGACAAAGTCGCTGACCCCCATCTTCATCAGCGCGACGGCGGATTCTTCGCCAATCGTGCCGGTGACGACGATGAACGGGCAGTCCAGTCCGGTTTCGGAGAACAGGCTCAGCGCGGCCGGGCCACTGAAGCTGGGCATCGTGTAGTCGGAGATGACGATGTCCCAGGGCAGGGTCAAGGCAGCCCGCATGGCGTCCGGCGTATCGACGCGCTCATGCACGATGTGATAGCCACCACGCCTGAGCTGCAGCAGCATCAATAACGCGTCGTCTTCCGAGTCCTCTACAACCAGTACCCTCAGTTCGGTCACGCTATTATCGTCCTATCGCCGGCAGGGATTCGTTCAACACCAGCCAGTACAGCCCCACCTGGCGTACAGCATCGATGAACTGGTTGAAATCGACGGGCTTGCGGATATAGCTGTTGGCGCCGAAGGTGTAGCTCTTCAACAGGTCGTCCTCTTCTTTCGAAGTGGTCAGCACCACGACCGGTATCAGCCGTGTGCGTGCGTCGGCACGCAAGGCCTTGAGCACCTCCAGCCCATCCATCTTCGGCAGCTTGAGGTCGAGCAGGATCAGCGCCGGCTGGTGCGAGGTATCGCGCCCCGCGTAGCCCGCATTGCCAAACAGGTAATCCAACGCCTCGACACCATCACGCGCGACGACAATTTCGTTGGTGATGTTGTTCTTCTTGAATGCTCTCAGGGCGAGCATTTCATCGTCAGGATTATCTTCAACCAACAAGATAACTTGATTTTTCATCGAGGCGCTCCATGCGCATGAAATAACGGCTTATTCTAATTTAATAGCACGACTTGCAAGCCTGGCGCCAGCTGTCGCGAAATATAACGTCACAGGGCTAGGCCAACGCCTTGCTGACGATCTCGTAAACGTCCTTGGAAAGCCCTTCTGTCGCCATGATGCGCTCCAGCTCGGCTTTCATCAGGCTCTGCCGATCCGCGTCGAAACGACGCCAGCGATTGAACACGCTGACAATGCGCGACGAAATCTGCGGATTGATCCGATCAAGCGCCAACACCTGGTCCGCAATGAAGCGGTAGCCTTCGCCCGAGCCATGGTGGAAGCGCACCTGATTGGCGCCAAACGCGCCAAGCAGCGAGCGCACCTTGTTGGGATTGCGCAAGGTGAAGGCGGAATGGTCGAGCAGCGCTTTCACACGGGCCAATGCGTCGGGTAGCGCGGACATTGCTTGCAGCATAAGCCATTTATCGACCACCAGTGCATCATCCTTGAAGCGCTCGTAAAACGCCGTCAGTGCCGGCTCGCGCTGTGGGCAGCCGACATGGGTGAGCACGGACAGCGCGCCCATCATGTCGGTCATGTTGTTGGCGGTGTTGCATTGCTTGACAACCAGCTCGTGCGTTTCGGCCTCGTCGATCTGCAGCAGATAGCCCAGGCAGACATTGCGCAATGCGCGCTGCCCGGCCGCCTTGGCGTCGAAACGATATGTGCCCTTCACCTCGTTGGCGTGGTAGGCCGCCAGCCAGTCGCTGCGCAGCGCCAGCGCCAGCTCGGTGCGCACGTACTCGCGCACGGCATGGATGGCGTCAGGGTCGATCACCGCCATCTGATCGCCGATATAGCTCTCGCTCGGCAAGGTCAGCGCCTGTGCGATCAGCGCGCGGTCGAGCTGCGGGTCGTGCAGGGTCTTGCTCACCGCCTCGATGAAGCTTGTCGGCAGGCTCAGCGCACGGCCCGCCTGATGGTCGCCGATGAGCTTCAGCATCAGGCGTAGCGCCAGCGTCTGGCCAGCCTCCCAGCGATTGAAATCATCGCGGTCGTGCGCCATGAGGAAGGCCAGCTCGTCGTCATGCCACTCGTAGTCGAGCCTGACCGGTGCGGAGAAGCCTCGCAGCAGCGACGGAACCGGCTTGCTGTCGACATTGATGAAGGTGAAGCGCTGCTCCGCCTCGGTGAAGCGCAACACGCGCGAGGCGCCGGTGGGCTCTGCCTCGCCTTCGAGCTGCAGGGCGATTTCGCTGCCATCTGCGGCCAGCAGGCCAAGCGCCACGGGGATCAGGAAGGGCAGCTTGTCGGCCTGGCCTGGCGTGGCCGGGCAGCTCTGCTTCAGCGTCAGCACATAACTGCGGGTCGCGGCATCGTAGTGGCCGATGGCCTTGACCAGCGGCGTCCCTGCCTGGCTGTACCAGCGCTGGAACTGGCTCAGATCCGTCTGGTTGGCGTCGGCCATGGCGGCCAGGAAATCATCCGTGGTCACGGCTTGGCCATCATGGCGGCGGAAGTACAGATCCATGCCCTTGCGGAAGCCGTCGCGGCCGAGCAGCGTGTGGTACATGCGCACCACTTCGGCGCCCTTCTCGTACACCGTCACCGTGTAGAAGTTGTTGATCTCGATGTACGAGTCGGGGCGCACCGGGTGCGCCATCGGGCCGGCATCCTCGCGGAACTGGACGTTGCGCAGAGTGTTGACCTGATCGATGCGCTCGACCGCCCGGCTGCCCATGTCGGCCGAGAACTCCTGGTCGCGGAATACCGTCAGGCCTTCCTTCAGGCTCAGCTGGAACCAGTCGCGGCAGGTCACGCGGTTGCCGGTCCAGTTGTGGAAATACTCGTGCGCGATGACCGCCTCGATGCCGGCGTAGTCTACGTCCGTCGCCGTTTCCGGCTTGGCCAGCACATACTTGGTGTTGAAGATGTTGAGGCCCTTGTTCTCCATCGCGCCCATATTGAAGTCGCCAGTCGCGACGATCATGTAGACGTCGAGGTCGTACTCCAGGCCGAAGGTATCCTCGTCCCATTTCATCGACTTCTTCACCGAAGCCATCGCGTGATGGCACTTGTCGAGGTTGCCCGGCTCGACATAGATCTCGAGCTTCACCGGCTTGCCCGAGTGGGTCTTGTACTGGTCTTCGAGCTTGACCAGCTTGCCCGCCACCAGCGCGAACAGGTAGGACGGCTTGCGGAACGGATCGACCCACTTCACCCAGTGGCGCTGCTTGTCCACATTGCCGTGCCCGACCAGATTGCCGTTGCTCAGCAGTACCGGAAAGCGTTGCTTGTCGGCCGTGATGGTGGTGGTGTAGCGCGCCATCACGTCGGGGCGGTCGAGGAAGAAGGTGATGCGACGGAAGCCCTCGGCCTCGCACTGCGTGAACAGGTTGTGGTTGGATTCGTACAGGCCGGACAGGGCGGTATTAAGCTGCGGCTTGATATGCGTCACCACTTCCAGCACGCAGCTCGCGGGCAGGCCGGCCAGCGTCAGGCCGTCGCGGGTCTGCACGTAGCGGTCGGCCGGCAGGGTTTCGCCATCGACACGCACCAGCTTGAGTTCGAGTTCCTCGCCATCGAGCACCAGCGGCGCATCGGCAGACGGGTGGGCGCTGTTGCGATTAAGCACCATGCGCGAATGCACTTCGGTATGGTCGTCGAACACGTCGAACTTGAGATCGACGCGGTCGATCAGGAAGGCCGGCGGGGTGTAATCCTTGAGGTAAATCGTCTTGGGTGCGTCGTTGTACATCGTCTCGATCCTGCTTTTTTATCGGGCAGGCACTGGGCCTGCCGCTTGGTCCCCGCTGCTGCGCATGGGCGCGGCAGCGGGCTTGTCGTTACCCGGGCCGGGCAGTATCACCCCCGGCACTCAATCCTTGTCTTGCAGCCACGCCCGGCGCGCCTTGCGCTGTGCCGATGTGGGCTTGTGCGCCACGGCCAGCACGCAGGTATCCGCCTGGGGCGCCTGCAGCTCGGCCTGGAACACCATCAATTCATCGCGGCGGAACGCGTGAATCTCCACTACATCGCCCACCTGCCGGCACTCGATGGCCTGGTCGAAGTTGCTGGCACTGACGCGCAGACCATCGACCGCCACCAGCAGGTCGCCGGCAGACAGGCCAGCGGCCTGTGCCGCACCATCGTCGAGCACGTGGGTCAGCTTGACCCAGCCATTCTCGGTGCTGGTTCGCACTCCCAGCACCGGCCGCCGGGCCAGCGTTTTGGCCGGCTTCGACACGGCCTTGCCGCCCTTGTCGGCGTTCGACTCCGCGGCCCTCAGCTGCATCTCGACACCGACGCCCGCCAGCAACTCGGCCAGCGGCAGCTCATCGGTCGATCGCAGCGCGAGCTCGAAGAACCGACCGAGATCGATGCCGCTGGCCTCGGCGGCAACACGCTCCCACTCCGCCTCGCCCACGCCCTCGCCGCGTTCGAGATACAGCACCCACAAGGCGCGCATCACGTCGTCGAGCGAGCATGCGCCGTCACTGTCGAGGCGGATCGTCAAATCCAGCGCGAGTGCGGCGAGCGCCCCTTTTGTATAGTAGCTGACCAGGCTGTTGGGCGAATTTTCGTCCTGGCGGTAATACTTGATCCAGGCATCGAAGCTCGACTCTTCCAGCGTCTGCTTGAGGCGGCCAGCGCCACGCGCGACCCCGGTCACCGTCTTGGCCAGCAACTCGAGGTACTGCTCGACGCTGATCAGGCCCGAGCGCACCAGCGTCAGGTCGTCGTAATAGGAGGTGATGCCCTCCATCGCCCACAGCAGGCGGGTGTAGCCCTCGCGCCCGAGGTCGTAAGGCGCGAATGCCTGGGGCTTGATACGCTTGACGTTCCAGCTGTGGAAATATTCGTGGCTGACCAGGCCGAGAAACTGCCGGTAGCCTTCGCTCTGCGCCTCGTCGCCCACGCGCGGCATATCGCCGCGGGACGCCATCAGCACGGTCGACGCACGATGCTCGAGGCCGCCGTAGCCATCGCCGGTGAGCATGGTCATGAACACGTAGCGGTCGAACGGCGCCGGCTCGCCGAACAGCTTGATCTGGTATTCGCAGATGCGTTTGACGTCCTTCACCAGCCGCTTCATGTCGGCACGGTGCCGGCCGGTGATCACGAATTCGTGCGGCACACCGCAGGCCTTGAAGCTGGCCAGCGTGAAGTCGCCCATTTCCACCGGGTGGTCGATCAGCTCGTCGTAACTGCCGGCCCCGTAGCTACCGAAGCCATGCTGCTTGGCGTCCTTGCGCGCCAGGGCGGTGGCGACCTTCCAACCCTTGTAGGCACGGCCCTCGGGCGGGACGATCTCGACCTCGTGGCGGCGTGCCTCCTGGCCCTCCACGCACAGGCACAGGCTGGTGCCGTTGAAGAAGGCGCGGGTCTGGTCGAAATAGGCGCCGCGCACGGACAAATCGTAGGCGTAGACCTCGTATTCGAGCGTCAGCTTGCCCTTGCACGGGGCCGCGAGCCAGGTGTGCTTGTCCAGCTTGCTCAGGCGCACGGGCTTGCCGCCGGCACTGGCCTTGACGCTGACGATATGGCGCGCGAATTCGCGGATCAGGTAGCTGCCGGGGATCCAGCTCGGCAGGGAAAAGCGCTGGCCGCTGCTGGCCGGCTCATGGACGCTCAATGTCACACGGAACAGATGCGCCTCGGGGCTGGCGCAGGTGATGCGGTAGTGAATCGGTGATGTTTTCATTCGATGTCAGTACCCGCCATTTTTGACGGCGGGCATACCGGTGGTCGCGAGAGGCGGTATTGTAACCGAGTTGTCATGCCAGGGCCTGCCACAGCCTAAGCGGCAAGATCCAGCAGGCCTTGCAGCGCCGCGATCACGGTGGCACGCCGTACCGCCTCGCGATCGCCGGCAAACATGAAGCGCTCGCAGCGCACCACCCCGGCACGACTGGCCCAGGCGATCCATACCGTTCCGACCGGTTTCTCGACCGAGCCCCCGGACGGGCCGGCCACGCCGCTGACAGCCACGGCGAGATCGACATCGGCGCGCGACTGGGCGCCCGACGCCATCTCGGACACCACCAGCGCGCTGACTGCGCCGAACTGCGCCAGCGCCTCGCCGGAGACACCCAGCATCTGCTGCTTGGCGCGATTGGAATAGGTCACGTAGGCGCGGTCGAACCAGGCCGAGCTGCCGGGTACGGCCGTCAACGCCTCGCTGATCCAGCCGCCGGTGCACGATTCTGCTGTCGCCAGCCACAGGCCGCGTGCCAGCAGCCGCTCGCCAAGGCCTCGCGCGAGCGTGAGCAGCTCGGCATCAGCCACCGCGGTGCCTCCGGTAGCGCTCGATCAGGCCGCGCGTCGAAGCATCGTGCGTATCGAGCGAGCTGTAGTCGGTCAGCTGCGGCGTGATGCGCTTCGCCAGCTGCTTGCCGTATTCGACGCCCCACTGGTCGAAGGAATTGAGCCCCCAGATCACCCCCTGCACGAATACCTTGTGCTCGTACATGGCGATCAGGCCGCCCACGGAGCGCGGTGTCAGCCGGTCGAGCAGGATCGTGTTCGACGGCTGGTTGCCAGGGAATACCTTGTGCGGCAGCAACTGCTCGAGCGCCTCGCCAGTCAGCCCCTGCGCCTCAAGCTCCGCCCTAGCCTCGGCTTCGGACTTGCCGCGCATCAAGGCCTGCGTCTGCGCCAGGCAGTTGGCGACGAGGATGTCCTGATGATTGCCGAGCGGGTAGTTGCTCTTCACCGCCAGCACGAAATCGGCCGGCACCAGGCGCGTGCCCTGGTGCAATAGCTGGAAGAACGCATGCTGGCAGTTGACGCCGACCTCGCCCCAGATCACCGGACCGGTATCGAAGTCGAGCGTGAAGCCGTCGCGCGTCACGCGCTTGCCGTTGGACTCCATGTCGAGCTGCTGCAGGTGCGCGGGCAGGCGCGACAGGCTCTGGTTGTAGGGGATCACCGCGTGGGTATGCGCGCCGAAACAGGTGTTGTACCAGATGCCGAGCAGCGCCAGGATCACCGGGATATTGCGCTCGAACGGCTGCGAGAAGAAATGGCAATCCATCTCGTAGGCACCGTCGAGCAGCGCCTCGAAATGGTCCATGCCGATCTGGATGGCAACCGTGAGGCCAACCGCGGACCACAGCGAATAGCGCCCGCCGACCCAATCCCAGAAACCGAACATATGGTCGGGATCGATGCCGAAGGCCTTCACCGCCGGCGTGTTGGTCGATACCGCGACGAAATGCCGGGCCACCGCGTCGGCGTGGCCGAGCTTGGCCACCAGCCAGTCGCGCGCGCTTTCGGCGTTGAGCAGCGTCTCGGGCGTGGTGAACGATTTCGAGGTGACGACGAACAGGGTCGTCTCCGCATCGAGGCCAGCCACCACGTCGCTCAAGTGGCCACCGTCGACGTTCGACACGAAATGCGTGTCGATGCCGGCGGCGCCGAACGGTTTCAAGGCGCGCGCGACCAGCATCGGCCCCAGGTCGGAGCCACCGATGCCGATATTGACCACGGTGGTGATGCGCTTGCCGGTATACCCCAGCCATTCGCCGCCGCGCACGCGGTCGGTGAAGCGCCGCATGCGTTGCAACACCTCGCGCACGCCGGGCATCACATCCTCGCCATCGACGTAAACCGGCTCGTCCGAGCGGTTGCGCAGCGCGGTATGCAGCACGGCGCGGTTCTCGCTCAGGTTGATCTTGTCGCCGCTCCGCATGCGCGTCATCCAGTCGGCCAAGTTGACGCTTTCCGCCAGCTCGGTCAGCAGGCGTAGCGTGGTGCCGTCGATACGGTTCTTGGAGTAGTCCAGGAACAAGGGCCCGCATTCGAGCGAGAAGCGCTCGAAGCGGCCAGGGTCAGCATCGAACAGGTCGCGCATGTGAACGCGCGACATCTGCTGCTGATGCCGCCACAGTGCGAGCCAAGCACTCGCCTGCGGCGATTTGAACAGATTTCGCATATTTCCCAGAGTGTATTGTTGTTGGTTTTATCGCTGCACGCTCTGTGGCGCGTCAGCCTGCGCCCCGGCCGCAGCCGGGGGGCGATTACAGCTTGATGAAGTGCTCGCGGTAATACTTGAGTTCTTCGATCGATTCGTAGATGTCGGCCAGTGCCTCGTGCTTGCCATGCTTCTTCAAGCCCTTGGCAATCTCCGGCTTCCAGCGCTTGACCAACTCCTTGAGCGTGCTGACGTCGAGATTGCGGTAGTGGAAATAGGACTCGATCTTGGGCATCCAGCGCGCAAGGAAGCGGCGATCCTGGCAGATCGAATTGCCGCACATCGGGCTCACGCCGCTCGGCACGTATTCCTGCAGGAAGCTGATCATCTGCGCCTCGACCTGCGCATCGGACAGCACCGAGGCCTTGACCTTGTCGATCAGCCCCGAGCGGCCATGGGTGTTCTTGTTCCAGTCGTCCATCGCGTCGAGCACGGCGTTGTCCTGGTGCACGACGAGGACGGGTGCCTCGGCCACGGTGTTGAGCTGGCTGTCGGTGACGACCAGTGCGACCTCGATGATGCGATCCGACTCGGGCACCAGCCCGGTCATTTCCATATCGATCCAGATGAGGCGGTTTTGATCTTGTGGCATACTGATTTTCCTACAAACATTCACGCGTCATTGTCGCACACACGCCAGCCAAGCGTCATCGACGTTGCTCCCCGCGCATGTCCGCCTTCACCCTCGCCTTCCTGCTCGCCGTCGCCACCACCTTCTGTCTGCGCCAGTATCTCGCATGGCGCCACATCCGCCACGTTGCGGCCCACCGCGCGGCGGTACCGGCGGCATTCAGCGACGGCATTGACCTCGCCGCCCACCAGAAGGCTGCCGACTACACCGTCGCGCGCACCCGGCTCGGCATGCTCGACACCTGCATCGATTGCGCTGCCCTGCTCGCCTTCACGCTGGCTGGCGGGATCGAGGCACTGCACCAGTTCTGGCTTGCCCATCTCGGCAGCGGCATTGCCCAGGGCATCGCGCTGATCCTGTCGCTGTCGTTCGCCAGCGGCCTGATCAGCCTGCCGCTGTCGCTGTACACCACCTTCGTACTCGAAGCGAAGTTCGGCTTCAATCACACCTCGTTCGCCACCTTCATCGCAGACCAGATCAAGCAATTGCTGCTGGGCCTCGTGCTCGGCGTGCCGCTGATCTACGCCGTGCTGTGGCTGATGAGCAAGATGGGGGCAAACTGGTGGCTGTACGTGTGGCTGACCTGGATCGGCTTCAACCTGTTCGTGCTGGCCGTCTACCCGACCTGGATCGCCCCGCTGTTCAACAAGTTCTCGCCGATGCAGGACGACACGATGAAGACCCGCATCGAAGCCCTGCTGGTGAAGTGCGGCTTCCAGTCCAGCGGCCTGTTCGTGATGGATGGCTCGAAGCGAAGCGCGCACGGCAACGCCTATTTCACCGGCTTCGGCAAGACCAAGCGCATCGTCTTTTTCGACACCCTGCTGACGCAATTGCAGCCGGGCGAGGTGGAGGCGGTGCTCGCGCACGAGCTCGGCCATTTCAAGCACCGCCATGTGCTCAAGCGCATCGTGTGGAGTTTCGCCGCCAGCCTGCTGTTCCTGTTCGTGCTCGGCCAGGCGATGCAGCAGCCCTGGTTCTACCAGGGGCTGGGCGTGAGCTCGCAGAGTACGGCGCTGGCGCTGATCCTGTTCTTTCTGACCGCGCCGGTCTTCCTGTTCCCGCTGACACCGTTGACCAGCCTGTATTCGCGCAAGCACGAGTTCGAGGCCGATCGCTATGCCGCCCGCCAGTCCAGCGCCAACGACCTGGTCAACGCGCTGGTCAAGCTCTACCGCGACAATGCCTCGACGCTGACGCCGGACCCGCTGCACTCGGCCTTTTACGATTCGCACCCGCCCGCCTCGATCCGCATCGCGCAGCTGCGCGCCGCCGGGTGACGACACAAGACTGCTCACCGCAGCCGCCCCTGCAAGGGCCCACAAGGTCCGCGCGACACACCACTGAAGATAGGAGACCACCATGTCCAACACCGTATGTGACCTCAGCAACAAGAACTGCAAACCGTGCGAAGGCGGCATCCCGGCCCTCACCGAGGCCGAGGCGCGCGAGCTGCTCCAGCAGCTGAGCGGCTGGACGCTCGATGGCGGCAAGATCTGGAAGAAATACGAATTCAAGAATTACTACCAGACCATGGCCTTCGTGAATGCGCTGGCCTGGGTCTCGCACCGCGAGGACCATCACCCCGACCTGGAGGTCTGCTGGGGGCATTGCACCGTTCACTACAACACCCACGCGGTGAACGGCCTGTCCGAGAACGACTTCATTTGCGCGGCCAAGTGCGACGCGCTGTTTGACATCTGATGGCGGGCCCCACCACCACCGGCCGCATCGTCACCAGCTACGGCCGTTCGTTTCGCGTCGAGGTGGACGACCGCCAGGTATATGAATGCAGCGTGCGCGGCAAGCGTACCGACCTGGCCTGCGGCGACGTGGTGGAAATCCGCATCAGCAACGCCGAGCAGGCGGTGATCGAGCGCGCGCTGCCGCGCAAGAGCCTGCTCTACCGCGCCGACGACTGGCGGCAGAAGCTGATCGCGGCCAATGTCACGCAGGTCGTCGTGGTGCTCGCGCCGTTCCCGAGCTTCAGCGAGGATTTCCTCGGCCGCTGCCTGCTGGCGTGCGAGGCGGCCGACATCGAGCCGCTGATCGTGCTCAACAAATGCGACCTGCCGGAGGCCGAAGCGGCGCGCCAGCGCCTGGCCGGCTATCGCGAGCTCGGCTACCGCCTGCTCGAACTCACCGCCCGGCAGAGCGTCGACCCGCTGCGCCCGTTTCTGGACAACCATGTCACGGTGCTGATCGGCCAATCCGGCATGGGCAAATCGACCATCATCAACACTCTGCTACCACAAGCCCAGGCCCGTGTTGGCGACATTTCCATCGCCCTCGATTCGGGCAAGCACACCACGACGCACGCCACGCTCTACCACTTGAACGATACCGCATCGATCATCGATTCGCCGGGCATGCAGGAGTTTGGCCTCAAGCATCTCGACGCGACCACGCTCGACCGGCTGTTTCCCGAGATGCGCGAGCACGTGGGGCAATGCCGTTTCCGTAACTGCCGGCATCGCGTCGAGCCGGGCTGCATCATGGATGAGCTGGTACGAGAGAACAGGCTCGCGGCGGAGCGGCTGGCCTTCTATCGCCGCGTTGTCAACGAGCTGGCCTGAGGCGGGCACCAGGGCACGACGTCGCACGGCCCGCAGGCTGACTGCTTACAGATCGGTCAGCCTGAACCACAGTGCCTGGCGATCCAGCGGGGTTTCAGCAGGCAGCTGCGGATTGGTCAGCTCGATGATGCGGCGCGACCGCAATCCTGCGCCGCGAATATAGGTGCCGTAGGTGTCGTAGAACAAGGTATCGAAGTCGCCGTCGGCAATGGCGCATTCGAGGCCGGCTTCGATCACGGCAGCCAGCAGGTCGGCATTGCGGTTGACGAAGAAATAGAATGCCGCCGGATAGTGAAGCGCGAGGTGATCGTCGATCACCAGACCATCGCGGCGTGCGCGGACGGCATTCTCGGCCCATATCTCGGCCAGCGAGCGCGGAAAATAGTCCGCGTAGCCCGAATGCATCAAGGCAAACAGGCCGTCGTAGCTATCTACCGGACACACCGGCAGGCCGTTGGCCCGCAGTAGCGCGGTATCAGGCCAATCGTGCCCCTGGCAGGCGATGAAGCGGGCCAGGCGGCGGATCGAATCCACTCTAGCCAGCAGCTGCGGGCGCTGCTGCGACACAAAGGCAATGCGCCAGCCGATCAAGCCCTTGTAGATGGGAATACGGATGGGCAGCAGGCGCCGCTCGCGGTTGAGGGAGGTCATCGACCACACGATGTCGAGCGACTCGCCCCGTTCCATCATCGACAGCGCCGCTCCCTGTTGCACCACGTTCGGCCCGGGGCACAACTCGAAGCGCTCGCCGGCCTTGTTCAGTGCCAGCTCCAACAGCCTGACGGGGTATTCGGTGCGCGCGTCTGGCGCACTCTCCGGCGGGGGGTAGACCAGTCGTATCATCGGCGCCTCACGTCTGGGCACTGCGAATAAGCGGCCTGGCGAGCAAAACCTGCATCGGCTGCTCGCTCGGCATTGCCTCTGTGGCTGATATCCCTCGGCCCGTCAGCCCTTGCTTGCGACGGCTTCCGAGGTGGCCGTCTGTTTACCGCCGGGAACCGTCCTCAGCCGACCCAGTGGGTCACGCTGAACAGCAGGATCAGGAACAGCCACAGCAACACGGCACGCCACACCAGCCCGACGGCGCTGGCCAGGTAATCGGGATCGGCCGCGTCGCCCACGCCAAGCTCGGGGCGGAACTTAACGGTGTGATCCTGGTGCAGCGGGTCGCCGAGCTTGATGCCGATGGCCCCGGCGCCGCTGGCGAGCAGGATGCCGTAATCGTAGTTGAGCCAGGCCTGCGCCTGCGAACGCCAGCAATACACCGCATCCTCGAAATCGCCGACAATGGCGAAGCTGACCGAGGTCAGCCGGATCGGCGCCCAATCGAGCAGCTGCATGATCTTGAGACTGAAGCGGCCGAACGGATCGGTCTGCTGCGCGTCGCGCTCGCCCCATTTCTGGCTCAGCCGCGTGGCCAGGCGATACAGCAAGGCACCGGACGGCCCGGGCAGGATCAGGAACCAGAAAATCGTGCCGAACACGTGACGATAGGAATCCACCAGCCCCTGCTCGATCGCCACGCGCGACAGCTCGCCTTCGGTCATCTCGCTGGTGTGCTGGCTGGTCCAGCCGGCCAGCAACTGCCGGGCGCGCTCGATATCACCCTCTTTCATGGCCTCGGCGATGCCGCTGAAGGCGTGGCTGAAATGGCGGAAGCCGATGGTCAGGTAAAGAATGACCACGTTCCAGGCCAGCGCGAACAGCGGGTTCAGCTGGTTGAGCCAGAAATAGATCCCGGTGGCCGCGAGGCACAGCGGCAAAATGGCTGCGCACCACGCGATGGCACCGTGCTTGAACTCGCCGGCATTGAGCTTGCGCTCCAGGCGATTGGCGAAACGGGTGAAGACGAACATCAGCTGGTTGCGGATTTCCAGCGGCTTGAACTGTTCCAGCAGCAAGGCGGCGATCAGCGACAGCAGACTCATGGCGGGATCTTTATTAGAGAACGATGTTTGATTTCCAAGATAACATAGCAACTGCCCGGAAACCAGCCGCAGCAAGCCCGCGCAGATACAAGAGCAATTTACTCAACAATTGTTCAGCGCATGGCACTCCTGATAAACTCTTGATCCACCACTCCATCACTCAGAGCCGCCCGGCTCTGCAGCGTTATAACCACAGGCCAATCAGGAGATTTCCATGGAACACAAGCTGCCAGAACTGCCCTACGCCCTCGACGCGCTCGCTCCGCACATGTCCAAGGAGACGCTGGAGTACCACTACGGCAAGCATCACCAGACTTACATCACCAACCTGAACAACCTGATCAAGGGCACGGAAAACGAAAACCTGTCGCTCGAAGAGATCGTGAAGAAGGCGCCGGCTGGCGGCCTGTTCAACAACGCGGCCCAGGTCTGGAACCACACCTTCTTCTGGCTCGGCTTCAATCCGAATCCGAACAGCGAAGCGCGCGCACCCAGCGGTGCCCTGGCTGACGCGATCAACGCCAAGTGGGGTTCGTTCGACGAGTTCAAGAAGGCGTTCAACACCTCCGCTGCCGGCAACTTCGGCTCGGGCTGGACCTGGCTCGTGAAGAAGGCTGACGGCTCGCTCGACATCGCCAACACCAGCGCTGCCGCCACCCCGCTGACCACCGCCGACACCGCGCTGCTGACCTGTGACGTGTGGGAACACGCCTACTACATCGACTACCGCAACAGCCGCCCGAACTACCTCGAGGCGTTCTGGAAGCTGGTCGACTGGTCGGTTGTCGCCAAGCGCTTCGCCTGATCGATGCGTGATGCCGGGGTCATCATTGCCAGAGCCTGCATGATGCCCTGATATCTCCGCACCCGGCAGACGATCCGTCGTTGCAGAATGGGCGCCCCTGGGGCGCCCATTTTTATGGTGTGACGGACCACTCCGCACACGGGCCGTCACCCCGCCAGCCCACCAAAACGCGAGAGCAAGGCCCATCACCGCGGGCGTGATGCCGCCCGGCATCCACACCGCGCCGGCACGGGCCGCGTCCGACCCGCAACAGCGCCACTCACTCACGGCGGCAGGTTCTACACTGAAGCAAGCGGCGGCGAGCGTGCATCGCGCCAGTCCCGGCGATGAACCGCTGGTACGCTGTTCTGTCCACCCTTCAACCGGACCACACAGGAGCAATCATGGCAAGCAGAAAAGTCGCGGTACTCGTCGGCAGCCTGCGCAAGCAGTCCTACAACCGCAAAATGGCCAAGGCGTTGATCGAATGTGCACCGAGCGGGCTTCAGCTCGAAATCGTCGAGATCGGGCAACTGCCGCTCTACAACCAGGATGGTGACGACGACGGCAGCCCGGCATCCGAGTGGGTGGCGTTCCGCGAGCGGATGGCGGGTTTCCAGGCGGTATTGTTCGTGACACCGGAGTACAACCGCTCGGTGCCCGCCGTGCTCAAGAACGCGCTCGACGTCGGCTCCCGCCCCTACGGCAAGAGCATCTGGAGCGGCAAGCCTGGCGCGGTCGTGAGCTTGTCGCCGGGCGCCATCGGCGGCTTCGGCGCCAATCACCATCTGCGCCAGTCGCTGGTGTTTCTCAACGTGCCGACCATGCAGCAGCCTGAGGCCTACATCGGTGGCGCGGCAGCGCTGTTCGACGAGTCTGGCAAGCTCGCCAACGACGGCACGCGCAACTTCATACAAGGTTTCATGAACAGCTTTGCGGCCTGGGTCCAGGCCAATCTGCCCAGCGCATGAGCTTGGCACCCCGGCCTGACATCAGCACGGTGCGGGCAGACTCGCCGCAGGCCGCCGGCATGGCACCTGCCCGCACTAAGCCCGGCTGAGGAGCGGCGCAACGATGCACTATGCGCTGAACCCGCGTGTCTTCATCTTCAGCCACTATTTCCACACCGGCCTGCGCGTCGCAACGGGCGTCATCGGGCTGACGGCGCTCGTTTTCCGCTACACGGACCTGCCCACGGCGATGACGGTGTGCATCGGCGCCCTATGCACGAGCCAGATGGATCTGCCGAGCCCAATCCGCCACAAGTTCAACGAGATGCTGGCCAGCGTGCTGCTATGCACGCTGGTCACGCTGTTGATCAGCCTGAGCAGCCCTTATCGCGCCCTGCTCTACCCGCTGCTCGTGCTGGTGAGTTTTCTTGCCAGCATGATGGTGGTCTACGGCAAGAAAAGCCTGCCCTTGCAGTTCGCCGCGCTGTTTGTGATGACGCTGTCGATGGTGAACGTGCTGAGCCCGATGCAGGCGCTCGGCCATAGCGCACTGTTCTGCGCCGGGGGGCTGGCCTATCTCGGCTATGCCATGGCGGTCAGCTGGTGCCTGCGCTTTCGTACCAAGCAGCAGATCCTGGCCGAGGCGCTGTTCGAGCTCGGGCGCTACATCGAGCTCAAGGCGGCCTGCTACGACCCGCGCATCGACCTGAAACAGCAGTTCACGCTGCTGGTGCGGCAACAGGTGATCCTCGCCGACAAGCAGCAGGCATCGCGCGACCTGTTGCTGCGCGGCGTGCCGGACGAGCGCGACAGGCGGCGGGTGCAGGTCCATTTCGGCATGCTCGATCTGTATGAGCTGGTGCTCTCAACGCACGCCGATTATGCGCTGCTGCGCCGCCACGCCGAGGGGGCGCCAGCGCTGACGCTGATGCGCAGCCTGGTGGAGAAGGCCGCGCAGGACATCGAGGCGATCGCCTATGACGTGACGCGGCAGCGGGCCTCGGCGCCGCGCGTGAACTACACCGCAGAGCTGGCGGCGCTCGACCGGGAGCTCACACAATGGGCCCAGAGCAGCGGGCCGGACGGCAAGGCCGCGCTGGTCGTGCTGCGTACGGCGGCCAACAAGCTGCGTGAAGTGATCGAGATGATCGAACGGCTGCACCGCGCCACGGCGGCCGTGACCGGGCCACCACCGACGCTGCCCGGCGCGGACATGACGCCGTTCCTGACACAGCAGCGCTACGAGATCGGGCTGATGTTGTCCCACCTGCGCCGCGACTCGCCGATCTTCCGTTTTTCACTGCGGGTGGCGATGGCCGTCGCCGTCGGGCTTGCCGTGGCCAGCACGCTGCCCTACATGGCGCATGGCTACTGGATCTTGCTGACCATCGTGATCGTGCTCAAGCCGAGTTTCAGCATGACCAAGCGGCGCCGCGGCGACCGCCTGATCGGCACGGCGATCGGCTGCGCGCTGACGGCCGTCATCCTGCATCTCGTGCATGCGCCGGCCGTGCTGCTGGCCCTGCTCTACCTGACCACGGCCGCGGCCCCGGCCTTTCTGCAGATCAAGTACCGCTACACGGCGATTGCCGCGAGCATGCAGATCCTGCTGCAGACCAGCCTGCTGTTGCCGGCGGGCAGCCACGTGATCGGCGAACGGCTGATCGACACGGCGATCGGCACGGCCATCGCCACCATATTTAGCTTCGTGCTGCCGAGCTGGGAATACCGCGCGCTGCCGCAACTGGTACGCAAGGTGCTGGAAGCCAACCGGCGCTATCTCGATGCCAGTAGCGAGCTCTTGCGGGGCAGGATGGGCAACGACCTGGCCTACCGGCTGTGCCGCAAGCGCTTCATGGATGACCTCGCCAATCTCGGCGCCGCGCTGTCGCGCATGCTCGACGAGCCGGAAGACAAGCAGCGTGCCGCCGACGAGCTGAACCAGTTCATCGTGCAGAACTACCTCGTGGTGACCCATGTGGCGGCGCTGCGCCTGTTGCTGCGCCGCCATGCAGCCGAGCTGACGCCGCAGCACCTCGATGGCCCGCTGCAGCAGACCTTCGCCGCCGTGTCCGCCACGCTGGAGCAGGCACGGCAGGCGCTGGCAGCCGTGCCCGCCACGCCGCCCAGCACACCGACGCCGCCCGAGCCCGCAACGGACCCCGGCATCTGGGGCGGTGAAGCGCTGCTGAGCCGCCGCCTGGCCCTGCTCCATAGCGACGCCGCGGCCCTGGCGGCCTCCAGCGCCGTGCTGGGCCGCAAGCTCGGTGCCGCGCCCGCAGCCTGATTCAGCTGGCGGGGATGTGTACCCGGGAACATTCCGCCCGGCCCGCCACCTCGCTGCATTTCACCACCTGATCGCGTGCCGTATCGAGAAACCACGCGGTGGAGCCCGCGCCCGACGCCGACACGCCGAGTGGCGTGTATGTGCCCTTGCTGCCGCTGGGCAGCTCCGCATGGGCGCGGCCGGCGACGGATACATAGGCCGCTGCGAACATCAGTGCGGCCGCAGCGGTGATGGCAAGCGATGCTGTCTTCATGTCGATCTCCAGAATGAGCCGAGGCTGTGGACCGGCGCCGGCACGCGGCCTTGGCGATTGGCTCAGCCCAAAATTCGGGCAGCCCAGTTCTACGCGATGCTGCTCAGTAGCTTAGCGACGCCGTCCTCACGATATGCCCAGGGTTATCCACAGAAGCTGTGGGCAACGACACACGCCGCTAGCCGCCTGCCGCCTGTTGCTTCAGCGCGACCATATGCTCGGCGATCAGCTCGGTCTGGAAGCGCACGATCGTGTCCTGATCGGTGAAAATCGACTGGGTGTTGTTCTGGGCGCGGTAACCCGGCCCACCGGCCTTGCCGGTCACGCCAAACGTGCCTTCACCGGCGCTCGACCAGTTGGTCGAGCCTTCGCCACCCACGCGGCCGTCGGCCACGAAGCCCTTGGTGTGCGTGATCTGGTGGCTGCTCGACTGGCCGATCGCGAAGTGGGTGTTGAAGTTCGCCAGATCATGCTGGCGGTTGACATCGAGCAGCGCCTTCTCGTGCGCCCCGCCCGCCTGGCTCTTGTCGAGCGTGATCAGCACGGTCACGCTCGGGTCGCGCACCAGCTGCATCAGGATGTCGTTCAACTCCTCGTCGTCATAGCCGAACATATTGAGATACAGCGAGATGCTGACGCGCGACAGCACGTACTTGAGCACGTCGTGCACATCGTCGCGGCCAACGTAGAACAGGTGAAAATCCCGGCTGGCATTGCTGGCGTAGCTTTTCTCCTGCGTGTACTGCTGCAGGTCGAGCAGATCGAAGGTCTGCAGCGTCTGGGTCGGGTCGTCGATCACATTGCTGGCGCTGTTTGCCATCACACGTCCTTTCCTCGCGGGTTCAACCCAGGCCCGGCACAGGGCGGGCCACCCACTCAGTATTGCCGCTATTGCACCAATGGCAATGCCGATCGGGGCGCTATTTCATATAGGGCTTGATGACCTGCAGCACCAGTTCGAGATCGTGCTGCCGCTGGGCAAGCTCGGGCTCTTCGACGATGTGATCGGTCAGATGGCCCTCGATCACCGCCACCATCAGGCCGTTGACCGCCCCCCGGATCGCCGCGATCTGCTGCAGGATGCCGGCGCAGTCGGTGCCGCTGTCGAGCAGCGTTTCCAGCGCGGCGGTCTGGCCGTGGATGCGCCTCACCCGCGCGAGTAGCTTGGCCTTGTCCCGGATCGTATGAACCATGTCGTTTTCTCCGAAAAATATACTGGAGGGTAGCATAAACATACTGGAGGGGAGTATGATGCGGACTCCAGATTTCCCCAAACAGTGCCATCCACATGACTGATTTCGCAACACTATTGCAACAAGGGGCAGGCAACGCCTGGCTGTTCATCCCCAGCGCCATCCTGCTCGGCGCGCTGCACGGGCTCGAGCCGGGGCACTCCAAGACCATGATGGCCGCCTTCATCGTCGCCATCCGCGGCACGCTGACGCAGGCCGTACTGCTCGGCCTGGCGGCCACCTTGTCGCATACCGCCGTGGTCTGGGCCGTGGCGTTGGCCGGCCTGTATTTCGGCCAGCACTGGCAGGCCGAAGCGACCGAGCCCTACTTCCAGCTCGCCTCTGCCGTGATGATCGTCGGCGTCGCCGCGTGGATGCTGTGGCGCACCTGGCACAACGCCGGCACCTGCATCGGCCATGATCATGGGCACGGTCACGACCATGACCATAAGCACGATCACGAGCACAGCCACGGGCACGATCACGGCGAGGGCAAGCACATCGATACCGGCCATGGCGCGGTTCGTCTCGACATATTCGAAGACGGTGTGCCGCCACGCTTCCGCCTCACCCGCGATGGCCGGCATGGCCATGACTGGGCGGCCGATCAGGTGAAGCTCGAGACCGAGCGGGCCGATGGCAGCCGCCAGTCCTTCAGCTTTGTGGCGCGCGAGGGCTATCTCGAATCGGCGCAGGAAATCCCCGAACCGCATGAATTCGTCGCCCGCCTGAGCCTGGGCCACGGCCATCACAGCCACGATTACGACGTCGAGTTCACCGAACACCAGCATGCGATCGCCGACTACGCGGGGCTCGATCTCGCCGCACCGGGCTATCAGGATCCGCACGAACTCGCCCACGCCAACGATATCCGCCACCGCTTCGCCAACCGCCAGGTGACGACGGGGCAGATCATCATGTTCGGCCTGACTGGCGGGCTGATCCCCTGCCCGGCCTCGATCACCGTGCTGCTGCTGTGCCTGCAACTGAAGCAGATCGCGCTCGGCGCGACGCTGGTGCTGTGTTTCAGCGTTGGCCTGGCATTGACGCTGGTGGCCTCGGGCGCGCTGGCGGCGTTCAGCGTCAAGCACGCGGCGCAGCGCTGGAGCGGGTTCGGCGATTTCGCGCGCAACGCCCCCTATTTCTCGGGCGGGCTCATCCTGCTGGTCGGCCTCTACATCGGCTACCAGAGCCTGCACGCCCTGCTGTAACGCGTCCTTACCTGGCCTTGCGCAGGGTCAGGTTGATGCGCAGCTCGCCGGTGAGCGCATGCCGGCCGGCTTTCAACGGCAGCACGCCGTGATGGAAGAGCCGGGCCGGCCCACCCCACACCACGACATCGCCGTGGCCAAGCGGGATGCGCCGCAGTGGGTCGTTACGCGCCAGCCCGCCGAACTGGAACTGCGCGGGCAGACCGAGCGATACCGAAACGATGGGCACACCGAGGTCGCGCTCATCGCGATCCTGGTGCAGCGACAGCCTGGTGCCGGGCTCATAGCGGTTGATCAGGCAGGCATCCGGCACGAAGCCCGCAAAGCCTGCGCGCCCGGCAGCCTCTTCCGCAAGCGCTCGAAACAGCGCAGGCATCGCCGGCCACGGCCGCCCACTGTCCGGGTCGACGTCATCGTAACGATAACCGCGCCGGTCGCTGATCCAGCAGCAATCGCCACATCCCGTCATGGCCACCGACATGCGCTGCCCACCGGGCGTGACCATGTGCCGGAACGGCGCCTGCGCCACGACGGCGGCCACCGCATCGAGCAGAGCCTGTGCCCGCGCCAGCGCAAAGCCGCGCAGCACCACGGCGCCGGGGCAGATCGGCTCGTCCCAGCCCTGCGGCTGGTCGCCGAACAAGTCCGCCATCATTCCACGCTCCATCATTGACTGGCTCACGGCCTTCTCTCCGATTGGCCCACACGACAGGCCGTCCCACTCTGCGGAATAACCATTTTCAGAGCAGGGAATATCCGTGGATTCGCCTGCCTGCCCCGCCTAGAATACACCCAGGCTGTTCACCGTGCGGGCCACCCCGCACGCAACGAGATTGTCAGTCGCGCAGGCCCCGGCGGCCATTTCGCAGCGCCAGCACCTGCGCCCATATATGAGGAGATGTCCGTGTCACCGAAGCATGCCTACCAGCTTGGTCTCGACCGCAACGACGCCAATTTCGTCGCCCTGTCGCCACTGAGCTTCCTCGAACGCTCGGCCCAGGTCTACCCCAACCGGGTATCGGTCGTGTACGACGAGCGAAGCTACACCTGGCGTCAGACCTACGATCGCTGCCGCCAGCTGGCGTCGGCCCTGCAGGCGGCCGGTGTGGAAGCGGGCGACACGGTTGCCGTAATGCTGCCTAATATTCCGGCGATGTACGAGGCGCACTTCGGCGTGCCGATGACCGGTGCGGTGCTCAACACGCTCAATACCCGGCTCGATGCCGAAGCCATCGCCTTCATGCTGCAGCACGGCGAGGCCAAGGTGCTGCTGACCGACCCGGAATTCTCCGGCGTTATCGAGCGCGCGCTCGCCATGCTCGGCAGCAAGCGCCCACTGGTGATCGACGTGCTCGACCCGGGCTTCGAAGGCGGCAAGCGGCTGGGCACGATCGAATACGAGGAATTCATCGCCAGCGGCGATGCCGATTTCGCCTGGCAGCCGCCGCGCGACGAGTGGGATGCGATCGCGCTCAACTACACCTCGGGCACCACGGGCAACCCCAAGGGCGTGGTCTACCACCACCGCGGTGCCTATCTCAACGCCACCAGCAACATCGTCTCCTGGGGCATGCCGCAGCATGCGGTCTACCTGTGGACGCTGCCGATGTTCCATTGCAACGGCTGGTGCTTCCCCTGGACCATGGCCGCCAACGCCGGCACCAATGTCTGCCTGCGCCGCATCGACGTGGCGCAGATCTTCGACCTGATCCGCCGCCACCGCGTCAGCCATTTCTGCGGCGCGCCGATCGTGCACGGCATGCTGGCCAACGCGCCGGACGCATTGCGCGCAGGCATCGGCCACAAGGTCTGCGGGCTGATCGCCGGCGCCGCACCACCGGCCGCCATCATCGAGGGCATGGAGCGCATCGGCTTCGACATCACCCACGTCTATGGCCTCACCGAAACCTACGGCCCGGCCTCGGTCTGCGCCAAGCATCCCGAGTGGGACGCGCTGCCGATCGAACAGCGCGCCGAGCGCAACGGCCGCCAGGGTGTGCGCTATCACATGCAGGAGGCGATCAGCGTGCTTGATCCAAACACCATGCAGCCGGTGCCGCGGGATGGCGAGACCATGGGCGAGATCTTCTTCCGCGGCAATCTGGTGATGAAGGGCTACCTGAAGAACCCGAGCGCGACCGAAGAAGCCTTCGCCGGCGGCTGGTTCCACACCGGCGATCTGGCGGTGGTGCACCCGGATGGCTACGTGAAGATCAAGGATCGCTCGAAGGACGTGATCATCTCGGGTGGCGAGAACATCTCCTCGCTCGAGGTCGAGGACATCCTGTATCGCCACCCGGTCGTGATGGCCGCGGCCGTGGTCGCCGGGCCGGATCCGAAATGGGGCGAGGTGCCCTGCGCCTTCGTCGAGCTCAAGGACGGCGCCACCACCACCGAAGAAGAGATCATCGAGCACTGCCGTGCCAACCTGGCCCGCTTCAAGGTGCCGAAGAAAGTGGTGTTCGGGCCCATCCCCAAGACCTCGACCGGCAAGATCCAGAAATTCCTGCTGCGCCAGCAGATGAAGTCGAGCAACGCCATCGAATAGCGATACGGCTGCCGCGGCGACATGGGGCGTGCGATCGGGCACGCCCTTTTTGTTGCCGGCCCGTGGCAACAAGCCGCCCCTGCCCTTGGCGCGGCAAATGCGACTATAATTCCCGCCACATCGAACCAGACGAGGACCACCATGGGTTTTCTTGCCAACAAACGCATCCTGATCACGGGGCTGATCTCCAATCGCTCGATCGCCTACGGCATTGCCCAGGCGATGCAGCGCGAAGGCGCCGAGCTGGCATTCACCTATGTAGTGGACAAGCTCAAGGACCGGGTGGTCGAGATGGCGCGCGAATTCGGCAGCGACATCGTACTGCGTTGCGATGTCACCTCGGATGACGAGATCGCCGGCATGTTCGCCGACCTGAAGACCCACTGGCCCGAAGGCCTGGACGGCATCGTCCACTCCATCGGCTTCGCACCGCGCGAAGCGCTGGCTGGCGACTTCCTCGACGCCATCTCGCGCGAAGCGTTCCAGGTTGCCCATGACATCAGCGCCTACAGCTTCCCGGCGCTGGCTAAGGCCGGCCGCGCGCAACTGCGGCCGAACGCCGCGCTGCTGACGCTGACCTACCTCGGCGCCGAGCGCGCCATGCCCAACTACAACGTGATGGGCCTGGCCAAGGCCAGCCTCGAAGCCAGCGTGCGCTACACCGCCTACGCCATGGGCCCGCAGGGTTTCCGCGTCAACGGCATCTCGGCCGGACCGATCAAGACCCTGGCAGCGAGCGGGATCAGCGGTTTCTCCAAGATGCTGCACCACATCGCCGAGAATGCGCCGCTGCGCCGCGGCGTCACCATCGAGGAAGTCGGCAATGTCGCCGCCTTCATGATGAGCGACCTGGCATCGGGCATCACTGGCGAGATTACCTATGTCGATGCCGGCTACAATACCGTCGCCCCGATGGCCGGCGAATGAGCAGCTCAGCCTTCGCCAGACAGCCCACCCGCGCGGTGGGCTTTTTCTTGCTCAGCCCGACACCCGCCCCAGGTGCAGTGACAGGAAATCCATGAAAGCCTTGACCGCCGGCGACAGCCCACGCCGGCTCGGGTACACGCCGTGCACGATGCCCTCCGGCAGACGCCAGTGCGGGATCACCGGCAACAGCTCGCCGTGCTCGATTTCATCGATGCAGTAGGTTTCCGGCATCGTGGTCAGCCCCATGCCGGCGAGCGCCGCGTGCTTGAGCACATAGAAGTCGTCGCAATGGAAGACCGGCTCGATCACTACCTCGCGCTGCTCGCCATCGGGGCCGGTAAGGCGCCAGTGCGTGCCACGGTCGCCGAGGCCAAAGTTCATCGTCGGCAGACCGGCCAGATCCTCGGGCGAGTTGATCGGCGGATAGCGCTCCAGCAGCGCGGGGCTCGCCACCAGCAGCGTATTGCCGGTGCGAAAACGCCGCGTCACCAGATTCGGGTCCTGCTGGCCCGCTTCGCGCACGCGTAGCGCCACGTCCACCCCTTCTTCCAGCAGATCGACGCGGCGGTTGGTCACCATCAGTTCCAGCTGGATGGCCGGGTGCTGTCGCAGAAAGGCCGGCAGCACCGGTGCCAGTTCCGGGTAGGCGATGCCGACCGGGCAACTGACGCGCAGCCGACCGCTCGGCTCATCGCGCAGGCTGGCAACCGTGGCCTCGGCCGCGTCCGCCTCGAGCAGCATGGCCTGGCAGCGCTCGTAATAGCGCTGCCCCACGTCGGTCAGCGCCAGCTTGCGCGTGGTGCGCTGCAATAGCCGCGCGCCAAGCCGCTCCTCGAGCTGCGCCACGCGGCGCGACAGGCGCGATTTGGGGATGTCGAGCGCTCGGCTGGCGGCAGCAAAGCTGCCGCGCTCGACCACCTTGGCGAAGAAATAGAGATCATTCAGGTCATGCATCGATTAGCACCACAAATAGAACAATCTATTCCATTTTAGCTGGCTACCGCTGATTTAGCTTCATCCATATGATTAGTTCCAAGCGATGACGCCACAGATTGACGACATCGGCCAACTCAATCAATTTGGAGAGTCCATCATGAAAGTTCTGCACCTCGATTCCAGCATCCTCGGCAACCACTCCGTTTCGCGTGAGCTGACCCAGGCCGTGGTTGATGCCTACCGCAATGGCGGCGAACAGGTTGACGTGATCTACCGCGACCTTGGCACCGAGCCGCTGCCGCACATCTCGCCCGACCTGCTGGCACCACGCGGCACGCCGGTCGAACAGATGAGCGACGCGCAACGCCGCGACAACGAGATCAGCGACCTGCTGATCGATGAACTGAAGACGGCCGACGTCGTCGTCATCGGCGCCCCGCTGTACAACTTCACCGTGCCATCCGGCCTGAAGGCGTGGATCGACCGCATCGCGGTGGCCGGCAAGACCTTCAGCTACGGCGCCAACGGCCCCATCGGCCTGGTGCCGAACAAGAAGGCGGTGATCGTGGCCACGGCTGGCGGCATCCACAGCCAGTCGCCGGTGACCCATATGCACGATGGCTACGTCAAAACGGTGCTCAACTTCGTCGGCGTGCAGGACGTGGAAGTGGTCCGTGCCGAAGGCCTGAACATGGGGCCGGAACTGCGTGAAAAGGCGCTGGAAGCCGCACGCGCCCAGATCGCGGAACTGACCGAGCCACAAACAGCCTGATCCGTCGGGCAAAGCAAAAAAAGGCGAGATGATCTCTCGCCTTTTTTACGTCCATTGTGGCTATCATGACCGGCATCACCGATGGTGGTGCCACAAAAAAACAAACCCCGCTATCAGGAGCGGGGTTTGTTTCGAAATTCGGTACTGCGGGAAACGGCTGAATTACTTCAGCTTCACTTCCTTGTAAGCCACGTGCTTGCGGGCTACGGGGTCGAACTTCATGATTTCCATCTTTTCCGGCATGGTACGCTTGTTCTTGGTCGTGGTGTAGAAGTGACCAGTACCTGCGGAGGATTCCAGCTTGATTTTTTCACGCATGATGCTTCAGCCTTTCAGTAATGATGCTCGGGCTTAGATTTCGCCGCGGGCACGCAGGTCGGCCAGAACAGACTCGATGCCGTTCTTGTCGATCAGGCGCAGAGCCGCGTTGCTGACACGCAGACGAACCCAGCGGTTTTCGCTTTCAACCCAGAAACGACGCGATTGCAGGTTGGGCAAGAAGCGGCGCTTGGTCTTGTTGTTGGCGTGGGAAACGTTGTTCCCGACCATCGGGCCCTTCCCTGTTACTTGGCATACACGTGCCATGATGTTGACTCCCGACTCGGAAAAAACACGATTTATACCACAGATCAAGCGCCCCACTCAATACTGATTTCAAACAAAAAATCGTCCGTCTGCCCGCCCGTCATAGCAGCCCACGCTCGGCGAACGATAACGACTGGTTGCCGGCAACCACGAAATGATCGAGCACTTTCACGTCGATCAGCGCCAGTGCCTGCTTCAATGCCTGTGTCAACAGTTCGTCGGCGCGGCTCGGTTCGGCCACGCCAGAGGGGTGGTTGTGCGCGAAGATCACCGCGGCGGCATTGTTGGCGAGCGCACGCTTGACCACCTCGCGCGGATAGACCGAGGTCTGCGTCAGGGTGCCGCGTGCCAGCTCCTCGCTGGCGATCACGCGGTGCTGGGCATTGAGGAAGATCGCCCAGAACACCTCGACCGGCAGGCCGCCAAGCTGCAGCCGCAGATAATCGCGCACCGCCTGCGGCGACTCCAGCGCATGGGCCTCGCGCATGGCCTCGCCGAGCGCGCGCTTGGCCATCTCGAGCACGGCCTGCAACTGCACGTACTTGGCTTGCCCCATGCCCGGCATCTCGCAGAATGCCGCTTCCGACGCCTGGAACAGCTGCGTCAGGCTGCCGAAACGCGCCAGCAGTTCGCGCGCGAGGTCGACCGCGCTCTTGCCGACGATGCCGGTGCGCAGAAAGATCGCCAGCAGCTCGGCGTCGGACAGGCTGGCAGGGCCTTTCTGGATCAGCTTCTCGCGTGGCCGCTCGTCGGCGGGCCAGTCGGTGATGGGCATGGCGTTCCTCCTCCTCGACCATTGTAGGCAGGAATTCGCGCCTGTTTTAAACTCCCGCCAACTGCAACGAACCAGGGTTGGTCATGGCCACATCCAGCAAACGCATCCTTCTTGGCATCACCGGCGGCGTGGCCGCCTATAAATCGGCCGAACTGACGCGCCTGTTCGTCAAGGCTGGCCACAGCGTGCAGGTAGCGATGACCGAGGCCGCCAGCCATTTCGTCGGCCCGGTCACCTTCCAGGCGCTGTCGGGCAAGCCGGTGTTCACCGACCAGTGGGACCCGCGCATCAATAACGGCATGCCGCACATCGACCTGTCGCGCGAGGCCGACGCCATCCTGATCGCCCCGGCCAGCACCGATTTCATCGCCAAGCTCGCGCACGGCCAGTGCGACGACCTGCTGTCGACCCTGTGCGCGGCGCGCGACTGTCCGCTGCTGGTGGCCCCGGCGATGAACCGGCAGATGTGGGAGAACCCGGCCAATCAACGCAATATCGCGTTGCTCAAGCAGGATGGCATCGCCGTTCTCGGCCCCGGCAGCGGCGATCAGGCCTGCGGCGAGGTCGGCGACGGGCGCATGCTGGAACCCGCAGAGCTGTTCGAGCTGACCGAAGCCTTCTTCGCGCCCAAGCTGCTCAAGGGCAAGCGCGTGCTGATCACGGCCGGCCCGACTTTCGAGCCGATCGACGCGGTGCGCGGCATCACCAATTCGAGCTCGGGCAAGATGGGCTACGCAATTGCCCGCGCGGCCGTCCATGCCGGCGCCGAGGTGACGCTGGTCAGCGGCCCGACGGCGCTGCCGACACCGCTGGGCGCGCGGCGCATCGACGTGCAGGGAGCGCGCGACATGCTCGACGCGGTAATGGCCGGCGTAGCCGACACCGATGTATTCATCGCCGTCGCCGCCGTAGCCGACTACACGGTGAAGAACCGCAGCGAGCACAAGATCAAGAAGACCGACAGCGCCCCCGTGATCGAGCTCGAACTCAACCCCGACATCCTCGCCACCGTCGCGGCGCTGCCGCAGGGGCCGTTCTGCGTCGGTTTCGCGGCAGAGAGCCAGAACGTGCTGCAATACGCGGAGGAAAAGCGCCGCCGCAAGCACATCCCGCTGCTCGCCGCCAACCTGGCGCAAGCCGCCTTCGGCTCGGACGACAACGAACTGACGCTGATCGACGACCAGGGCCAGCACCCGCTGGGCCGCGCGCCCAAGGCGGAGCTCGCTCAGGGGCTGATCCGGCATATCGCCGGGATGCTTGCCGCGCGCTAGCACGCGCCACCTTACAGAACCGCTCCGGCTGATGGCCCCGCGCCATCAGCCTTCATTTTTCAGGACACACCGCATGACCACCATCGACATCAAGATTCTCGACCCACGCATCCAGGAAGCCCTGCCCGCCTATGGCACGCCGGGCGCCGCCGGTCTCGACCTGCGCGCCTGCCTCGACGAGGCGCTGGTATTGCAACCGGGCGAGACCAAGCTGATCCCCACCGGCATCGCGATTCACCTGGCAGACGCGGGCCTCGCCGCGATGATCCTGCCGCGCTCGGGCCTCGGCCACAAACATGGCATCGTGCTCGGCAATCTGGTCGGGCTGATCGACTCGGACTACCAGGGCCAGATCTTCGTCTCGTGCTGGAACCGCGGCCTGGAGGCCTTCACCATCAACCCGATGGAGCGCATCGCGCAGATGGTGGTGGTGCCGGTGGTGCAGGTCGGCTTCAACATCGTCGATGATTTCGATGCCAGCCATCGCGGCGAAGGCGGCTTCGGCAGCACCGGCAAGCATTGATCGCGGATGGCGCCATGAAATACGACGACCTGCGCGACTTTCTCGCGCAACTGGAAAAACAGGGCGAGCTCAAGCGCATCAAGGCCGAGGTCTCGACGCATCTCGAGATGACCGAGATCTGCGACCGCGTGCTGCGCGCCGAGGGCCCGGCCCTGCTGTTCGAAAACGTGAAGGGCCACCGCATGCCGGTGCTGGCCAACCTGTTCGGCACGCCGAAGCGCGTGGCGATGGGCATGGGCGCCGAGTCGATCGACGCGCTGCGCGAGATCGGCAAGCTGCTGTCCTACCTGAAGGAGCCGGAGCCGCCCAAGGGCTTGCGCGACGCGTGGGAGAAGTGGCCGGTGTTGAAGCAGGTGCTCAACATGTCGCCCAAGGAGGTGCGCAGCGCACCGTGCCAGCAGGCGGTGTGGGAAGGCGCGGATGTCGATCTGGCGCGCATCCCGATCCAGCATTGCTGGCCCAGCGACGTGGCGCCGCTGATCACCTGGGGCCTGGTGGTGACGCGCGGCCCGCACAAGACGCGGCAGAATCTCGGCATCTATCGCCAGCAGGTGCTGGGGCCGAACAAGGTGATCATGCGCTGGCTCGCGCATCGTGGCGGCGCGCTCGATTTCCGCGAGCATTGTGAAAAGAATCCCGGCCAGCCCTTCCCGGTGGCGGTGGTATTGGGTTGCGACCCGGCGACGATACTGGGCGCGGTGACGCCGGTGCCGGACACGCTCTCCGAATACCAGTTCGCCGGCCTGTTGCGCGGCGCCAAGACCGAGCTGATCAAGTGCCTGGGCTCGGACCTGCAGGTGCCGGCGAGCGCCGAGATCGTGCTCGAAGGTGTGATCCACCCCGATGAGACGGCGCTCGAAGGCCCTTACGGCGACCACACCGGCTACTACAACGAGCAGGACCGCTTCCCGGTGTTCACGATCGAGCGCATCACCATGCGCCGCGACCCGATCTACCACAGCACCTATACCGGCAAGCCACCGGACGAGCCCGCCGTGCTCGGCGTTGCGCTGAACGAGGTGTTCGTGCCCATCCTGCAGAAGCAGTTCACCGAGATCGTCGACTTCTACCTGCCACCCGAGGGCTGCAGCTACCGCATGGCCATCGTCAGCATCAAGAAACAGTACCCGGGCCACGCCAAGCGCGTGATGTTCGGCATCTGGAGCTTCCTGCGCCAGTTCATGTACACCAAGTTCATCGTGGTGGTGGACGAGGATGTGAACATCCGCGACTGGAAAGAGGTGATCTGGGCCATCACCACGCGCATGGATCCGGCGCGCGACACCACGCTGGTCGAGAACACGCCGATCGACTACCTCGATTTCGCTAGCCCGGTATCGGGCCTCGGCAGCAAGATGGGGCTCGATGCAACCAACAAGTGGCAGGGCGAGACCACGCGCGAGTGGGGCACGCCCATCGTGATGGACGAGGCGGTGAAACGGCGCGTCGACGAGATGTGGGGACAGCTCGGGCTGTAGGCCCGCCACGCCATGGACATGCACGCGGCGACGCATATTCTTCTTGTGCGTCACCGCATCTGAGCTAAGTTTAGAAAATAAGCAGATGCTCAGGAGGAGCACCCATGTCCCACCCCATTGATTTCTATTTCGATTTCGGCTCGCCCTATTCGTATATCGCGGCGAACCGGCTGGAAAGCTTCGAATCGCGCAACGGCAAGCCCGTCGTCTGGCGCCCCATCCTGGCGGGTGCCATTTTCAAGCTGCTCAACAACCCGCCCGAGCCCGACGTGCGGCAGCGCTACATGGTTCTGGACGCCAAGCGCACGGCAAGTTTCCACAAGATGCCGCTGAACTGGCCGAGCCGCTTCCCGATCAACCCGCTGGCGGCCTGCAGGGCGTTCTACTGGCTTTACGAGGACAACCCGGCGCAGGCCATCCAGCTTGCCATGGCCCTGCTCAAGGCCTACTGGGTGATGGACCACGACATCTCCGACGCCGACTACATCCTCGACCTCGCCGACCGCTACGGCATCGAGCGCGACTACCTGCTGGAAGGCATGAACGATCAAGGCGTCAAGGACAAGCTACGGCAGGCCACCGAAGTCGCCTATCAGCGCGGCGTGTTCGGCGTGCCCTTCGTCTTCGTCGGCGACGAGCCATTCTGGGGGCAGGACCGCATCGACCAGATCGAGCGCTGGGCGCAGATCAGCGGCTGGACCTACTGACCGCCCCTATCGATACCCCCACGGCCCGCAGCAGCACAGCGGGCTTTTTCATGCCCGGCGGCCTTCCGGTATCATCGGCGCTCGCGCCAACCCTGTCCTCCCCATGCCGCCCTCGCCCCGCCCACTGACGCTGCTGACCGCCCTGCTGGCCATCGCCTGCTCACCGCTCGCCATGGCCGACGGGCTGTATGTCGGTGCACGCTACCACCTGGGGCTGGGCCCCTATCGCGTCAGCACGCTGGGCGAGGGCCTGCCGGCCGGCGACCATACCGGCGAACGCCTGCTGCTGCGCGACGATGAACTGGGGCTACGCCTTGTCGGCAACCCGGCATTGAGCCTCGATGCCATCGTCCAGCAGGATCGGCTCGCGTTTCGCGCGCGCGACGCCGACACGCCCGAGCTGCGCGCCCTGCGCGACCGCAGGGAGAGCCTCAACGCCGGGCTGGAGCTGGCCTGGCGGCCAAGCGCAGCCAGCGTACTGCGCATCGCCTACCTGCACGATGCACTGGCCCGCCACCAGGGCGATCAGGTCGAGCTCCATGCCGACTACACCGTCGAGCAGGCGGCTGGCGCGCTGCGCTTCACCCCCTATCTCGACTGGCGCCACTACAACGCGCGCTACAGCCGTTACTATTTCGGCGTCGATGTCGACGAAGCACGGGCCTCGACCCTGCCAGCCTACGCGCCGGACCACAGCCAGCGCCTGGACCTGGGCCTGCGTCTGGCCCACCCCCTGTCGCGCGACTGGACGACCTTCGCCGACCTGTCGCTGCGCCACTATGGCCAGGCCGTGGCGGATAGCCCGCTGACCGGCCATGCACGCTATGGCGAGCTCAGCATCGGCGCGGTCTACAATCTCAGGGCCGTGCTCGGCACCCGTCTCGCCGGCCTCTGAGCACGGCTGCGGGGCGGCGGGCGCCATTCAGCGGATGGATGCGCCAGCACCCCGCAACTGGCCAGCCCCCACTGCATGACCGACACGCACCACCTGCCGGCGTGGCCCACGACACCTTGCCGATAACGGCACCGCGGCCAAGGTGAAAGCATCGGCGGCTCATCGCCGGGAGGGGCAATCGCCCACCGTACAG
>NZ_JBFNXJ010000019.1 GCF_040812015.1 Chitinivorax sp. PXF-14 | reverse complement strand
GACCGAGATCGAGAGGAAATTGGGTTACGACATGTATGGGTTGACGCACGGCAACCCAGATGTGACTGCCAGCAAGCCTTTCAATCCCGCCGACTCATGGGGTGATAAATATGTACTCGACCGGGATCTGGCGATGGGCAAGATCATCGCCAATGGCTGGTTGACCCCCGACGAGAATGCTCAGTTGGCGCAATGGAACCCGCGCACCGGCTGGCTCGACACCGCCGCCGGGCGTAAGCTGAGTGTCGAGGAAAAGGAGCAATTGATTGCCATGCTGCAATCGGATGCTGGCCCGGGCGTAGCCCAGCTGGCGAAGATGGGTAGCTAGGGCATCGACAACCTTCTGGCAAAGGCTGGCAACAAGGTCGTAAACTCAACGCAGCCAGCCAATAGCGCGCAGTCCGGCAAGGGCGCTGCACCACCATTCGATAATGCGGTCCTTGGTGGGGGAGGGGGCAGCAGCAATAAGTCGGCAATAAAAGTTCCAAGCAGACCTGCGGGTCTTTTCCTGGATGAAGTCAGCACAACCTGGCTCGGCCATGAAAATTCTGTTGTCGAACAGTTAAGATCAACGATTGGTGAAGATTTTGCGTCAAAAGTGTATTTGAGAGTAGAAACTGCTGGCGGTAGGACATACACCATTATTCCAGACGGGTTTGAGCGATCCGGTAATTCCTTTATCATGCACGATGCGAAGTTCAGTCAGGTCAAGGACTTAGTCAGTGCGACACCCGAGCAGTTGCGAAGTACATAAACCATAAGCCTGCATTTGACGCCATTGCGGTAGGAGAGGCCAACGTGACGCTGCTTAACTCGCAAGGCGGCAGAGCGTTACTTGGACGCGATTTCCAAGTAGGGATGCCAATTCAAGTACAGCCTTCTATCAATCTGTATGTGAACTCTCCTTCAGGAATTATCAAAAGGACTTGGCCATAATGACTGTTATTGCTGTTCGTAAACTGGACAAAGCCATTTCCCAAGCATTGCAGGAGTGGTTAGCTCCTCACGATTTTGTCGCTGCCGATGGCGGGAGGGGAGCGTTGGCAGGGCAACCGCTACGACTTTATAGGTGCGGTAGTTAATCGTGTTGGTGGACAGAATCGTATTTCTCCGTTTGGTTAGATGGGCTTTGCTGAAACACAGGTGTTATATGCCCACGCCATGTCGGACAGTCCGCAGGAGTCCAATAAGATTACGGTGAATATGCAACTGAAATATGCGTATTTTATGAAGAGTTGGACGGCAGAAATGTTGTGCCAGGAAATCGAGCAATTGGATGCTTTTTTGGCAGAGCTGCGGGTTTTTGTTTTGGAAAAACTATATCCTGCATTGCAGACGTATGATTCGCCAGAAAAGATAATCTCCGCGTATCTCAAGAAAAATGAGAAAGATCGACGTAGTTTTGATCCGCCAAGCTGGTTTGGGTGCAGTTCAGCGTTGACAGGTTTGATTCTGGCGCGCCTGTACTCCCCAGGGTATTTCCCAAGCTTGAAGCAACGCTACGCAGGTGAATTTGAAGGTCTGGATGAAGAAAAACTTTCCCGCGGCAAACGACGGATCGCCTATCTGGATCAACCAGAAACGCTGCCACCGCTGAAAGAATAATTTGCCCCCCGAGCTGGGGCGCATTTTTACATCTGCGGTTCGACCTTGGTCGAGGCTTCGGGCTCACCACGGCCGTACGGTGCAATAGCAAGCGTCGTCCGGATGGAGCCGCAGGCGCAATCCGGGTTTCAAATGGACTGACCCGAATGATCGTCCGTTTACTTTTGGCGGACCGCCCAGCGTCTCGTCAACGCCGGCAGCCTCGAAGCCCGCGACACCTTGAGCCTGAAGGCACGCGAGAGTCTGGCCAACCTGGGCGGCGACTTGCGTGGCCAACAGATCGACCTGCGCTCGGATGGCCGCCTCGCCAACCAAAGCGGGCTGATCGCCGGCGATCGCATCAATCTGGCCGCCAAGGGCGATATCACGCTCGATACGGCGAAGGACCGGCTGAATGGTGATGCGAGCTTCCAGGACATCATCGGCCGCATTGGCAAGATCGACGCCAGCAACAGGCCGCCCAATCCACCAGCGAACAGCACAGCAAGAGCAACAGCAGCCGTGGCCACGCCGATGGCAATGATGTCACCCAGCAGAACACCCATGTCGAAGCGGGCAACCAACTGACGCTCACATCGGGTGACGACACCACCCTCAAGGGCGCCGTCGCCGGCGGTGCAAAGCAGCGCCACCTGTAGCTGTGTGAGTGGTGGCGCCATCGTCATCACCGACAATGCCAAACAGCAAAGCCTGACCGACCAAAGCAGCGAGCAAACGGCAGCCTGACTCAACCGCGCAGTCGACAGCGACCGTAATGGCAGCCAGGCCCCCACCAAGAACTGGAATAGTCGGCATCTGGAGGAACAGAATCGGCTCGGCATAGCCATTACCAGCACAGCCATTCGACGAGCTGAGATCGCTCGTACAGAAAGGCGAGAAAACGGACGCCAAGCTCGCGCAAGAAGATTCTGACGCCCGTGTCCGATACATGCTTGTCGAGTCCATGAGTGAGATGATCACCGCGCTAACGTTAGTATCGAAATCGGCGAAAGCGGTTGGTATCGACAAAGCAATGCTGACCCGTGCGATGCGACAAGTACTGTTGTCGCCATCTGTGATCGATTACGCCTGGCAGGTATCCGACGAGGAGATAAAGAAGAGTCGCCACCGTTTGCTGTACCCGGCCCAAGAAGCCTCGTTGCAGCAATATCCGTATGGCCAGCCAGGGACAGACTAGGGACACGGCGGAGTGGAAATCGTATCCAGATAGGCGTGAATTGTTATATCAAGCTACATCGAGTAGCTTGTATATTGTCTTGATAAACAAGGGAAAGTCTTGGTGCCCGGAACCGGAATCGAACCGGTACAGCCGCTAAGCCGAGGGATTTTAAGTCCCTTGTGTCTACCTATTTCACCATCCGGGCGGCAATAGAAGGAGTACTGCTGATCTGGAAATTGGGTGCCTGATCAGCCCAACAAGTAAGGTAGCCTATCGTTTGGACGAGCACCACAATTTTGTTTGTCGGCTCAACGAGAGATGCGCTCACATAGCCGAGGCGCGGATTCTAACATCGTTGGCGTGTCGACAACAGGGTGGTTGGCAGGCTTTGCCTTCGTGGCGTCTGGCTTGCTATCCAGGGTATGGCATGTGTGGCTGCGTTGGAATAGTACTCGGTGCCTGCACTGACTATATCGGCAGAATATTCTTGGGGGATTGCGTTATTCAATTTTCTGCCATTTTAAGGCGTGGGATCAGGCTGCCAGGGCGGCGCTTGGAATATGTTCAATGGTAAACGCTTGCTACCTTGATCCAGCTGCATTATCGATGATGTCCGATGGCTGGATTTAGTGATGGCTCCAATAGCGGCGGCAACGCTGTGTGCGAAGGTTTTTCGTGATGAGCGCCTTTTCCATGAGAATGAGCAATAAAACTTCCTATGGGTGCTGGCTGCAATTTAGTTGACAATACTGAAAAGTATTTGCTTAATATAGTAGTTTTGTCTAATGTCTCAACAGTGCTTATCTGCATATGATCGTATAGTGTGTCAGTAAGAGCCGATCACTAGTTCGGTACAAATTAAGACGCGAAACCAAGATACGGAGAATAATATGGCTACGTCGGCAAAATCCACTGAAGACAAAACAGTAAAGAGCACGCGCAAGGCCGCGGCAAAGCAGCCTGCAGCGAGTGCAAAAGCAAAAAGTCCTTCATCTGGGAGCCCAAGCATGAAAGCTACAAAATCTTCTGCTGTAGCAGAAGCATCGCAACAACCATTGAATACCTTGCGCGACAGCTTGAAAGCACTGACTCAAGACAGCGCGGCCACGTTGGCCGAGTTGAAGCAAAAGTCGGCTGAAATCGAAAAAGCGATTGCAGTACACCAGAAAAATTTGCAACGCAGCGTCAAGGCTTTTATTGCCGAAGTTGTCCAGGAGTTTGGTCTGACCGTGGATGATTTGGACGGTATCGTGCGTGGCAAGTCGAAAGGCAGCACCGGCAAGGCGCAAAGTGTGGTGAAATTCTGTGATCCGGATAATGCAGAGAATACTTGGTCTGGCCGAGGTGCTCGCCCCAAGTGGCTGGCCGAACGAATTACTCGGGGAGCTGGGCGGTTTGTCGATGCGGCAAGCCCGGCCTACGCCGAAGATGCCAAGCTGCTCAACGAGCGTCTT
This sequence comes from Chitinivorax sp. PXF-14, assembly GCF_040812015.1. Taxonomy (NCBI): domain Bacteria; kingdom Pseudomonadati; phylum Pseudomonadota; class Betaproteobacteria; genus Chitinivorax; species Chitinivorax sp. PXF-14. The sequence continues at coordinate 73,390 of NZ_JBFNXJ010000019.1, read as the reverse complement.
GCGAAGAAAAGCTGACAAGCTCCGGCCGTTTCTCGCTGCTTGAAACCATAGGCCGTGTTGGCTGTAATGCCGTTCACTTCACCAGTGAACGGCATTTTTCTTTCTTGGCGCAAATCCTGCTGCGCTCTTTTGAAAGCATGCCGAAGCCACAACGCTGGTTGTGTTGAGTGGAGATTGCGCACCAGTTAATCCCGTTATCGGCTTGGTGGGATAGCACCTACAAGCGGCTTTTTGCCCCGATTGGTATTCCCAAATCAGGCAGGGCCGACTTCCGCCGGGGCGGTTTGACTAAGAGCTGCCCCTTCTTGGCTAAATCGTTACTTTAGCTGCCTCGCCTGTCGTGGGTACGGCGGCGGTAGCGTCTTCGTCTTCAAAGCCGTTCCAATCATCTCCGAAGATTTCGACTGGGTGCTGAGTCCGGGACGAGCCGTTGCCGCAGGCCATGGCATTGGCTGCACAGTATCTATCGCAACCCCAGCAGATGCGATGGGGATTGGCGGGATGCGTGGGAAACTTTTTTGCCATCATCGGGCCCCTTGCATGCAGATGCTTCCGATGGAAGCATGGGCCGTCACGTCTTGTATATAGGAATAACGCCTAGCTTGGTGTGGATGAACCCGAAATGTCTGATCCAAATCAAGAAATCGCCGGCTGCGACTTCTGTTTCTATCGGTTGCGCACGCCTCTTAGGGCTGCGTCATCGCCTTCCCCATCCTTCCCTCGCTGCACCTGCAATTCGCTGATGTAACGGTGTCATCGACCATATGTGGGTGCGCCTGCGCGCTGGAGATTGCTGACTGTGGAATTGCTCTACGCCTCCCTCTGCTTTCCGGGTGTGAAGGCGGCATGTTGTTGTCTGCGTTGCGATCGATGGACATTGGTGGGCATTCACCCTGGTTTGCCTTGCGAGGTCGAAATGATGCCCTTAGGGGCTATGTGTCGGCAGGGGGCTGCTGCGACGCGTCAACCGAAAGATGAGATACCCGCGCGCCGGGGGAGACGGATGTGCCAAGTCCGCTACCGTAGCTACGACACCCGAAGATCCTGTCGGCATCATGTTCCGCGCGTCAAATACCCAGTGGCAGGCCCAGAGGGTGGCGAGGGCATTCTCATTAGGCGCAAATGATTGATTTGACAAAATTAGAGCTTTTACTACTATTCAGCAATCGGCTTACAACAATATCCTTTCCAGCCGTATATCTGTACATAAGCGCGACCAGTTGCACCTACGTAGCCGCATGCATGGGCCAGCCCTCGCGCTCAGTCCCGAAACAGGGAGATAAAACATTAGACCAGCTTTAAAGCTGTGCATTCACAAAGGAGAAGACCAATGAAGTTGAGGAGAATAGCTACAAGGCGCGTTGTTCAAGCGCAGCACAAATCGCGATTGACGATTCTTGTCGCATTGCGTGCCGTGGTTCCGGCGCTGGCTCTGCTGGCGGTTGGGGCCGAGGCGACGGCAAGCACGTTGAACCAGAATGCATCCTGGACCATCGACCGTGCGGGCACATCTACCAAGTATCGGGTCGTGGCCTACGGTGACTCGATCTATGCGGGCTACAATGGATCGACGACGAGCGCTGCCAAATATTCCGCCCCTACCGTGGATGCGGAATACCTGTCGGCGCTGTGGAATGCGGATATCGAGAGTGTGCGGCGCACCAAGTCGGGTGCGGTGGCCTCCGATGTCTACAACAACAAGATCGTGGCCGAGCGCTCGTACATGCAGGATGCTTCCACGCGTGTGGTGACATTCGAAATGTGCGGCAACGACGGCCTGCAGGCACGTTCCACCTTCAAGGGCCAGAGCGGTACTTGCGACTACAGCGTGCTGGATTCGGCGCTGAGCAGTTGCAAGACCTACGTTGCGGCAGCGATGGATTACATCAATGCCAACGCCTATTCCGGTGTGAAGCTGAAGGTGGTCTCCAACCTATACTACCCGGGCTACGCCGCCGACAATGTGCAGAGTTCGTGTACGAACGCCAGTACCGGCGCGAAGGTGAATATGCGTGACACCTTCCTGCCTTACATGGCCAAGATGAACTACTGGATGTGTGAATACGCACGCCAGAAGGGCTTCAAGTGTACCGACAACTTTGCCGAGTTCATGGGGGCCGACTATGACAGCAATGGCGACGGGCAGATCGATGCCGACGGGCTGCGTTATGTCTCGGGCGAAAGCGAAGCGAGCTATGTGACGCGCATCTCGTCTACGCTCAAGTCGACCATTCGTGATGCCAACACCAAGTTCGTGTCGTCCAGTAGCAGCTATGACTACATCCAGTCGGATGACACCCACCCGACCTATAACGGCGGCACGGTGACGGCAGGCCTGTTCGGTGGCTCAACGGGCTCTGGCGCGCCGCGCTATACCTCGTTCACCAATGGCAAGAATCCGATCTGGAACACATTGGGCCATGAGCGCATGGGCTGGGCGGTGTCGACCTCCAACCCCTCTGCGCCCTGAGCCTAGCGGGTCGTTCGTCTGATGGTGACGCCGCGCCGCCCCAACAAACCCTCGACCGAAATGGGGGGAGGGGCGTGGCGTCCCAAACTAGGCTATCTGGTCATCGCGGTGGTACTTGTCCTGTGCGGCCTTTGCTACTGGTGGCTGTCCGATTCATCCGCTCCGCCAGCTGATGCCACGACGGCCAATGCGCCGGCTGCCGAGCCGCAATCCACCAGCAGCCCCCATGACTGGCCCTTCCTGGCGAAGCTACCCAGCAGCCAGCCGGTGGCCGAGGCGCGCGAGGTTCACGTGGGGCGTGAGGGTGACAACGACCCGACACCCGATCTGTCGAACTATGTACCAAAAGGCCAGACGCCGAGCATGAAGGAGGTTATCGATCGTCTGCATCAGGCTGGCATTAACACCGGCCTTGGCGCATTCAACCCACCCGGTACGCGCCCGCCTCTGGTCGGGCTCGCCGTACCGGAAGGCTATCCGCTGCCCGAGGGCTATGTGCGCCATTATCAGGCGACCGACGACGGCCAGCGTATCGAGCCCATCCTGATGTTTGCGCCCGACCGGCAGTTTTTCGATGCGAACAACCGCCCCATTGAGGTGCCGCAAGACCGTGTCGTGACACCGGAGCTGGCACCACCGGGTTTTCTGATCCGGCGCATCGTGATCCCCGCGCCTGTCGAGCCCGGGCGGCCTGGGCCCTGATCCTTCCTTCACCTTTTACTGCACGATGGTTGACGTATGTTGATAGGCATCCTTGGCAGTTCGATTCTTTGTGGTCTCTACGCATATGGCGGCATGGGCTGGATGCTCGGCTTCGTGGCGCTGGTGCCCTGGCTGCGTTCACTGGAGACCCGCAAGACGTTTGGCGCCACGCTATTGAGCGCCTGGCTGATGAGCGTGGCCTACGGTATTGCCGTGTTCTCGTGGTTTGGTGTGGCAATCGGGCGCTACACCGAGGTTGGCGGGGCCACCGGCCTGTTGTTGCTGATCCTGATGGCGCCGCTGTTCCAGCCCCAGTTGATCGCCTTTGCGCTGACCCGGCAGATCGTGGCCCGCCGCCATGGCCCGGTGCTGCGGGCACTGGCTGGCGCGGCGGCCTGGGTTGCGGCGGAACGGCTGCTGCCCAAACTGCTCGGCGATACACTGGGCTACGGCCTCTATCCGTCTGCCGCGATGCGCCAGGCAGCCGACCTGATCGGCTCCGCAGGGCTGACCTATTTGCTGCTGCTGTCCAACGAGGTGCTGGCTGCCGCGTGGGGGCAGCGGGCCGGCGGATTCAAGTCCATGTTCAAGCCCGTGGCGCTGAGCTGCGTGATCCCCATCCTGCTGGCGGGCTACGGCTGGTCCAGCCCGTTTGCTGCCACTTCGCCGGAGGCCAAGCCCCTGCGCCTGGGGCTGATTCAAGCCAATCTGGTGAACTACGAGCGCATGCGCGAGCAGAAAGGCGCGCTGGCGGCGGTCAGGGAAATCCTCGACACCCACTATGCGATGAGTTACGACGCGGTCGAGCGGCAACACGTGGATGCTGTGCTGTGGTCCGAAACCGCCTACCCCACCACATTCGGGCATCCCAAGAGTCGAGTCGGCGCCGAGCTCGACCGGGAGATCCTGGGCATTGTGCGATCAGCGGGCGTACCATTTGTCTTCGGCACGTATGACCTGGACCGCGCCGGCGAATACAACGCCGCCGCCTTCGTCACCCCGGGCCGAGGCTTGCTGGGCCTGTATCGAAAGAGCCGCCTGTTCCCGCTGACCGAATACGTCCCGTCCTGGCTCGATGGCCCGGCCTTCCGGCGCCTGCTGCCCTGGACGGGCACCTGGCAGCCGGGCTCTGGCGCCCGGGTTTATCCCTTGCAACTCAAGGACGGACGCGAGATTCCGGTCATGCCGCTGATCTGCCTCGACGATGTCGACACCAGCCTGGCCATCAACGGCGCCCGCCTTGGCGCACAAGCGATCCTGACCATGTCCAACGACTCCTGGTTTACCGAGCACCCGCAGGGTGCCGCCCTGCATCAGGCCGTCGCGGCCTTTCGCAGCATCGAGACACGGCTACCGCAGTTCCGCGTCACCAGCAATGGCTACAGCGCCGTGATCGACGCCAGCGGCAAGGTGATCGCGGGGTCGAATATGGGGGAACGCACCCTGGTGATCGGTGCCCTGCCAGCCGGGACGCCGCCGCTCACGCTGATGGTGATGTGGGGGGACTGGGTCGGGCTCGTCTGCGCGGCCTTCCTGACCCTGCTGGCGGTGACCGCCGTGTTGCCGAGGTGGCGCCCACACATGGGCGAGGGCGGCCAGGCGCTGATAGCCTGGTCGGGCCGTCACGCCAACGTCACCGTGTTGCCGCCGGCTGCGCGTATCGTGGCGGGGCTGTTGCGTGCCTTTGCGCGCTGCAGTCTGGTGTGGATGGCCTTTGCCGTGTTGACGGACGACAGCCTGCGCTCGCATACGCTGGCGCAAATCCGCATGTTCAGTAGCCTGTTCCTGGCACCCGAGGCGGCTGCCTGGTTCGTGTTGCTGGCGTTTTCCGCCCGGGCCAGCATCGAGGATGGGCAACTGGTCTTGAATCGTGGTGGCAAGAAGTTGACACTGCCCTTGTCAGACATTGCCGCCGCCGAGCTCTGGTGGCTACCGCTGCCGGGGCCGGGCCTGAGCCTGCGCTTGGCCTCTGGCGGGAGTTGGCATTACGGGCTTACGCTCGCCAATCCATCTGCCCTGGCTCATGCGCTGGCGGCATCCGGCGCTGCTTTCCAGCCAGCCCGGGCGCCGTCCATTCTCGCCGCCTTCACGCGGGCCCGCGAAGCCACCCGCCATGGCCGGATCGAGCATCCGGCGGTGAAGTTCATCGCCTTCCCCTTGCTGCTGGCGTTGCCGGCGTTCAACCTGCATCAGCACATCGCCTACGGCAGCATGTGGGGTGAGTACTACGCCTTCGGACTCAAGGCCTATCTGACCACCCTGGTGTTGTGGTGGATCACCTGGGTCATCGGCGTGGCGGCCAGTGCCGCGATATTGCGCCTGGGGATAGAGAGCACGGCCTTCATGGCCGTGCTGCTACGCCCGCAACAGGCGGCGGACAGTCGATACCTGATCGAGCGCCTGGGTCTGGTGGCGCTGTACCTGGGGATGCCGGTCTGGCTGTTGCTGCGGATTACCAGCGCCAACTAACCCCAGCTTTAGTCGACGTGATGGCGGCGCTGGCGATACGCCACCGCTGCCCCCAACCCGTGGCGAGCTGGATTGGGGGCCGGCAATGCCATCACGACGGTGCCAGAACTCGTTTCTGGCACCGCTCGCTGCATGGGCTCTCCCATCTTGTGGGAGTGCGGGAGCCCACCAGCACGATGGGCCATCGGTGTACCGGGCTGAACTATTCATCCCAGGCCGGTGCCAGCCCTTCCGGGTTCACCAGTCGGCCATTGCGTTCGAGGTGGCCAATCGTGGTCATGTCTTCCGCATCGAGTTGCAGGCGCGTGGCCAGCAGATTGCTTTGCAGGTTCGCACGCTTGGTCGAGGAGGGGATCACCGAATGGCCCATTTGCAACGCCCACGCCAGCGCAATCTGGGCCGGCGTTGCATCGTGTTTGGCTGCAAGCTGCTGGATCGTGGGGTCCTGCAGGATCTTTCCATACGCCAGGGTCATGTAGGACGTGGTGTGAATCTGCTGTGCCGCCAGATAGGCGGTGAGCCGCCGGTTTTGCAGGTAGGGGCTCAGCTCGATCTGGCTAGTGGCAATCTGGCCCTTGCCCACTACCTCGATCGCACGTGCCGTCAGGTCGATGTTGAAGTTGGAAACCCCGATCATTTTCGTCAGGCCCAGCGCCTTTGCCTCGGCCAGCGTGGCCATGTAGCTCTCCAGCGGGACGCCGCAGTCGGGCGCCGGCCAATGGATCAGCGTCAGGTCGACTTGATCGACGCGCAGCTTGTCCAGGCTCTCGCGCAAGCTCGGGATCAGCTTGTCCTTGGCGTAGTGGTCCGTCCAGATTTTGGTCGTGATGAATATCTCGCTACGCGGAATGCCGGATTCGGCAATGGCCTGGCCGACCTCGGCTTCGTTTTCATAAATCTGCGCGGTATCGACTGCGCGGTAGCCAAGGTCCAGGGCATTCGTGACCGAGTCGATCACGGTCTGGCCTTGCAGACGGAAGGTGCCGACACCAAAAGCGGGAATGTGCATGGTTGATCCTGTATGAGGGAGTTGAGGGGAGGGGCTTGGTGCGATGTCGCGTTGCCCGACGGAAACGGGCGGCCGCTTCAGTGGGAACTGGCCGCCGTTGCCGGTTTGGCGAAAGGGTTGAAATTCGCGCGACGATCCAGTGCGCCGGACCAGCTGGTGAGCAGCCAGGCCGCCGCCACGATCAGCGCGCCAACCCATGGTGTGGCCATGATGCCGAGCCGTTCCACGATATGGCCGCCGGCCCAGGCGCCGAATGCGATGCCGACATTGAACGCGGCAATATTGAGCCCGGAGGCCAGATCGACCGCGTGAGGTGTTTCGCGTTCGGCCTGCCGCACGACATAGAGTTGCAAGCCGGCGACATTGCCGAAGGCAACCGCGCCCCACGCCAGCACGGTGAGCACCACCAGCCATTTCGAGACAACGGTGAAGGACAGCAGCAGCAGCACGCCGGCGAGCCCGGCAAAGATGATCTGCAAGGCGTGCACCGGGCCTTTGCGATCCGCCAGCCTGCCGCCCCAGACGTTGCCCAGCGCGACCGAGAGGCCGTAGACCAGCATCACCAGCCCCACGCTGGAGGCACTGAAGCCGGTGACCTGCTCCAGCATCGGCGCGAGATAGGTGAAGGCGGAGAACGAGCCACCATAGCCCAGCGCCGTCATGGCGTAGACCAGCAACAGCCGCGGTTTGCCCAGCACGGCAAACTGGGCCATGAGCGAGCTGGGGGCCGGCTTGGCGATATGCGTGGGCACCAGCAGCAGACTGCCGGCAAAGGCAATGACGCCCAGCAGCGACACCGCCAGGAAGGTGGCCTGCCAGCCGAAGGTTTGGCCGATATAGGTGCCCAGTGGTACACCGGTCACCAGGGCGACGGTCAACCCGGAGAACATCAGCGCAATGGCGCTGGCCGCTTTCTCCTTGGGCACCAGGCTGGTGGCGATGGTCGAGCCGATGGAAAAGAATACCCCATGTGCCAGGCCGCTCAGGATGCGCGCCGCGACCAGCGCCGTGTAATCTGGCGCCTGCCAGGCGACCAGATTTCCCACGGTGAACAGGGCCATCAGCCCGAGCAGCAAGGTCTTGCGGGGCAGGCGCCCCGTCAGCGCGGTGAATACCGACGCGCCGATGGCAACACCAAGCGCATACAGGCTGACAAGCAGGCCGGCCGCGGGCAGCGAGACATGCAGGCTGGAGGCAATGGTGGGGATGAGGCCGACGATGACGAATTCTGTGGTGCCGATGGCAAAGGCGCTCAGCGTGAGCGCCCATAAGGCGAGTGGCATGATCTGCTCCATTGCAGTGAAGTGAGCAGATTGTGCTTGCTTACCAAGCCCGGAAAAATCGGGTTAAATGACAAGATCTTTTGATTTTTAGTCAACAATGCTGACAACCGATACGCTGAGCGCCTTTGTCGCGGTTATCGATGAGGGATCATTTTCTGGCGCGGCGGAGCGGCTGGGGCTCACGCCGTCCGGCATCAGCCGCAGCATCACCAAGCTGGAAAAGCAGCTTGGCGTGCGCCTGATCACCCGCACGACGCGCAGGCTGGATCTGACCGAGGAAGGGCAATGGTTTTTGCAGAATGCCCGCGACATTCTCGCCAGACTGCTCGACACCGAGCAGGCGCTGCAGTCGGCCGCCCAGCAGCCATCCGGCGTGCTTCGTGTGAATGCAGCGACCCCGGTGCTGAATCATCTGATCGCGCCGTTGCTGCCCGCGTTTCATCGGCAGTACCCGGAGATACGGCTAGAATTGATCGGCGAAGAGGCCATCATCGACCTGATCGAAGAGCGTGCCGACGTGGCCATCCGCGTTGGCCAACTCGAAGACTCGACGCTCAAGGCCCGCCTGCTGCTCGAATCCCCCCTGAGGCTGGTCGTGTCGCCTGGCTACGTCGAGCGGGAGGGCATGCCGGCATCAGTGGTCGAGCTGTGGCACCACACCCTGCTGGGCTTCACGCAGCCATCGTCGCTCAACCTCTGGCCCTTGCCGTATGACGGAAAAGCGGGGTACGAAGCCATACCGGCACTGGCGTCATCGAGCGGGGAGACGGTACGCTTCCTGGCCCTGTCCGGCGCGGGCATCGCCTGCCTGTCGGACTTTCTGGTGGCAGAGGATATCCGCCACGGGCGCTTGCTTGAGCTGTTCTGCGATGACGTCCTGCCGTGGCGGCAGCCGATCTGGGCGGTATTCTACAAACAAGGGTTTCTCGCCCCACGGATCGCGCTGTTCATTGAGTTTCTGGCCCGCAATCTGCGGCCAGGCCCGGGTGACACGGGCCCGGTGAGTGTGGATGCAGCTGCGGGCATGGGGGGTGATGGGAGCGTGCGTGCGCGCCGCTGACTGCCGCCCGACCAACGCCGACAGTTGGTCCTGGCTGGCGGCGGGCATTGTCAACGGCATGCAAAACACGGTTCGCCGATCGTTTTCTGCCGTGCTGTCGAGATGGGGGGCCGCGCCATCAACAATTCGGGTGTGCTGGACGGCACCCACCCCTTCTTTTCCGAATAATGTAGCTGGCACGCAGTTGCAAACCACGCCTACCCAACCAGCGGAGCAAGCACAAGCCCGTCAGCACCATGACTGGGGTGGACGGTTCCGGCACCGACCCCGATCCCACGTCGACCCGAAATACCCCCGACGAGCCATCGGTAAATGCAGCTACAAACGCGAGTGCGTTGCCATCGATGCCATCCTGCCCAAAGCCCAGGCTGGCGACGGTCAATCCATCCAGCTGATCTCCGGCTGAAATGATTTCGTCCAGAACACCGTTCAGGCGGAGGAATAGGCCTTTACGGAGAGACGCAGAACCAGAACGATAGTCCGCGAGAAAAGCAACGCTGGAGCCACTAATTGAAGGATCGCCAAAGCTGAAGAAACGGCTGAAGGGGTCGCTCGTCGGCTGATCCATTTCGTCGACGACCCGATCCAAGGCGACACCATCGTAGAGGTAGATGCCATCCAACGTAATTGGCCTGAAGGGATCGCCATCGCTTGAATGAGCATTGAATGCTACCTCGTCACCACTGATGGAAGGATCACCAAAGCTGGTGAATGCCATGCCCCGCCTGGTCGTATCGGCGTTGGTGTCAGCGACCATGCGCAAGCCAGCACCGTTCTGGACAAACACGCCATCGTGATAGGGTGAGCCGCCATCCCGAAAATTTGCGGTAAAGGCAATGTTGCCGCTACTAATCGACGGTTTGCCGAAACGGCTGAAGAGACTGAAGGGGTTGCTCGACGGTTGATCCAATTGGCCCACCACTCGGCGTAATGAACCGCCACTGTAGGCATAGATGCCATCCAATGATGCGGGCCTGAAGGGATCTCCATCGCTTGAATGCGCTTTGAACGCCAGCTGGCCGCCACTGATTGACGGATCGCCGAAGCTGGTGAATGCCATGCCCCGCCTGGTCGTATCAGCGTTAGTGTCGGTGACGACATGCAAGCCAGCACTGTTCTGGACAAACACGCCATCGCGATAGGAGGCGCCGCCATCCCTGAAATTCGCGGTAAAGGCGATGTCGCTGCCACTGATTGACGGTTTGCCAAAACTGCTGAAGCGACTAAACGGGTTGCTCGATGGCTGATCCGCTTGGTCGACTACCCGGCGTAATGAACCGCCGCCATAGGCGTAGATGCCATCCAGCGTCGTGGGCCTGAAGGGGTCTCCACCTGTCGAGCGAGCATTGAAAGCCTCCTGACCGCCACTAATCGACGGATCGCCAAAACTGGCATATTGCATGTCTGGCCGTAGCGCATTGGTGCTGGTATCGGCCAGCTTGGTGAAAGTCAGCGGCACAGCGCTTGCGATAGATGGCCCCGCCAAGGCGATCACTGTTAGCGTCCGTCGAACTATTGATACCCAAGATAAACAAGGCATCCGAATCTCCCGCTATACATAACCACGCATTTCTAGCAAATCTCGGGCCACTTTGTAGATTCTCTGATAAATCAATATGCTGAGACGATGCATAGCGCTCTTGGTCTATCCGATGTAAAACCATCCGACGCCATACTGGAGAGAAGCCGCGGCCTGTTTTGACTGCCGTGTGGGACGGCAGAATACGGCTACGGATATCGTTCGCGCAGAACGGCCATTGCTTGCCTGGGTGCCAGGCATGCCATCCTCACCTCAGCAGGCCGCATGCCCCGTAGCGCGCGGTATACCAGCGCATCCGTCGACTACCCGGACTCGGCTGCGTGGATGCGTGCGAATTGCGTGCGAATTGCAACGGCAATTCAATGCAGCGAAAGGTGACTACCGATAACCGACGAAACGCCGGAAACCCGCAAAAATAAAGCGCCTTGCGGCGCTTTAGCTTGTCTTTCGACGTTTGGTAAATGGTGGAGCCGGCGGGAATCGAACCCGCGTCCGGAAATCCTCTACGGTGAGTTCTACATACTTAGTCTGGCCAACTGGATTTAACCCGTGTCACGCCGACCGACAGGCTTGCCACAAGCGAGTTACCTTGGATTTAACGCCTGGCCAAGTAACCCGGCCAAACGCGATCAGATGTAAATGACTCTGCTGCGGTTGCCCGCCTGACCCATCGGCAAATCAGTGCAGAGACCGGCTGGGATTAAGCAGCCAGTGCGTAAGTTTCGTCGTTTGCGACTAAATATATTCAGTGTTTTACGGGAGATCTGAGATCCCGGTATGCCCTCATCCGCTTTGCAACCCCCGTCGAAACCAGGTCGGCCCCATGCGGTACTACTGAGATATGGCCATTGCCGTAAAGTTCAATGACCAAGGGGGAATTATACGCGTGGCCCTAGAGGTGGTCGAGCAGTTCTTCCGGGCGGTCGATGAAGCCGTCGGCGCCCCAGGTCTCGGGTGTATCCGTGTCCGAGATGTAACCGTAGCTTGCGATGATCGCTTTCATGCCGGCGGCGCGTGCGGCTTCGACGTCACGTTCGGCGTCGCCCAGGTAGAGGCAGGCGGAAGCGGGCACGCCGAGCAGCTCGGCGGCATGCAGCATGGGCTTGGGGTCGGGCTTGGGGACGCCGGTGGTGTCGCCGCTGACGACCGCCGCAGGGGCGACCGCCCAAGGCAGGGCGGGGACGAGGCGGTCGGTGAAACGCATCGGCTTGTTGGTGACGATGCCCCATTTCAGGCCGCGTTGTTCCAGCGCCTGCAGCAGCGAATTGATGCCGTCGAACAGGGTGGTGAGGTCGGCGAAGCTTGCTTCGTAGTGGTCGAGAAAGCGGCGCCGGTAGTCTTCGAATTCGGGGTCCTGCTTGTCGATGCCGAACCCGAGGTGGATCAGCCCGCGTGCGCCGTGCGATGCGACCGGGCGGATGCGCTCGTAGCCGACCGGTGGCCGGCCTTCTTCCGCCAGCAGGCGGTTGAGCGCGGCGCCCAGGTCGGCGGCAGTGTCGGCCAGCGTGCCGTCCAGGTCGAACAGGACCGCTCGGATCATGCGAGCGGCCTTTGGCATGCGATCAGGTAGTTGACGTCGGTGGTGTCGGTCAGGCTGTAGGCCTTGGTCACCAGGTTGTAGCCCATGCCCCGCACGTTGGCCAGCTCCAGCCCAGCGTGGCGTGTCATGCGCGACAGCTCGGAAGGCTTGAGGAAACGCGCGTATTCATGCGTGCCGCGCGGCAGCAGGCCCAGGATGTACTCGGCGCCGAGGATGGCGTGGACATAGGCCTTCGGATTGCGGCTGATGGTGGAGAAGAACACCCAGCCGCCAGGCTTGACCAGCCGGGCGCAGGCGGCGACCACGCTGTCGGGGCTGGGCACGTGCTCCAGCATTTCCATGCAGGTGACGACATCGAAGGTGGCGGGGGCTTCCTCGGCCATCTGTTCGACGGCGACGCAGCGGTAGCCGACCTTGTTGCCCGATTCGAGCAGATGCAGCTTGGCGACCTTCAGCGATTTCTCGGCGAGATCGATGCCGGTCACCGTGGCGCCGCGCTCGGCCATGCTTTCGGCCAGGATACCGCCGCCGCAGCCGACGTCGATGACGTTGAGCCCGGCCAGCGGGGCGTATTCCTCGATGTAGCCTAAGCGCAGCGGATTGATCTCGTGCAGCGGCTTGAACTCGCTTTCCTTGTCCCACCATTTGTGGGCAAGCTCGCTGAATTTGGCGATTTCGACGTCGTCGACGTTGGGCTTGTGGTCGTGTAGTTGCATATCAGGTCAGAAATTTGATGATCCAGTCAGGGTGCAGGCCCCATTCGGCAAAGCCGGCAATGCCGAATACTACACCACCGCTGCCGAACAGCCATGAGACATAGAGCAGCCAGCGGCGTTCCGTCAGGGCGGCGACGGCGGCGACGCCGAGCGCGATCGACAGCATGGCGTCGGACAGGTCGAACTGGTCGTCGCGGTAGCCCAGCTCGTCATAGTGTTTTTCCAGACCGCGTGCCTTGTCCATCAGCTGCTGGGTGTCGTGCTTCAGCTCTGCAATCTTGGCGATGTGCTTGTCCTGCATCGCGGCGGCGGCCGGGTTGCCTTGCGCCGCAGCCAGCTTGGCCTGTTCGATGGCCAGCTCTTCCACATAAACCTTCAGGCGCTTGGCCTGGTATTCGCCCCAGGTGTCGACCGCGTCGGCCTTGGCCACCTGCATGGCCTGCACGATGTTGTCGTCCTTGATCTTGCACAGCGCCATGAATACCGTCAGCAGCAGCACGGTGATGGCGACGCGCGAGTTGAGCCAGGATTTGTTGTCGGTGTCGGTGTCGGTGTCGGTGTCGGTGTCGGTGTCGATTTCGATGTCCATTTTCTCTCGTCAGCTTCAGGCTTGCCGAACGCGGTCGCGCCAGGCCCGTGCCCGGGCGATCAGCTGCGCACGATTCAGCGTGGTGAGTTCACGGTGTTTGAGCAGCCGTTTGCCGGCCACCCACACATCCGTAACGCACTCACGGCCTGCTGAGTAGACAAGATGGGAAATCGGATCGAAACAGGGTGCGGTTTCGATGTCATCAAGTGCGACGGCCGCGAAGTCGGCGGACTTGCCGGCGGCCAGCGAGCCGATTTCCTGCTCCAGTCCGAGTGCGCGGGCGCCGTTGATGGTCGCCATCTGCAGTGCCTGGAAGGCCGGGACGACATCGGCGCGGCCGCTGGCGACCTTGGCCAGCAGCGCCGCCGTGCGCATTTCGGTGAACATGTCGAGGCGGTTGTTGCTGGCGGCGCCATCGGTGCCCAGGCCGACGTTGACGCCGGCGGTCAGCAAGTCCGCCACCGGCGCGATGCCGCTGGCGAGTTTCATATTCGAGCTCGGGTTGTGCGCGACGTGGCAGCCGTGTTCGGCCAGCCAGCCGATTTCTTCCGGGGTCAGATGCACGGCGTGCACGCCGATCAGGTCGGGCGTCAGCAGGCCGAGCGCCTTCAGCCGCGCCAGCGGGCGCACGTGATGGTCGTTGAGGCTGCCGGCGATTTCATCCTGCGTCTCGTGCAGATGCAGGTGGATGTTCAGCTCCAGCTTTTCGGCGAGCGTCAGCACCCGGCTGAAGGTGCGGTCGGACACGGTATAGGGCGCATGCGGGGCCAGGCTGAAGCCAATCAGCGGCTCGCCCAGGTACTCGTCGCGCGCCGCGAGCCCGCGCGTGATGTACTCGTCGGCATCGGAGGCATAGCCCGTGGGGAAGTCGAGGATGCAGGCGCCGACCACGCCGCGCATCTGCGCCGACAGCAGCGCGCGCGCCACGGCGGAGGGGTGGAAATAGTTGTCGTTGATGCAGGTGGTGCCGCCGCGCAGCATTTCCGCGATGGCGAGCTGCGTGCCGTCGAACACGAAATCGTCGCGCACATGCTTGCTTTCCGCGGGCCAGATATGGCCGCTGAGCCAGGTCATCAGCGGCAGATCGTCCGCCATGCCGCGCAGCAGGGTCATGGCCGAATGGCCGTGCAGATTGACGAAGCCGGGGATCAGCACATGGCTGGAGAGATCGACATACTCGCGCGCCGTGAAGCGGGCCGGCACCTCGGCCGTGGGCAGGATGGCGACGATGCGTCCTTGCCTGACTGCGATACTGTGCTGGCGCAGCACCGTGAGCTCGGGCTCGACAGGAACAATCCAGCTCGCGCTGATCAGTGTATCGACGATGTGTGACATATCAGGTAGCACGGACGTTTGTTGCCCCGGATTGTAGGGGCCACCCCTTGTGCCCGCAAGCTAAAACCAACGCCCATCCGGCTTCTCTGCTTGGTCCCGGATAGGCTATGCTACGCAGATAACGGAAAAATATATCGCGGCGGGTATGTCGGCTACCGCGGGTCATGGGGAGTGACAAATGGAGTTCAAAGCGGCTCGACGGGGCGCCGTGCTGTGTGCAGCCATGGTCTGCACGGCCTTGGCCTGGGCGGGAGACGAGGACGACGAGCTGCTGCAGGCGTTTGGCGACAGCTCGACCGTATCGATTGCGACCGGCAGCCAGATCAAGCTCACGCGCGCGCCAGCCGTGGCCTCGGTGATCACGGCGGAAGACTTTGCCGCCACCGGCGCCCGCGATCTCGACGATGCGTTGCGCTTGGTGCCGGGCCTGCATGTCTCGCGCGGCTATCTGTACGACCCGGTGTACGTCATTCGCGGCGTCCATTCCAAGTTCAACCCACAAGTGCTGTTGATGATCAACGGCATTCCGATCACCAGCCCTTATCTGGGCGGCAAGGGCGATGGCTGGTCCGGCTACCCGCTGGAGCATGTCTCGCGCATCGAGGTGATACGGGGGCCGGGGTCGGCCCTCTATGGCGCCGATGCGTTCAGCGGGGTGATCAACATCATCACCAAGACCGCCGCCGAGATCGACGGCACCCAGGTCGGCGCGCGGGTGGCCTCGTTCAATACGCGCGAAGGCTGGCTGCAACACGGCGGCCAGTGGGGCGCGCTCGACGTCGCCGCCTATCTGCGCGCGGAGCGGACTGCCGGGCTGGATACCAATATCGATGCCGATTCGCAGTCCACGCTCGACCGGCTCTTTCATACCCAGGCGTCCCTCGCGCCAGCAGCGATGCAGTTGGGGGGGCATAATCTCAATGGCGCGATCGACATCGGTTGGAACAAGTTCAAGCTGCGGGCGGAGTATCTGCAGAAATACCGGGCGGGCACCGCCTCCGGCGTCGCCGAGGCGCTCGACGACCGGGGCGTGACGAGCCGGCGCAAGACCATGGCCAATCTCAGCTATCACGACACGGAATGGTTCAAAGATTGGGACGTGAAGCTGGAAGGCCATTTCAGCAATAGCCGGACGGCATCCTATGTTGTTGTCTACCCGCCCGGCGCCTTCGGCGGCAGCTTTCCCGACGGCATGATCGGCACGCCCGGCCGCTCCGAGCAGGGGCAGGGGATTGCCGCCAGCGGTTTCTATACCGGCTGGAACGCCCATCGGCTGCACATCGGCGTCGGCGTGAAGCGGGACGAGGTATACCGGGTAGAGGAAACTAAGAACTTCTACCTGCGTTATTTGCCGGGGGTGGGTTACCTGCCGACACCGCTCGGGCAGATCGTCGACGTCAGCGACAGTGCGCCTTTCTTGCGGGCGGGCGAGCGGACGGTGCGCTACGCCTACCTGCAGGACGAATGGCAGCTGGCCAAGGATTGGCAGGCCACGCTGGGCCTGCGCCACGACCGCTATTCCGACTTCGGCGGCACCACCAACCCGCGCATGGCGCTGGTGTGGGAGGCTGCCTACAACCTGACCGCCAAGCTGATGTATGGCCAGGCGTTCCGCGCGCCCTCGTTCGTCGAGCTTTACGCGATCAACAACCCGGTGGCGCAAGGCAACCCGAACCTGAAACCAGAACGCATGCGCACCAGCGAGGCGCAGCTCGTGTGGCAGGCGAGCCGCAGCTGGCAGGCAACGGCCAACCTGTTCCATTACCGCATGTCCGACATGCTGCGTTTCGTGCCGAATGCCGACCCGAGCACCGGCTCGACCGCGCAGAACAGCGGCGAGCAGACCGGCTACGGCGCGGAGCTCGAAATCGGCTGGCAGGCGGCGCCGTCGCTGCGTCTCGGCGGCAATCTGTCATGGCAGCGCGCCAAGGACCGCAGCAGTAGCGAGCAGGACGCACCCGACGCACCGGGCCGCACAGCCTTGCTGCGGGCCGACTACCGGCTGGCCGACGGTTGGGCCGTCAACGCCCTGGCGCAGTGGGTGGCCGACCGCCAGCGGGCGGCAGGCGACACGCGCCCGACCGTGGCCGACTACCGCACGCTTGACCTGACGGTGCGCCGCGGTGACGACAAGCAGCGCTGGAGCGCCGCGCTGAGCGTGCGCAACCTGTTCGACGCCAATGCGCGCGAGCCATCGCCGGCACCGGGCAATATCCCCAACGATTTGCCGCTGCCCGGCCGCAACTGGCTCGTCGAGCTGGACTACCGCCTGTAGCGAGAAAGGGGACGCCGGTGCCGACATCGGGTAGCATTACCGCCTTTGCATTGACGAATGTCGTAACGAGGATAGAGTGTCTCCATCCGTCAAGATAGTACTAGCACGCCAGCTGCTGGCCTGGGGAGTGTTGGCCGCCATCGCGCTGCCGGCCTCATTGCAGGCCGGCGAGCTCTATGCCAGCGCCGCCAGCGTGAACTATTACCCGCCCTGGCAGGATTCCGTCATTCTTGACGATGGCACCCCCGCGATGGACGGCGGCGAGACCGCTTTGTTCCGTGCGGAAGACATCGTGCTGATCGACTTCGACACCGAAGCTCCCATCGCGATCTACCTTGCCCGCAGCGATCTGGAACTGGCGGACGCAGTCGGCATCGTCGGCGACCATCGCCCGCGCATGAGCAAGGTCAGCACGCTCATGTCGGGCCAGATTGCGGTGCTGTACCCCGATGTCGGCGAGCCTTATCGTAGCGTGTTCGCGAAGATCGTCGAGGGCATCGAGGCCAAGGCCCCGGGCCGGGTGAGCAAGTTTCCCGTCGGCAACGACGCCAACGTGCAGCCCATCGCGGCCGAGCTGCGCAAGCAGGATATCCGCGTCGTCATCGCGCTGGGCCGGCAGGGCCTGAAGGCGGCTGCCTCGCTGGGCAATGGCATGGGCGTAGTGGTGGGCGGCGTGGTGTCGATTCCCGACGCGCCGGCCAGCAGCATGGCCGTGCACAGCCTGGCGCCCGATCCGGCCATCCTGTTCCAGCGACTGAAGGCATTGTCGCCCACCACCAGCCGCGTCTTCATCGTCTACGACCCGCGCCAGAACGACTGGCTGGTGCGCATCGCGCGCGACGCCGCCAAGGCCAATGGCATCGAGCTGCAGGCCTACGAGGCGCAGGACATCAAATCCGCGCTGCGCAGCTACCAGGAGATCCTGGCGCAGGCCGACGCGCGCCGCGACGCCGTGTGGCTGCCGCAGGACACCACCACAGTGGACGACAGCGTGATCCTGCCGATGGTGCTGCAGGAGTCGTGGAACCGCAATATCCCGTTGTTTTCCAGCAGCGTCGCCCATGTGCGGCGCGGTGCGCTGTTCTCGCTCTACCCGAACAACGTCGAGCTGGGCCGCAACCTGGCCCAATCGGCCATGTCGCTGACCACGGTGAGCACCAGCAGCCATGTTGCGCCGCTGATGGATGTGCTGATCGCCGTCAACGTGCGTACCGCCACCCATCTTGGCTTGAACCTGAGCTACAAGCAGCAGCAAGGGTTCGACATGGTCTTCCCCGAGCCTTGAGCACCGGGGCTCGGCCTTGTTCCGGAACCTGACCTTCCGCCGCCAGCTCAGCCTCGCCATTACGGCGGGTGTGGTGCTGATCGTGCTGCTGTCGTCGCTGATCAGCACCTGGCAGGGCGACCGGGTGATCCGCCGCTCGCTCATCGAGCAGGGCGAGAGTGCCGCGCAGAGCCTGGCCAGCCAGAGCGCGCTGGCCCTGCTGTACGGCTCGCCGGACAACGTCGCCAAGGCGATCACCGCCACGCTGAATTTCCCCGATGTCACCCGCGTCGAGCTTTATTACCCGAATGGCGATGCGCTGCTGGCGCAGGACAGGGCGGGCAAGGCCGTGCCGCCGCTCGGCCTGCCCTCGGTGGCGGTGAGCGTTGCCACCCTGGTCGGCGAAACCGACGACGCCTGGCGTTTTCTCGCACCCGTATCGAGCCATGCCGAAGAATCCCCCTATCAGGTCGAAACCACCGGGCCGCAGGTGTTCGGCTATGTCAGCGTGGTGCAGAGCAAATCCACGCTGGTAAGGCAGCGCTGGCAGATCGTGCTGGCCAACGTGGTGATCGCGCTGGTGTGCTCGATCCTGCTGCTGCTCGGCATCAGCGTGCTGGTCGGGCGCCTCACGCGGCCGCTGGCCAGCCTTTCGCTCGCCATGCGGCGCGCCGAGCGCGGCGAGTCGGACGTGCAGGCGGAGCAGGGCGGCCCGCGTGATGTCGCCGAGATGGCGCAGGTGTTCAACAGCATGATCAAGGTGCTGCTGGAACGCGAGCAGGCGCTGCGCGAGAGCCGGCTGCGCTACCGCGACGTGGTCGACAATGTGCGCGAGGTGATCTTCCAGACCGATGAGAGCGGCCGCCTGGCTTTCCTCAACCCGGCGTGGCAGGAAATCACCGGCCTGCAGGTAGAGCAAATGATGTGGCGCGACCTGGTCAGCGTGTTCTATCCGCTCGATCAGCCCGTGGTCGACGAGTGGCAGCGCCGCCTCAAGAGCGGCGAGAACGGCAGCTGTCGCTATGCGGCGCGGCTCGAACGGCGCGACGGCAGCATCCGCTGGGTTGAGGCGACGCAGCGGGTGCGCTATGGCAAGCATGGCGAGTATGTCGGCACCGCCGGCACGCTGGACGACATCACCGAGCGCAAGCGCAGCGAAGAGGAGCTGGAGGCCTACCGCCTGCGGCTCGAAGAGCTGGTGGCGGAACGCACGGCGGCGCTGCAGGCGGCGAACGGCGAGCTCGAGGCATTCAGCTATTCCGTCTCGCACGATCTGCGCGCGCCGCTACGGGCGATCGATGGCTTCAGCCGGCTGGTGCGCGAGGACTACGGCGATCGGCTCGACGACAACGGGCGCGACCTGCTGCAACGCATCGTGCAGGCAACGGGGCGCATGGGGCTGTTGATCGAAGGCATGCTGGTGCTGTCGCGCGTCAGCCGCGGCGAGCTCCGGCGCCAGCACCTGAGCTTGAGCGAGATGGCGCGCTGCGCGCTGCAGGATTTGCAGCAGGGCGACCCCGAGCGCCAGGTGGAGATCGTGCTGCAACCGGACCTGACGGCCGACGGCGACCCGGCGCTGATCCGCGCGGTGCTCGACAACCTGCTGGGCAATGCCTGGAAGTTTTCGAGCAAATGCGGTCAGGCCCGCATCGAGGTCGGCGAAACGAGTTCGCGCGGCAAGTCGGCTTTCTACGTGCGCGACAACGGCGCCGGCTTCGACATGAACTATGCCAGCAAGCTGTTCGGCGCCTTCCAGCGGCTGCACCTGGCGCGTGAGTTCGAAGGCACCGGCATCGGCCTGGCGACGGTCTACCGCATCATCCAGCGCCACGGCGGCGAGATCTGGGCCGAAGCGGCGCCAGGCCAGGGCGCAACCTTCTATTTCACACTGCCGGACGTAGTCGCCGCCAGCTGAGCCGCCGCCGCGCCACCATGCCCAGCCAGCCCATTCCCGAAGATCAAGTGCCCGCCTGGCACGCCCTGCCGGCCGATGCCGTGTCCCGGCAGCTGGATGTCGAGGCGGAGCGCGGGCTGGCAGCGGACGAGGCTGCGGCGCGGCTCGCCCGCTTCGGCCCCAACCGGCTGCCGGCCGTGGCGGGCCGCAGCGCCTGGCGGCGCTTCCTGTCGCAGTTCAACAACGTGCTGCTGTACGTGCTGCTGGCCGCCGGCGCGGTGACCGCGACGATGGGCCACTGGGTCGATGCCGGGGTGATCTTCGGCGTGGTGGTGATCAATGCCGTCATCGGCCATATCCAGGAAGGCCGCGCCGAGGCGGCGCTCGATGCGATCCGCCAGCTGCTGTCGCTCAAGGCCATCGTGCTGCGCGACGGCCAGCGCGTCGAGCTCGATGCCGAGCAGCTGGTGCCCGGCGATGTCGTGGTCCTGCAGTCGGGCGACAAGGTGCCGGCCGACCTGCGCCTCATCGCCTGCCGCAGCCTGCGCATCGATGAGGCGGCGATCACCGGCGAATCGGCACCCGTCGACAAGCAGACCGGGGTGGTCGATGCCGCCTGCGCACTGGCCGACCGCAGCTCGATGGCCTATTCCGGCACGCTGGTCACCTACGGCCTCGGCCGAGGCGTGGTGGTGGGCAGCGGTGCCGCGACCGAGATCGGCCGCATCAGCTCGCTGCTGCACGCGGTCAAGCCCCTGACGACGCCGCTGTTGCGGCAGATGGCGCGCTTCTCGGCGAGCCTGACCTGGGCCATCCTCGCCGTGTCGGTGCTGGTGTTCGGCGTTGGCGTGCTGTGGCGCGGCTATGGCTGGGGCGACATGTTTGTCGCCGTGGTGGGGCTCGCGGTGGCGGCGATCCCGGAAGGCCTGCCGGCCATCATGACCATCACGCTGGCCATCGGCGTGCGGCGCATGGCGCAGCGCCAGGCCATCATCCGCCACCTGCCGGCGGTCGAGGCGCTGGGCTCGGTTAGTGTGATCTGCACCGACAAGACCGGCACGCTGACGCGCAACGAGATGATGGTGTGCCACCTGGCGACGGCGGCCCGTGAGTGGGCCGTGTCGGGCTCGGGCTACGCACCCGACGGCGGCCTGCGCGAGAACGGCACCGTGCTGGCGCCGGAAAGCCTGCCGGAGCTGGCGCTGATCGGCCGTGCCGCCGTGCTGTGCAACGATGCGCGGCTACGCAACGAAGCAGGCCGCTGGCTGCTCGAGGGCGACCCGACCGAGGGCGCGCTGCTGACGCTGGCGATGAAGCTCGGCCTCGATCCCGCGATCGAGCGCGAGGCGCGGCCGCGCATCGACGTCATTCCGTTCGAATCCGAATACCGCTTCATGGCCACGCTGCACCACGGCCACGACGGCGACGGGCTGCTGTTCGTCAAGGGCGCGCCGGAGAAGCTGCTGGCGCTGTGCCGGCTGGCGCGGCAGGGCGAGGTGGATGTGCCGCTCGACCTTGCCTACTGGCAGGCCTGTTGCGACCGCCTGGCGGCGCGCGGCGAGCGGCTGCTGGCGCTCGCTGCCAAGCCGGTGGCGGATGGCCGGCGCCAGCTTGGCTTCGGCGACGTCGAGCAGGGGCTCAGCCTGCTGGCCATCGTGGGCATGAGCGACCCGCCGCGAGCCGAGGCGATTGCCTCGGTGCGGCAGTGCCACGAGGCCGGCATCGACGTGAAGATGATCACCGGCGACCACGCGGCCACTGCGCTCGCCATCGGCGCCGAGCTGGGGCTCTACGTCAGCAGTGGTGCGCTCACCGGCCAGGCGCTCGATGCGCTGCCAGCGGCCGACTGGCCGGCGGCCGTGGCGCGTACCGGCGTGTTCGCGCGCGTCAGCCCCGAGCACAAGCTCAGGCTGGTCGAGGCGCTGCAGGCACAGGGCCGGGTGGTGGCGATGACCGGCGATGGCGTCAACGACGCGCCGGCGCTCAAGCGCGCCAATGTCGGCGTGGCGATGGGCATGAAGGGCACCGAGGCCGCCAAGGAGGCGGCGCAGATGGTGCTGGCCGACGACAATTTCGCCTCGATCACGCATGCGGTGGAGGAGGGGCGGGCCGTCTACGACAACCTCAAGAAGGCCTTCATACAGATACTGCCGACCAATATCGCCGAGGCCTGCCTGATCCTGTTCCCGGTGCTGTTCGGCATTGCCCTGCCAATCACGCCGGTGCAGATTTTGTGGGTCAACATGATCTGCGCCGTCACGCTGTCGCTGTCGCTCGCCTTCGAGCCGGCCGAGGCCGGGGTGATGCGGCGCCCGCCACGTTCGCCGCGCGAGCCGTTGCTGTCGCCGCTCCTGGTGTGGCGCACGGCCTTCGTCTCGGCGCTGTTGACGGCCGGCAGCCTGGCCGTGCACCAGTGGCTCGACGGGCAGGGCGAATCCGAGCTCGTCGCCCGCACGGCGGCCGTCAACACCCTGGTCGTGGCCGAGGCCTTCTATCTGTTCAACTGCCGCTACCTGGTCGACCCGGTGCTGTCGTGGCGCGGCCTCACCGGCAACCGCATGGTGCTGCTGGCCGTGGGTGTGCTGGTGCTGCAGCAACTGGCCTTCACCTATCTGCCGGTGATGAACACGCTGTTCGGCACCGCGCCGCTGTCGCTGGCGCACTGGTGGCCGATCATCGGCTTCGGGCTGCTGACCTTGCTGGTGATCGAGGTGGAAAAACGGGTGATACGCGGGCGGGCCCGGCGTTGAGGAATCGGGCGGCGCTAACCCGCCACCCGTTGCAGGCGGGCGATCAGCCCTGGTAGCTACGCTGTGCCGCTGCCACCGCCGCACCCGGCGTAACGGAGCGGCCTTGTGCTGCCAGCACCGACTCCAGCGCGGCCAGCAGGTGCAGCACATTCTCTTCGCGGCTCGAATAGCCCATCAGGCCGATGCGCCAGATCTTGCCGGCCAGCGGGCCCAGGCCCGCGCCGATCTCGATACCGTGATCCTGCAGCAGCGAGGCGCGCACCGCCTTGTCATCGACGCCCTCGGGAATGCTGACCGCGTTGAGCTGCGGCAGGCGATGCGCCTCGTCGACGACGAAGCCCAGCCCCAGCTGTTCGAGGCCCGCGCGCAGCGCCAGGTGGTTGCGCCGGTGGCGCGCCCAGGCTGCCGGCAGCGTCTCTTCCGCCACCATCAGCAGCGACTCGTGCAGCGCATACAGGCTGTTGTTCGGCGCCGTGTGGTGGTAGGTGCGCGTGGTCTCGCCCCAGTAGCCCAGCAGCAGGTCGAGATCGAGGAACCAGCTCTGCGCCTTGCGGCCGCGCGACTTGATCTTTTCGACCACGCGCTCGCTGAAGGTGATCGGCGACAGGCCCGGTGCGCACGACAGACATTTCTGGCTACCCGAGTACACTGCATCGGCGCCCCATTCATCGACGAGCACCGGCACGCCGGCGAGCGAGGTCACGCAATCGACGATGCTCAGGCAGCCTGCCTCGTGCGCCAGGCGGCACAGCGTGGCGGCGTCGGAGAGCGCGCCGGTCGAGGTCTCGGCGTGCACGAAGGCCACGACCTTGGCGTCGGGGTTGGCGGCCAGCGCGGCGGCCAGCTTGGCCGGATCGACCGGCTTGCCCCATTCGTCGTCGACCACCACGGCCACGCCGCCACAACGCTCGACGTTCTCGATCATGCGCCCGCCGAACACTCCGTTGCGGCACACGATCACCTTGTCGCCCGGGTTCACCAGGTTGACGAAGCACATCTCCATGCCCGCCGAGCCGGGGCCGGAGACGGGGAAGGTCAGCGCATTGCGGGTCTGGAAGGCATAACGCATCAGCGACTTCAGCTCCTCCATCATCGCCACGAAGGCCGGGTCGAGATAACCGATGGTCGGGCGCGCCAGCGCGGCCAGCACGCGTTGCGGCACGTCGGACGGGCCGGGGCCGAGCAGCGTGCGCACCGGCGGCGCGAAGGACTGGATGGTCTGGTGTGGCAGATAGTTGTCGGGCATGAAGGTCTCCTGAGTAGCGCTCGTATTCTTGTTGGAAGGCGTAGCCTACCCTTGGAAGCCGGGAATATGCAAACAGGATGACGGCCGGGTGACAATGGTGCGTGTTGCCCCTGGCGGTGGGGCGGGCCCGGCCCATTCAACATGCTTGGCCGACATGGTCGTCGCTGGGCCGAGAGAGGAAGGCCCGGGCTGGCTCGAGGCGTGCTCGTCGGGACGGTAGCCGAGGCTGCTTGCTTCGTGGGTCTGATCGGCATGCCAGCCGAGGCACGCCAGCGGCGAGGCGGCTGCTATTCGCTGCCGGCCTTGGTGCTCCTGCGCGCGGCCTGCAGGATCGCCCGGTAGCGCACCTGCTCTTCTTCCGGCAAGCGGCTGGCATAGTCCCGGGCGGCAGTGTCGGCGAGGCTGTCGAGGCCGGGGAGCTGCTCGACCTGCCGGATCACCTCCTGGCCGAACAGAGACTTGGTGCAGGAAACGTGGAGCGGGATGGGTGCCACCACGCTGGCCACCGGGATGTAGACCAGCCTGCCGATCGACGGATCGTTGCGCGTCCAGTGGTGGACTACCACGCTGTGGCCCAGGGTCACGTCGAAGCGGCCTTTCGACATCAGGCGCACCAGGTTCCGCAAGGTCGAGCCCGGTGCTTCGTCGAAATAGCGGATGGCGTCGGGGTAGCCCTTGCCGATGTCCGCCAGTTGCCGGTCGATCAGTGAGTCGAAGCTGACCGACTTGAATATTCCCAGATGGTGGGTGCCATCGCCGAGCACGTCTTCGAGCCGCAGTGTGTCGTCGTGAGCCAGCGGGCGCAGCGACTCGGCGGTTTCTTCCTGCATGACGAGGCGTACCGGCAAGGCCAGCAGATACGGTTTGCTGGCGAACAGCGCAAATTGCTCACGCGCCGGGGTGCGTATCATCAGGATCGAACACACCGGCTCGCCGCGTCGCATCAATGCTTCACGTCGCCTGCTGGTGGTGATCTCGACGCGGTGGGCAAATTCGGGGAGGCGTTCGATCAGCGCCTTGCGGTAATTGTCGCCAAACCCACCGCCTCGTCCCTCGCCATGCACGATGGTGGCTGGCGGCTCGTGGGATACCAGCCAGCGGATGGTTGGCCGCTGATCCGCTGCGGCCGCCATGTTGAACAGGGAGGTCGCGAGCCATCCGGCGATGGCCGGCAATGAGCGTGACACCGTGGCAAGGCTCGATACCCGACATCTCATGACGTTCACTCACCCCTGTTGACGCAAGCCCGGCCGGGCATGGATGCGGCCCGCCACGAGGCCGCGCCAGCCATTTCATATGTAGCAGAGTGCGGGCGCGACTTCCATCGGGGATTGGCCGGCGGCCAGTTCGGCGTGCCGGCCGGGCGGGGCCTATTCCACCGTGTCGTCGCTGCGCTGCGCCTTGCCAAGCCGCAGCAGGAAGCGTGCCGGGTCGACTGCATCGGCCAGGTCGCGTTCGACGGGCCAGGGCTCGCCGGCGATCTGGCTGGCCAGCAGCTCGCCCGCCAGCGCGGACCAGGTCAGCCCGCGCGCGCCAAAGCCCAGCGCGCAGTAGAGCCCTGCGTGGCGTGGCACGAGCAGCGGGCGGTGGTGCTTTTGCGGATCGAAGGCCGCGGCGTCGGCAATGGGGCCGATCAGCGGCATGCGATCGGGCGAGGCCGGGCGATAGCTGATGCGGCCCGGCAGCTGCGCGGCATCGATGCCGGCGGTGAAGCCGGGAAGCAGGCCTTCGGCCAGCGCCAGGTTGCTGCGGTGCCCGGCTGCCTGGGCCAGCCCAGGCCCGCCGGCCTCGCTGGCGCCGACGGCGCGTACGCCGTTCCAGGTGGGCGTCACATAGCCATCGCCGCACACCACGATGTCGAGCGGCGGCGTGGCATGCGCCGGGACGCAGCTGAGCTGGCGCCAGGCCTGCGTCAGCGGCAGGTGGGCGGTCTGGGCGAAGTGTGCGCCACCAGCGGCCGAGGCGATGACGAGGATGGGTGCGCTGGCAACGAGCCGCCCCGTGCCGTCGAACACCTGCCAGTGCTCGCCGTCGCGCACGATGCTGGCGATCTCGACGTTGTAGTGTGGCCGGATGGCAGCGGCGAACGCCGCCAGATTGGCGGTGCAGATCGACGCCGGGTTGGCCCATGCACCGTGGCCGAACCACCAGCCTCCATGCTTCACCGCCCTGCCTGCGAGGCGGCTGGCGGCGTCGGCATCGACAAAACGGGCAAATTCTGGCGCCAAGCCGAGTGCATCGATCACGCGCTGCTGGTGGGCCGCATCGTCGGCGTCACTTGCCAGGTGCAGTACGCCACTGGTCTTCCACCAGCCGGTGGCCGGTGCGCTGGGCGAGATGGCCGCCAAGTGCCGCAAGCCATACAGCAGCGCGGCGCGTGACAGCCGTGACTGGCGGTTGTCGTCGAGCGACATCACCGGCAGCAGCACGCCGACCGGGTTACCCGAGCATTCCTGCGCCGGCCCGCTGCGGCGCTCGATCAGTTCGACACGAAACCCGCGTGCAGCGAGGCGTGCCGCCGTGGCTGTGCCGGCGAGCCCGGCGCCGAGCACGATCGCATGCCGGTCTGCCGGCGGCCTGAGGTGGCTCGGGCGCGGGTTCATGAAGCGCGCGGCCAGCATGTCACGTTTCTTGCCGAAGCCGGGGCGCTTCTCCCGTTTGAAACCGGCCGCCTGCAGGCCGTCCCGCACCAGCGCGGCCACCGTGTAGGTGGCGGCGGTCGCGCTGGGCGCGGCGAGTCGCGCGATCTGCTTGAACAGCGGTGGCGACCACAGTTCGGGATTCTTGCTCGGCGCGAAGCCGTCGAGGTAGAACGCATCGACCTCGGCCACCAGCTTGGGCAAGAGATCGAGCGCATCGCCGAGCAGCAGCGTCAGCGTCACCCGGCCGTCGTCGAGATGGAGGCGGTGAAAGCCCGGCACCAGCACCGGCCACTGCGCCAGCAGCTGTGCGGCCAGCGGTGCGAGGTCTGGCCACTGGCGGTGCAGGGTGGCGAGGTCGTCGCGCGAGAATGGGTGCTTCTCGACCGAGATGAAGTGCAGGCGTTCGCTGCGCTGCGGGTCGTCGCGCCAAGCCTGCCAGGTGGCGAGGAAGCTCAGCCCGAGGCCGAAACCGGTCTCCAGTACGACGAAGTTGGGCCGGCCCTGCCAGCGCCCGGGCAGCGCGTTGCCGCCCATGAACACGTGGTGGATCTGGCCGATGCCGCCATCGTTGGAGTGATAGATGTCGTCGAACGCGGCGGAGTAGGGGATGCCGTCGGTCGAATGGGCGAGGGTGGCGGGGATCAGGGCCATGCTGGTCGGGCTCGCAAAAGAAAAACGGACGGGCGTGCCGTCCGTTGATTTGCCTCGTGCCGAGACTTATTCCGGGCGCATTTGCGGAAATAAAATCACGTCGCGAATCGACGGCGCGTCGGTCAGCAGCATCACCAGGCGGTCGATGCCGATGCCGCAGCCGCCGGCCGGCGGCATGCCGTGTTCGAGCGCGCGGATGTAGTCGGCGTCGTAGTGCATGGCCTCGTCGTCGCCGGCGTCCTTCTGGCGTACCTGGTCGAGGAAGCGCTCGGCCTGGTCTTCCGGGTCGTTCAGCTCGGAGAATCCGTTGGCCAGCTCGCGGCCGAGAATGAACAGTTCGAAGCGCTCGGTGATGCCCTTGCGGTCGTCCGATTCACGCGCCAGGGGCGAGATTTCGATCGGGTAGTCGATGATGTAGGTCGGGTCCCACAGCTTTTCTTCGGTGGTTTCCTCGAACAGCGAGAACTGCAGGCCGGCTACGCCGTCGGTCGCGACGAGCTTGCCGCCCAGGCGTTCGATTTCCTGCTTGAGCCAGGCGCGGTCGTTGAGCTGTTCCTCGCTGTATTGCGGGTTGTACTTGACGATGGCCTGGGTCACGGTGAGGCGCTCGAACGGCTTGGACAGGTCCACCGGCTTGCCCTGCACCTCGACCACGGCATGGCCGTGCACGGCGCGCGCGCATTCGCGGATGACGGTCTCAGTCAGCTCCATCATGCGCTTGTAGTCGGCGTAGGCCTCGTAGAACTCCATCATGGTGAACTCGGGGTTGTGGCGCGTGCTCATCCCCTCGTTGCGGAAGTTGCGGTTGATCTCGAACACCCGCTCCATGCCGCCCACCACCAGGCGCTTGAGGTACAGCTCGGGGGCGATGCGCAGGTACAGCTGCATGTCGAGCGCGTTGTGGTGGGTGACGAAAGGTTTGGCCGCCGCGCCGCCGGGGATCGGGTGCATCATCGGCGTTTCGACTTCGAGGTAGCCCTCGTTCACCATGACTTCGCGCACGCGCTGCATGATCTTCGAGCGATTGATGAAGGTGTCGCGGCTCTGCTCGTTGGAGATCAGGTCGAGGTAGCGCTGGCGGTATTTCTGCTCCTGATCGGTCATGCCGTGGAACTTCTCGGGCAGCGGGCGCAGCGCCTTGGCCAGCAGGCGGATTTCGGTGGCCTGCACGGTCAGCTCTCCGGTCTTGGTCTTCATCAGCGTGCCGCGGGCGGCAACGATGTCGCCCAGGTCCCAGTGCTTGAACGCGGCGTGCGCATCGGCGCCCACGCTGTCGTTCGAGATGTAGAGCTGGATACGGCCCTTGCCGTCCTGCAGCGTGGCGAAACTGGCCTTGCCCATCACGCGTTTGAGCATCATGCGGCCCGCAACCGAGACTTCGATCTTGTCGGCTTCGAGCGTTTCCTTCTCGGCTTCGCCATACTTGGCGTGCAGATCGGCGGACAGGTGTTCGCGCTTGAAGTCGTTGGGGAAGGCGATGCCTTCCTTGCGGATCTCTGCCAGCTTGGCGCGGCGTTCGGCCATCAGCTGGTTGTCATCCTGGTGTGCGGTGCCTGCTTCGATGTTCTCGTTCATGTGGATTTACCTTATTGCCGCCCAATCAAGTCGGGCATGAAAACTTACCAGTTCGGATCGCTTTGCAGTTCGGCGAGCAGCAGCGACTTGATTGCGCCACTTGGTTCACCGAGCCAGATATATCTTGCGTTGGCATGACGGCTCATCGGATCGCTGGCGCCGACATTGTCGGGAATGCTGATCCAGACGCCCCAGGCCTGCTTGCGCGCCTTGTCGAACAGCACGAGCAGGCGGTTGTTGGCGCAGTCGTGCTGCTTGCAGCTCGATGCCAGCTCGTATTGCCGCTTGTCCTGAAACACCAGCCTGCTCGGGCTGCTCGGCCCGGTGGCGGTGCTCACCCAGCTCGGCAGATCGGTGCGCGCGGCCAGTGCGGCCCAGGCCTCGCGGTAGCCGGGCTTGGCCACCAGGTTGAACAGATAGTCGCCCTGGAAGCCGCCGCCGATGTTCTGCCCGGACTGCGTGGCGGACGTCTTGGTGGCGGCCATCGCCGACACGGGGAGGGCAGCCATGCCGGCTGCCAGCAAGATCGATGCGATGGTGCGTTGCATGCTTCCCTCCTTGATATCGGCCGATTTACACGCCTTGCTTCAGGCTCGCCTGGATGAAGATGTCGAGGTCGCCATCCATCACGCCCTTGACGTTGCCCACTTCGACGTTGGTGCGCAGGTCCTTGACGCGCGACTGGTCGAATACGTAGGAGCGGATCTGGTGGCCCCAGCCGATATCCGACTTGCTGTCCTCGAGCGCCTGCTTGGCCTCGTTGCGCTTGCGCAGTTCGAGCTCGTACAGGCGCGCGCGCAGCATGCTCATCGCCTCGTCGCGGTTGCGGTGCTGCGAGCGGTCGTTCTGGCACTGCACGACGATGCCGGTCGGCATGTGGGTGATGCGCACGGCCGAGTCGGTCTTGTTGATGTGCTGGCCGCCGGCGCCGGATGCGCGGAAGGTATCGGTGCGCAGGTCGGCCGGGTTGATCTCGATCTCGAAGCTGTCGTCGATTTCGGGGTAGACGAACACACTCGAGAATGAGGTGTGGCGGCGCGCGTTCGAATCGAACGGCGACACGCGCACCAGACGGTGCACGCCGACTTCGGTGCGCAGCAGGCCATAGGCGTATTCGCCGGAAATCTTCAGCGTGGCGCTGGAAATACCGGCCACTTCACCTTCGGATTCTTCGAGCACCTCGACCTTGAAATCCTTGCGCTCGCAGTACTTGAGGTACATGCGTTCGAGCATGCCGGCCCAGTCCTGCGCCTCGGTGCCGCCCGCGCCGGCCTTGATGTCGATGAAGCAGTTGTTCGGGTCCATCGGGTCATTGAACATGCGGCGGAATTCGAGGTCGGCCACACGCTTCTCGATCTCGGCGACGTCGGCCTCGACGGCGGCGACCGTGTCCCAGTCCTCTTCGGCCCGGCCCATCTCGAACAGCTCACGGCTATCGGAGATGCCGCTGGCGATGCTGTCGATGTTGAGCACCACGCCCTCGAGCAGCTTGCGCTCCTTGCCGAGCTCCTGGGCTTTCTTCGGGTCGTTCCAGACCTCGGGGTCTTCGGTCAGGCGGGTGACTTCTTCGAGACGATCCTGCTTCTGATCGTAGTCAAAGATACCTCCGCAGCTCGTCGTTGCGGGCAGCGAGGTCTTGCATGGTGTTGGCGATCTGGTTGAGGCGTTCAGCTTCCATTGCCGGTAATCCTTGATGCGAAGGGGCGTGACGCGCAGGCCCCAGCGGGTGAACTAAAACCGGAAATTGTACCAGAATCGCGGGGTTGCGCGGTGCGGTGCAGCAAAAAAGCTGGGCCGGTGCCGGAAAATGAAACGGCCCCGCAGATTGCGGAGCCGTCGGGTTTTGCTGGCGGCCGGGGCCGCTTGCCTCAGTTCTGGCCCAGCGACTTGAATTCGCCCGACCTGCCGTCGTAGCCAAGCAGCTCGCCGTGCTCGATGTCGAAATACCAGCCATGCAGATTGAGCGTGCCGGCCTCGACGCGCTCGCGTATCCACGGGAAGGTCAGCAGATTGTTGAGCGAGACGAGGATGGACGCCAGCTCGCAGGCGCGGATCTGCTCGTCGAGCGGCTTGCCGGCGTACTGCTCCCACACGCGCTGGCGCGCCGGTTCGGCAATGCCCATCCAGCGGGCGAGGTAGCCGGCGGAGGCGGTGCCCATGTCGTCCTTCATCAAGGCGCTGATGCCGCCGCAGCAGGCGTGGCCGAGCACGATGATGCGCTCGACGTTGAGTACCGACACGCCGAATTCGAGCGCGGCCGAGACCCCCTGGTTGGTCGGGCCGACTTCGCGCGGCGGCACCAGGTTGGCGACGTTGCGAATGACGAACATGTCGCCGGGTGCGCAGTCGGTGATGATGGCCGGGTCGACGCGCGAATCGCAGCAGGCGATCACCAGCGAGCTGGGTTTCTGGCCTTCGAGGTTGAGGCGCTGGAACAGGGCCTTGTCGTCGGAGAAGTATTTTTGCTTGAAACGGCCGAAGCCTTCCAGGAACTTGCTCAGGTCATCCATGGGCACTCCTTGTCATCTGTATTTTCGGCAACCGCGCATTGTGAGGCAAACCGGCGGTAATCGAAAGCAGGGTTTACCAGCAAGTGATGACAAGCCTGTTGCAGCGACCGCTGCCGGGCCTGCCGCGCATGTGGACAATGGTGCTGTCGGGGCCGGCGGCGTTCCGGCCGTACGCACGTCTATGCTATGCTGCGGCTGATTTTCATCATTTTATTGCAGCGCGACATGTCCGACGAGCTTATCCGCCAGCATCGTGATGCCATCGACGCCCTCGATGCGCAAATTCTCGACCTTCTCAACCAGCGCGCCCACCATGCCCACGCCATTGGCGTGCTCAAAGGCAGCGGCGTGGTGTATCGGCCCGAGCGCGAGGCGCAGGTGTTGCGGCGGATCAAGCTGCTCAACCAGGGGCCGCTGCCGGGCGAATCGGTGGCGCGCCTGTTCCGCGAGATCATGTCGGCCTGCCTGAGCCTCGAGAAGCCGCTGACCATCGCCTTCCTCGGCCCGCGTGGCACTTTCAGCGAATCGGCCGCGGTCAAGCATTTCGGCCACGCGGCGAACCTGCTGCCATGTGATTCGATCGATGAGGTGTTCCGCGCGACCGAAGCGGGGCAGGCGGACTACGCCGTGGTGCCGGTCGAGAACTCCACCGAGGGCGCGATCGGCCGCACCCTCGACCTGATGGTCAAATCGCCGCTCAAGGTGTGCGGCGAAGTGGTGCTGCGCATCCATCAGCACCTGATGCGCAAGTCCGAGTCGCTCGACGGCGTGAAGGTCGTGTATTCGCACGCCCAGTCGCTGGCCCAGTGCCACGAGTGGCTGAACAAGAACCTGCCGCATGCCGAGCGCGTGGCCGTGGCCAGCAATGCCGAGGCGGCCCGGCTTGCCTCGCTCGACCCCGAGGCGGCGGCCATTGGCGGCGAGGCGGCGGCGGAGCGCTACGAGCTGTTCAAGCTGGCCTCGAACATCGAGGACGAACCCAACAACACGACACGCTTCCTCTCCTTTGGCCAGGCCGATGCGACGCAGTCCGGCCACGACAAGACCACCCTGGTGATGAGCGCCAAGAACCGCCCCGGTGCCATGGTCGAGCTGCTGGCGCCGCTCGCCGCGAACGGGGTGAGCATGACCAAGTTCGAGTCGCGGCCATCGCGCGATGGGTTGTGGGAGTACGTGTTCTTCGTCGACATCGAAGGCCATCATGCCGATGCCGCGGTCAGTACGGCCCTGGCGCAACTGGCCGAGCGGGCCGTGATCCTGCGCGTGCTGGGCTCGTACCCGGTGGCCGTGATCTAGCGCGCACCGCGAAAAACCGGCTGCGCGGGCGCAACCCGGCGTCGGTTTCTCGTTTGGGCATGGCCTGTCCGTCAGGTCGGCCCCGCCTTCGTTGTGAGCCTTTCCTGACTTGCGCTCGCAACGGCTTTTCGAGGTGCGCTATAAAATCAGCCGGCAGGCACCACCGCCTGTCATTTTGGTGTGGTGTGCTGCCGACCCCTGAACTGTTTTTCGAGACCCGATGAAAACGATCTGCGTATTTTGCGGCTCCCGCTTCGGCAAATCGCCGGTCTACCGCGACACCGCCCGTACGCTCGGGCGCCTCCTGGCCCTGCGCGGGCTGACGCTGGTGTATGGCGGCGGCAATGTCGGCCTGATGGGCGAGGTGGCCAATGCCTGCCTCGATGCCGGCGGCAAGGTCATCGGCGTGATCCCGGGGTTTCTCGACCGCAAGGAGGTCACGCTCACCGCCTGCACCGAGCTGCACGTGGTCGATTCGATGCACGCACGCAAGGCGCGCATGGCCGAGCTGGCCGATGGCTTCGTGGCGCTGCCCGGCGGCTTCGGCACCTTCGACGAGCTGTTCGAGATACTCACCTGGGCGCAGCTCGGCGTGCACGCTAAGCCGGTCGGGCTGCTCGACGCCGGCGGCTATTTTGCGCCGCTGCTGCAGATGGTCGAACACGCGATTACCGAGGATTTCGTGCGTGCCGACAACCGCGAACTGCTGCTCCACGAGACCGATGCCAGCCTGCTGCTCGACCGCATGCAGACGCATCAGGCCGTACCCGGCCCCAAGTGGAGCCTGCCTGTCGTTCCCTGATCCGGGCGTTTCGAACTGCCCATCCATTTGACTGCACCCCATGTCCCTGACCGATCTCGCTCCCGACTACATCCGCGCCATCGACCCCTATGTCGGCGGCAAACCGATTGCCGAACTGGCGCGCGAGCGCGGGCTCGACCCCGCCGCCATCGTCAAGCTCGCCTCCAACGAGAACCCGCTCGGCATGGGCGCCAGGGCGCGTGCCGCCGTGCTGGCCCAGGTGGGCGGACTGGCGCGCTACGCCGACGATCACGCCTTCGAGCTCAAGGCCAAACTGGCTGCCGTGCACCGCGTGACAACCGCGCAGATCGTGCTCGGCAACGGTTCCAACGATGTATTGTCGGTGCTCGGGCGCACGGTGCTGACGCCGGCCGACTCGGTGGTGTATTCGCAGTATTGCTTCGCGCTCTACCCGCTGATCACGCGGCTTGCCGGCGCGCGCGGCATCGAGGTGAGGGCGCAGGAATACGGCAACGACCTGCCGGCGATGCTGAAGGCGATCGAGCCCGCGACCAAGATCGTGTTCATTGCCAACCCCAACAACCCGACCGGCACGCTGGCGCGCGCGGGCGACATCGTCGAGTTCATGGAGGATTGTCCGGGCAATGTGCTGGTGGTGCTCGACGAGGCCTATATCGAATTCCTGCCGGCCGAGAAGCGCGTGGACAGCCTGGCGCTGCTAAGCCGCTTTCCCAACCTGGTCGTCACGCGGACCTTCTCCAAGGCGCACGGCATGGCCGGCCTGCGCATGGGCTATGCGTTGTGCGCGCCGGAGCTCGCCGAGCTGATGAATCGCGTGCGCCAGCCGTTCAACGTCAATGCGCTGGCGCAGGCGGCGGCCATCGCGGCGCTCGACGACATCGAGCATCTGCGGGCAACGGTGCAGAACAACTTCGCCGGGCAGCGGCAGCTGTTCGAGGCCCTCGGGCGCCTGAGCCTGCCGTATATTCAAAGCTACGCCAATTTCGTCACCTTCCATTGCGGCGATGCCCGCGCGCTCAATGAGTTCCTGCTCGAGCGCGGCGTGATCGTGCGGCCGCTGGCCAGTTACGGCATGACCGACAGCCTGCGCGTGAGCATCGGCACCGAAGCCGAGAATGCGCGTTTCATCGAGGCGCTGGCTGAAGCCATGGGCGACTGAGGCGGTTGCCGCGACGACATGCAAGGGCCCGATCGGGCCCATTGCTTTTATCAACTGCGCAGGCTATTCGTCTGTGAAACAATGGTTGGCTATCGCCAAGTAACGCGCGACACAATCGCGCAGGAGAAGATCCATGCTAATCGTGATGAACCGGGGCGCAAGCGACGCCCAAATCGACGCGGTCATTCACCGCATCCGTGAAGCCGGCCTGAGCGAGCATGTCTCGCGCGGCGTCGAGCGCACCATCATCGGCGCCATCGGCGACGAGCGCAGACTCGAGCCGGAGACCTTCGAGCTGCTGCCCGGCGTCGAGCAGGCCATGCATATCGTCAAGCAGTACAAGATCGTCGCGCGCGAGTGGCACAAGGAAGACACGGTGATCGACATCGCCGGCGTCAAGCTCGGCGGCAACGCGGTGCAGGTGATCGGCGGGCCGTGTTCGGTCGAAACGCAGGAACAGATGAACCTGGCCGCCGACCATGTCGCCGCGGCCGGCTGCAAGCTGATGCGCGGCGGTGCCTTCAAGCCGCGCACCAGCCCCTATACCTTCCAGGGCCTCGGCGTCACCGGCCTGCAGTATTTCCGCGATGCGGCCAAGCGCCACAAGCTGCCGATCGTCACCGAGCTGATGGACGTGCGCATGCTCGATACCTTCATGGAGTGGGATGTCGACGTGATCCAGATCGGCACGCGCAATATGCAGAACTTCGACCTGCTGAAGGAAGTCGGCAAGGTCAACAAGCCGGTGATCCTCAAGCGCGGCATGTCGGCGACGATTTCCGAGTGGCTGATGTCGGCCGAATACATCGCGGCGGGCGGCAACCACAACATCATCTTCTGCGAGCGCGGCATCCGCACCTTCGAGACGGCCTACCGCAACGTGCTCGATGTCACCGCGATCCCGGTGCTGAAGAAAGAGACGCATCTGCCGGTGATCGTCGACCCCTCGCATGCCGGCGGCAAGGCCTGGATGGTGCCGGCGCTGTCGCGCGCTGCCGTGGCAGCCGGGGCCGATGGCCTGCTGATCGAGATGCACCCGAACCCGTGCGAAGCCTGGTGCGACGCCGATCAGGCGCTCACACCGCAGGAACTCAAGGACCTCAACGGCACGCTGGCGCTGATCGCGCAGGCAATCGGCCGTCAACTCAATGGCTGACAAGCAGATGGCAGATCAAGACAACCGTTTCACCCTGCGCCTCGAACAGCAGCAGGGCTTCCAGTTCCTGGTCAGCTGGGACAGCCCCGATGTGCCCGAACTGCTGGTCGACGAGCCCGCCCCGCTCGGGCACGACACGGGGCCCAGCCCTTCCCGCATGCTGGTGCTGGCCGTCGGCAACTGCCTGGCGGCCAGCCTGCTGTTCTCGTTGCGCAAGTTCAAGAACCAGTCCGAGCCGATCCGTGCCAGCATCACCGGCGAGCTCGTGCGCAACGAGCACAACCGGCTGCGCATTGGCCACGTCGAGGTCGAGCTGCAGATGGGGGCGGCGGCCGATCAGCTGCAGCACCTCGATCGCGTGCTCGAACAGTTCGAGGATTTCTGCGTGGTGACCGAGAGCGTGCGCCACGGCTTCCCGGTTGCCGTCACCGTGCGCGACGGCAGCGGGACAATCGTCAAACAAGGTGGAATGGAAGCCCCGATCGAGGGCTGAAGCAATGAACAAGATCAACAAACTGGTAGTGATCGGCGTCGGCCTGATCGGCGGCAGCTTTGCGCTGTCGCTTCGGCGCGAGGGCCTGGTCGGCCGCGTGGTCGGCGTCGGCCGTGGCATGGCCAACCTGGAGCGCGCGCTGGGCTTGGGCATCATCGACGAGGCCTGCACCGATGCGGCCCAGGCGGTAGACGGCGCGGATCTGGTGATCCTCGCTTGCCCGGTGGGACAGATGCCGGCACAGATGCAGGCGATTGCACCGCACCTGTCCGATACCGCGTTGATTTCCGATGTCGGCAGCACCAAGCAGGACGTGGTGGCCATGGCGCGTGAACATCTCGGCCGCCACCTGCCGCGTTTCGTGCCGGCCCACCCGATCGCCGGCGCCGAGCAGAGCGGTGCGCAGGCGGCGCGGTTTGGCCTGTACGAGGGCAAGAACGTGGTGTTGACGCCGCTGCCCGAGACCGACCCGTTCGCAATCGAAACCCTCAACGACCTGTGGCTCGCCTGTGGCGCCCGCATCAACACCATGAGCCCGGCAGCGCACGATGCCGTGTTCGCCGCAGTGAGCCATCTGCCGCACCTGCTCGCCTTCGCGCTGGTCGACGAGATCGCGCACAAGCCCAACTCGAAGCAATGCTTTCACTTCGCGGCCTCCGGGTTCCGCGATTTCACACGCATCGCCTCAAGCCACCCCGAGATGTGGCGCGACATCAGCCTCGCCAACCGCGACGCGCTGATCACCGAGCTGGCCGAATACCAGGCCCAGCTCCAGCGCGTGCAGGCGATGCTGGAGCACCGCGACGCAGAAGGACTGCAGCAGATGTTCGACATCGCGCGCACGGCGCGCAATGCCTGGCTCGACACCTTGAAGTGAGCCGGCATAGGCCGGTGGCAGTTGTCGCAGCGGCTGGTGCGTAGCAAAAGCCGGGGAGACGCCTTTGCGGCAGATCACGACTGGCGCCATCGGGGTGGGCCCGGATTCCGCCTTCGGCTGCATCCAGGCTACAGTATGGGCTTGGCGTGGTGCACAGACGCCACTCGTGGCGCACGGTGCGCATCGAGCAAAGCGCTTGCCCAATCCCGAGCCCGCAGGTTACATTGTTGCCTCGCCCGCCCTTCGCGGGCTTTAACGAATACACAGCAGACACAGATGCAACGCTTCGCAGCCATGGCCATGATTACCACCGCCCCAGTGATTAAACGATCACGGGGTGCGTTGCTGCATGCGTGGAGCGTAGGTTAGAGCGGTAAGAGACAACCGAGCCAGAATGCGACAAAGCCCCCGAGCCGAAAGGTCCGGGGGCTTTGTGCTTTATGGGCCCGAACAACGATGACAACAAGGGATCGACAGATGCGTGGTGCAGACTTGATGGTGGACGCGCTCCGGCAGGAGGGTGCGGATTTGATCTTCGGCTATCCGGGCGGCGCGATCATGCCGTTCTACGATGCGCTGTACGGCAGCGGCATCCGCCATGTGCTGTGCCGCCACGAGCAGGGTGCGGCGCTGGCGGCCTGCGGCTTTGCGCGGGCCTCGGGGCGGGTCGGTGTGTGCATCGCCACCTCGGGGCCGGGGGCGACCAATGTGGTCACCGCGCTGGCCGATGCTTATCTCGACTCGGTGCCGCTGGTGGTGATCACCGGCCAGGTGGCGCGCGAGCTGATCGGCACCGATGCGTTCCAGGAGGTCGATGTGCTCGGTCTCACCATGCCGGTGGTCAAACATTCCTACCTCGTCGAGTCGGCCGATGAGTTGGCGGAGGTGCTGGCCGAGGCGTTTCAGCTGGCGCGCAGCGGCCGGCCCGGGCCGGTGCTGGTCGATGTGCCCAAGGACATCCAGCTGGCGCCGGCGCCGGCCCGTTACGAGCCGCGCCGCGCGATGTCGGTGTGCGCGCCCAACTCGCGCGCGCTGAGCCGGGCGCGGGCCTTGCTGCAGGCAGCCGAGCGGCCGCTGCTCTATGTCGGTGGCGGGGTGGTGCTGGCGGACGCAGTCGAGGTGCTGCGCGAGTTCGTCGCCGAGACCAAGATGCCGGTCGTCTCCACGCTCAAGGGGCTCGGCACGCTGCCGCACGACCATCCGCTGCAACTGGGCATGCTTGGCATGCACGGCACCAGGGCCGCCAATATGGCGGTGCAGGCCTGTGACCTGCTGATCGCGGTGGGCGCGCGCTTCGATGACCGCGCGACCGGCAAGCTCGCGGAATTCGCGCCCGCTGCGAAGGTGATCCACCTCGATACCGACGCGGCGGAGATCGGCAAGCTGCGCGCCGCCGACGTCGGCCTGACCGACGACCTGCGTGTGGTGCTGCCGCAGCTGGCGATGCACCTGCGCATCGATAGCTGGCGCCTGCGCTGCCAGGCCAACAAGGCGGTGCACGCGTTCGATTACGAGGCGCCGGGCCCGGCCCTGTTTGCGCCGGCACTGCTGCGGGAGTTGTCGCAGCGTGCGCCGCGCGATGCGATCGTGTGTTGTGACGTGGGCCAGCACCAGATGTGGGTGGCCCAGCACTACGGTTTCCACCACCCGCGCCAGCACCTGACCAGCGGCGGCCTCGGCACCATGGGTTTCGGCCTGCCGGCGGCGATCGGCGCACAGCTCGCCTACCCGGATCGCCTCGTGATCAATGTCGCGGGTGACGGCTCGTTCATGATGAATGTGCAGGAGCTGGCCACCATCGGCCGCTACCGGCTGCCGGTGAAGATCGTGCTGCTCGACAACCAGGTGCTCGGCATGGTCAGGCAGTGGCAGGCGCTGTTCTTCGACGAGCGCTACAGCGAGACCGATCTGTCGGACAACCCTGATTTCTGCCGTGTGGCCGAGGCCTTCGGCATCCCCGCGCGCTCGGTGCAGTTTGCCGACGAGCAGCGCGGCGCGATTGCCGAGCTCTTGACCACGCCGGGGCCGATGCTGCTGCACGTCAGGGTCGACCGTAACGCCAATGTCTGGCCGCTGGTGCCGCCGGGCAAATCGAATCTGTTCATGTTGGAAGGAGAAGCACAATGCGAAGCCGTTTGAAGTTGCTGTTGCTGGACCGCGCCGGCTCGGTCGAGCGGGTATTGCGCGTGGCGCGCCATCGTGGGTTCAGCCTGCGCGAGTTCAGTGCGCGGCAGGGCGAGCGCGGGCTGCTCGATGTCTCGGTCGAAGTCGAGGGCGAACGCCCGGCGATGCTGCTGGTCAGCCAGTGGGCCAAGCTGCCTGAGGTGAGGGCGCTGCAGATCGGCAAGACCATGGCTTGAGTGCGCCGGCCGGCCTGGCGTGGGAGCCAGACCGGCCCCGCCTGGCCGCGGCCAGCATGTGGGCCGGCGCATGCGATTGAAGCGTGCGCCGGGCCGCCTGTAGAATCGACATCCTTTTCCTGCATCACCGCCGGGCCGGCCGCCACATGGCCTGGGCCGGCAACGACCGGGGCAGACCGTGCCCTGGGGCTGTATTCGCCAGTCTTACCAACACTTGGCTCTCGGAACCATCAATGACTTTCTCCAGGCTGATCTTCAGCTTCGTGCGCCAGCACTGGCGCGCCTATTTCTTCTCCGCGCTGATGCTGCTCGGCATCGCGGTGCTGACCGTGCTGATCCCGCGCCGTGTCGGCTCGATCGTCGACGGCATGATCGCGGGCCAGCTCAAGGGCGCGGCGCTGCTGCCCGAGCTCGGCTGGCTGGTGCTGATGGGGCTGGCGATCTACGGCCTGCGCGTGGGCTGGCGGCAGACGCTGTTCGCCGCCTCCTACCGGCTCGGCGTGCAGCTGCGCGAGCGGCTCTACGAGCGGTTGACGCTGCAGGGGCCGAGCTTCTTCTACCGGCAGCGCACGGGCGACCTGATGGCCGGTGCCACCAATGACATCGACGCGGTCGAGATGGCCGCGGGGGAGGCATTCCTGGCCGGTTTCGACGGCACCTCGACCTTCCTGCTGGTGATTGCCACCATGACGCTCGGCGTCGATTGGCGTCTGACGCTGGTGGCCTTGCTGCCGTTCCCGTTCATGGCGCTCGCCTTCTGGCGTATCTCGACGCATGTGCACCACGCTTCGCGCGACGCGCTGGACCGCTTCGGCGACCTCAACGACTTCGTGCACGAGACGCTCTCGGGCGTGCGCACGGTGCGCGCACTCGGGCTCGAACGGCGCAGCGCGCAGCAATTTGCCGAGCTGGCCGAACAGGCCGCCGGGGCGAGCCTCAGCGCACAGCGCTGGGAGGCCGCCTACGAGCCGGCCGTGGGCATCGCGCTGGGCGTGGCCGCCGTGCTCACGCTGGCGCTGGGCGGCTATCTGGTGTGGCAGCGGGAGCTCACCCTCGGCGCCATGACCAGCTTCAGCATGTACTTGGGCCAGCTGATCTGGCCGATGTTCGCCGCCGGCTGGGTGCTGTCGCTGATCGAGCGCGGCCGGGCCGCCTGGGCGCGCCTGGCGCCAGTGCTCGATGCGCCGCTCAGCATCGTCGACCATGGTCAGCAGGCGAGCCTCGCTGCCGGTGTGCTGGCCGCCGAGCGGCTGTGCTTTCATTACGAGGGCCAACCGCAGGCCGCGCTCGACAATGTGTCGCTGTCGCTCGCACCGGGGCGCACGCTGGGGCTGGTCGGGCCGACCGGGGCCGGCAAGTCGACATTGATCCGGCTGCTCTTGCGCCAGCATGAGCCAAGCGCGGGCAGCCTGAGCTGGGGCGGCCAGCTGCTCGATGCGTATCGCCTTGAAACACTGCGCCGCGCGATCGGCTGGGTGCCGCAGGAACCTTTCCTGTTCTCGGCCTCGATCGCCGACAACATCGCGCTCGGCAAACCCGAGGCGAGCCGTGCCGAGATCGAGCGGGTGGCCCGGCTGGCGGCGATCCACGACGACATCCTGCGGTTCCCTGGCGGCTACGACACGCCGGTAGGCGAGCGCGGCGTGACGCTGTCGGGCGGCCAGCGCCAGCGCGTGGCGATCGCACGCGCCTTGCTGTCTGACAGCCCCTTGCTGCTGCTCGACGACGCGCTGTCGGCGGTCGACACCGAAACCGAGACGCGCATCCTGAGCCATCTGCGCGAGACACGCCGCAATCGCACGGTGATCATCGTCAGCCACCGCCTGAGCGCGGTCGCCGATGCCGACCATATCGTCGTGCTCAAGCGCGGCCATATCGCCGAGGCTGGCGACCACGATGCGCTGCTGGCGCGCGACGGCTGGTATGCGAGCCAATGGCGCTATCAACAACTGGAGGCGAGCCTCGATGCAAGCTAATGCTGACATTCGCCCGGCCGGCCAGCGGCAGCCGTCCGAGCGCGCGCGCGCCGTGGCCCTGTTGCGCCGTGCCGCCAGCCCGGAGCAGCGCCACCTGTGGGCTGGCCTCGGCTGGCTCGTGCTGGCCGCGGGGCTCGAGGCGCTGGCGCCCATCCTGGGCAAGCAGTTCATCGACGATTACCTGATTCCACGCCATCTCGACCTGCCATGGATCGCGCTGCTGCTGGCCGGCAGCCTGCTGGCCGGGCTCGTGGCGACCGGCATGCGCTACCTGCAGCTGATCCGCCTGGCCGGCGTGGCGATGCGCTCGGTGCGGCGGCTGCGCGAGACGGTGTTCGAGCATGTGCTGCGGCTGCCCATGGCCTTCTTCGACAAGGCCATCACCGGCCAGCTGGTGAGCCGCGTCACCAACGACACCGAGGCGGTGAAGACGCTTTACGTGCAGGTGCTGTTCGTCATGCTCGACAGCTGCATCGTGCTGGCCGGCGCTCTGCTGGCGATGGCCTGGCTCGACTGGCGGCTGATGCTGATCGTGTCGCTGCTGGTGCCGGCGGTGCTGCTCATCGTGTGGGGCTACCAGCGCCTCAGCGCGCCGGCCGTGACGCGCGCGCGGCAGTTGCGCTCGGACATCAACGCGCAGATGTCGGAGTCGATCGCCGGCATGAGCGTGCTGCAGGCGGCCAATGCCGAACGCCGTTTCGCCGGTCGCTTCGCGACCATCAACGAGGGCCACTACCACGCCCGCATGTCCGAGCTGCGCGCCAATGCCTGGCTGCTGCGTCCGGCGCTCGACCTGCTCAACATCATCCTGCTCGCGGTGGTGATCTACAGCTTCGGGCTGCGCCAGTTCAGCGGGCTGGAGATCGGCGTGCTGTATGCCTTCGTCGGCTATATCGCGCGCGTGGTCGAGCCGCTGATCCAGATCACCATGCAGTTCAGCCAGCTGCAGCAGTCGGTGGTGGCGGCGGCCCGCGTCAACACGCTGCTGAGCGAGGGCGAGGCGGAGCCGGCGAGCGGCAGCGCCACCATCACGCACGGCGCGGTGCACATGCGCGGCCTCTGTTTCGGTTACGACCCGGCGCGGCCGGTGCTGCACGGCCTCGATCTGGCGATCCCCGCCGGCAGCTTCTTCGGCATTGTCGGCCATACCGGCAGCGGCAAGTCGACGCTGCTGGCCCTATTGCTGCGCTTCTACGTGCCGCAGGCCGGCGAGATCGACATCGACGGCATCGCCCTGGGCCGCATCGGTGACGCGGCGTTCCGCGCCGGCGTCGGCCTCGTGCCGCAGGAGCC
The DNA here is from genome assembly GCF_040812015.1 of Chitinivorax sp. PXF-14. Lineage (NCBI taxonomy): Bacteria > Pseudomonadati > Pseudomonadota > Betaproteobacteria > Chitinivorax > Chitinivorax sp. PXF-14. The sequence continues at coordinate 30,476 of NZ_JBFNXJ010000019.1, read as the reverse complement.
GTTCCTGCTCGCGGCGAGCGCGCGCGAGAACATCGACATGGGGCGCGGGCTGAGCCAGGCGCAGATCGAGGCGGCGGCGCAGGCCGCGCATGTGCACGAGCTGATCGTGTCGCTCGAAAACGGTTACGACACCTTCCTCGGCGAGGGCGGCACGCGGCTCTCGACCGGGCAGAAGCAGCTGCTGGCCATTGCCCGCGCGCTGGCCGGGAATCCCCGCATCCTGCTGCTCGACGAGGCGACCGCGCACATCGACAGCGAGACCGAGCAGATCGTGCAGCGCGCGCTCGATGCCCTGCGCGGCCGCGTCACGCTGATCGCCATTGCGCACCGGCTGTCGACCATCCGCGACGCCGACCGCATCGTGGTGCTGAGCCACGGCAATATCGCCGAGCAGGGCCGCCACGAGGCGTTGATGGCGATCGAGCAGGGCATCTACCGGCGGCTGTACCTGCTGCAGCAGCTCGAGGAAACGACCGAATCCACTAACGAAAATGACCAGGAGAGTGTGAAATGAGCCACAAGCCCGTGCTGTATGTTGATTCGCAGTTCACCAGCCCCTACGCGATGTCGGTGTTCGTGACCTTGCAGGAGAAGGGTATCGCCTTCGACCTGCGCACCGTCGATCTCGATGCCGGCGAGCAGCGCGGCGACGCGTTCCGCGGCCGCTCGCTGACGGCGCGCGTGCCGATGCTCGAAGTGGGCGGCTTTGCGCTGTCCGAGTCGTCGGCGATCAGCGAATACCTCGAAGAGGCCTACCCGTCGCCGCAATATCCGGCGGTCTATCCTGCGGACATCAATGAGCGGGCGCGCGCACGGCAGATCCAGGCCTGGCTGCGCAGCGACCTGATGGCCATCCGCGTCGAGCGGCCGACGACGGTGATCTTCCAGCAGCGCAGCGACATGCTGCTGTCGGCGGATGCCCAAGCGGCGGCGGCCAAGCTGTTCGCTGTCGCCGACGGCCTGATCGATACCGACGGCAACCACCTGTTCGGCGACTGGTGCATCGCCGATACCGACCTCGGCCTGATGCTGAACCGGCTGGTGGCCAACGGCGACGAGGTGCCGGCCAAGCTGCGCCGCTATGTCGAGCGCCAGTGGGGGCGGCCCTCGGTGCAGGCCTGGGTGGGGCTGTCGGCCAGGCGTTGAGCACCCAGCCTCGCAGCCGCGCCATGGTCGAAACACCGTCATGAGGGAAACGCCATGCGAGCCTTGCGTCTGTCTGACGCCGGCCCCGGGCCGTTGCTGATCCGCGTGCATGCCTGCGGGGCATGCCGCACCGATCTGTTCATGGTGGGCCGCGAGCTGCCGGATGTCAGGCCCGGTATCGTGCCGGAGCACAAGGTCGTCGGCACGGTGGCCGCTGTCGGTGCCGGCGCGGCCGGTTTTCGGGTGGGGCGGCGCGTCGGCCTGCCGCTGGCGCAGGTCAACGATGTGCTTGACCGCCTGCGCGTCGGCCACATCACCGGCGCCGCGGTGCTCGATGTTCACGCGGATCGCCGGGCTTGATCCAGATCATCACCTTGCGCCACCGGCCTGCTATGGTGATAGCAGACCGGTGAGCCGCGCCGCAGGTGGCTCATCGACAAGAACAAGACAAGGAGTATGCGATGAGCAAGATCAAGCTGGTCAATTTCACCTACACCCGGCGTGACGACGTCTACACGGCCGTGCGCCTGAGCCGGGACGATGCCGGCCACCTGGGGCTGTCCGCGCAAGCCGAGATCGGCACCCAGGCCTGTATCGGCGGCGTGCTGTATCGCCGTGCCGGTGACGCCGAGCTGGGCGAGGCGTGGTTCCGTACCGACGAGGCCTGCCGCGACGCGGCGGTCGAAGGCACCGCGCCCTGACGCGTGCCGGCGGCTGGCCACGCGCCGGACGCCGGGCCAGGCAAGCACCATCCAGTTCCGGTTACGGAGGCCAACGTGGATGCTCATACTGTGCAATCGCCACACGGCAGTTTCTATCATCTCTCGCATGTGTCGCTGAGCGGCCGCGCCTGTTGCGGGCTGGCCTGCTTCGCCGCGCGGCATGACGCGCCCCAGCGCTGGCAGCACGCGCACGGCATGACGCCGCCGCTGTATTGCCTCGGGCAGTGCTACCGCGGCCCGGCCGCGCAGGGCGACGACGCACCGGTGCACATCGAGGCCCGCGCGCGGCATGCGGTGCTGCTCGGCAACGTCATCAGCGGCCCGCTGCGCGATGTCGCCGCCTACCAGCAGGCCGGCGGCGGCCACGCGCTGCAGCAGGCCGTGGTGACGCCGCCCGCCGTGCTGCTCGACCTGATCGCGGCCTCGGGCCTGCGCGGGCGGGGCGGGGCGGGCTACCCGACGGCGAAGAAATGGCTGGCGGTGGCGCGTGAGCCCGCCGGGCGCAAATATGTCGTCGCCAATGCCGACGAGGGCGACCCGGGCAGCTTCAGCGACCGACTGCTGATCGAGGACGACCCTTTCCGCCTGATCGAGGCGATGATCATCGCCGGCCTCGCGGTCGGCGCGCAGCTGGGCTACATCTACCTGCGCAAGGAATACCTCGACGCCCAGGGCATCCTGCACGCCGCCCTGGCGCAGGCGCACGAGGCAGGCTGGCTCGGCGCCAGCGTGCTCGGCTGCGGCCGTGGCTTCGACATCGAGCTGGTGGTCGGCCAGGGCAGTTATGTGTGCGGCGAGGAGACCTCGATGCTCAACGCCATCGAGGGGCGGCGCCCCGAGGTGCGGCCGCGACCGCCGCAGATCACGGAGCGCGGCCTGTTCGACCGGCCCACGCTGGTCAACAACGTCGAGACGCTGTGCGCCGTGCCGTGGATCGTCAGCCATGGCGCCGAGGCCTATCGTGAGATGGGCGTCGGCAAGAGCCGCGGCACCAAACTGCTGTCGCTCAATTCGCTGTTCCACCGGCCGGGGCTGTACGAGGTGGAGTTCGGCATCAGCCTGCGCGAGGTCGTCGACGGGCTCGGCGGTGGCCTGCGCCGCGGTGTGCTGAAGGGCGTGATGGTGGGCGGGCCGCTGGCCGGGCTGGTGCCGCCAGCCTTGCTCGATACGCCGCTCGATTACGAGGCGCTGCACGCGATCGGCTGCGCGGTCGGGCACGGCGGGGTGATCGCGTTTGCCGAGGACACCAGTATTGCCGAACTGCTGGCCGAGGTGTTCCGCTTCGGCGCGCGCGAATCCTGCGGCAAGTGCACGCCCTGCCATCTGGGCGCGCCCGAGCTCGCGCGCCGCTTGGAAGCGCTGCTGCAGGGCGAGCGCATCCCCGAGCCGCGCTGGCAGGCGCTGATTGCCGCACTCGAGTCGGCCAGCCTGTGCGGGCACGGCCGCGGGTTGGCCGAGTTTGCCCGCGCCATCGAGCGCCACTACGGCGAGGAACTCGCATCATGCTTCGCGTAGTCATCGACGGCGAAGCAGGGGACTACGCGCAAGGCACACTGCTGCTGCACGCCATGCAGGCGGCGGGGTGCGAGGTGCCGCACCTGTGCCACGACGACAGGCTGAAGCCATCCGGCGGATGCCGCCTGTGCCTGGTCGAGGTCGATGGCGCGCCCCGGCCGGTGGCGAGCTGCTGCGAGACGGTCAGGGACGGCATGGTGGTGCGCACCGACACACCGGCGCTGGCGGCGCTGCGCCGCACCCAGCTGTCGCTGCTGGCCACGCACTACCCGCGCGAGGCGCAGCAGACCGAGCCGGATCATCCCTTTCACCGCCTGCTGGCCGCGCATGGCATCGACGCTGGAGGCGAGGCGAGGGAGCCGCTCTTTCGCGATGACAGCCATCCCTACCTCGGCGTGGCGCTCGACCGCTGCATCCATTGCGACCGTTGCGTGCGCATCTGCGAGGAGGTGCAGGGCCAGTCCGTCTGGGCTGCCTGGCAGCGCGGCGAACACACCCATGTTGCGCCGGCGCGCGGCACGAGCCTGGCGGCAGGCGGCTGCGTAGCGTGCGGCGCCTGTGTCGACAGCTGCCCGACCGGCGCGCTGTTCGACAAGCGCACGACAGTCACGCCGACTGCCTGGACGCGCAGCACCTGTGTCTATTGCGGCGTCGGCTGCCAGATTGAGGTCGGCAGCCACCAGGGACGCGTGGTGCAGGTGCGCCCGGCGGCGAGCCCGGTCAACCGGGGCCACCTGTGCGTAAAGGGCCGTTATGCCTTCGAGTTTGCACACGCAACTGACCGCGTGACGACACCGATGATCCGCGACGGCGAACACTGGTGCGAGGTGGGCTGGGACGAGGCGCTGGCTTTCACGGCCGGCCGGCTCAAGGCAATACGCGAGCGGCACGGCGCCGACGCCATCGGCGTGCTCGGCTCGGCACGCGCAACTAACGAAGAGAACTATCTCGCGCAGAAATTCGCGCGGCTTGTGCTCGGCACCAACAATGTCGACTGCTGCGCACGGGTCTGCCACCAGCCATCGGCCAAGGCGCTCAAGACCATGCTCGGCACCGGCGCGGCGACCAACGCCTTCGACGACATCGAGCAGGCCCGCACCTTCCTGATCTGCGGTTGCAACCCGACCGAGAATCACCCGGTGGTCGGTGCGCGCATCAAGCAGGCGGTGCGGCGCGGCGCGCAGCTGATCGTGGTCGATCCGCGCCGCACCGAGCTTGCCGACTATGCCGACCTGCACCTGGCGGTGCGGCCCGGCCACAATGTCGAGCTGTTCAACGCCATGGCGGCGGCCATCATCGAGGCCGGGCTGCAGGATGCCGTATTCGTCGCCGAACGGGTGGATGATTTCGAAGACTATGCCGTCTTTGTGCGCGCCTATGCGCCCGAACGCGTGGCCGACAGCTGCGGCGTGCCCGCACGCGACATCCGCGCCGCGGCGCGGTTGTATGCCGGCAACGGCCCGGCCATGTGCTTCCACGGGCTCGGCATGACCGAGCACCTGCAAGGCACCGAAGGCGTGATGACGCTGGTCAACCTGGCGCTGCTGACCGGCAACCTGGGCAAGCCCGGCTGCGGCATCAACCCCTTGCGCGGGCAGAACAATGTGCAGGGCTCGGCGCAGATGGGCTGCGAGCCGGCCTCGCTGACCGGCGCGCAGAGCCTCGCCGAGGCGCGTGGCCGCTTCGAGGCGGCATGGGGCGAGGCCATTCCGCAGGGCAAGGGGCTCGACCTGCTGGCGATGATGGATGCGGCGCTGGCAGGGCGATTCAAGGCGCTGTGGGCCTTCGGCTACGACGTCTACCTGACGCTGGCCGATGCCAAGCGCACCGCGCAGGCGATGCAGGCGCTCGAACTGGTGATCGTGCAGGACCTGTTCCTGAACGAGACGGCGCGCGCTTTCGGTACGGTGTTCCTGCCCGCTGCCAGCGTATTCGAACGCGACGGCACCTTCATGAATTCCGACCGGCGCGTGCAGCGCGTGCGCGAGGCCATCCCGGCGCCTGGTCTGGCACGGCCGGACTGGTGGATCATCCAGCAGCTTGCACGCCACATGGGCCACGCCCAGGGCTTCGCGTTTGCCGGCCCCGAGGCGATCTGGGACGAGGTGCGTGCGGTGTGGCCGGCCGGTGCCGGCCTGAGCTATGCGCGCATCGAGCACGAAAGCCTGCACTGGCCATGCCCGCACGAGGCGCATCCGGGCACGCCGGTGCTGCACCAGGGTCGCTTCGCCAGCGGCGAGCGGGCGGTGCTGGCCAGCATCCCCTTCGTGCCGACCAGCGAGCGCTGCGATGCCGGCTACCCCCTGCTGCTGACCACCGGCCGCACGCTCTACCACTTCAACGCCGGTACCATGAGCTACCGCACGGCGGACCGCGAGCTCAGGCCATCCGACACGCTCGACATGTCGCCGCAGAATGCCGGCGAGCTCGATCTCGCCGACGGCATGACGGTGCGCGTGACGAGCCGCCACGGCAGCATCGAGCTGCCGTTGTGCGTGACGGACAAGGTCAAGCCGGGCGAGCTGTATTGCACCTTCCACCGTCCCGAGCTGTTCGTCAACCGGCTGACCTCCAGCGTGCGCGACCGGCTCGTCAACACGCCCGAATACAAGGTGACGGCGGTGCGTGTCGAGCGGGCAGGGTAGCGGCATGGCCGTATATGGCTTCGATGCCTTCGCGCCGGCCGAGATCGCCGAGCGGGTCGAGAATGTCGGCGTCGCCAAGGCGCGCCTGCCGCTGCTGCAGACTGTGCTGCTCGGCATGCTGGCCGGTGCCTTCATCGGCCTGGGCTCGCTCTACTTCGTGCTGGTGACGAGCGACGCGAGCCTCGGTTTCGCCGCGAGCCGTGTGCTCGGCGGCGTGGTGTTCTCGCTTGGGCTCCTGCTCGTGGTGGTGGCCGGCGCCGAACTGTTCACCGGCAACAATCTGCTGGCGATGGCCTGGGCCGACCGGCGCATTTCGACGGCCGAGCTGCTGCGCAACTGGGTGATCGTGTGCTGCGCCAATTTCATCGGTGCCGCGGGCCTGGCCGTCATCGTGTGGCTGTCCGGCCACCCGGCGATGAATGGCGGCAAGGTGGCGACGCAGGTGGTGCTGCTGGCCGCGGCCAAATGCGCGGCACCGGCCGCGACGCTGTTCTGGAAGGGCGTGCTGTGCAACATCCTGGTGTGCATGGCGGTGTGGATGGCGATGGCGGGGCGCAGCGTGGTCGACAAGCTGGCGGCCATCGTGCTGCCGGTCTCGGCCTTCGTCGCGGCCGGTTTCGAGCACAGCATCGCCAATATGTACCTGATTCCACTCGGGCTGTTGCTCAAACCCGACATGCCCGCCGATCTCGCCCATCTCGATGCCCTGAGCTTAAGCGGGCTCGTCGCCAACCTCGTGCCGGTGATCGCCGGCAACCTGCTGGGCGGCAGCGTGCTGGTTGCGCTCGTCTATCACCTGATCTACCGGCGGCATGCCGCCCCACCCAACTAGGAACACCATGCATCTGACTTTTCTCGGTGCCACCGGCACCGTCACCGGCTCCAAATACCTCGTCGATACCGGCAGCAAGCGCATCCTGGTCGATTGCGGCCTGTTTCAGGGGCTCAAGTACCTGCGCCTGCGCAACTGGGCGCCGCTGCCGATCGACCCGAAACAGATCGATGCCGTGGTGCTGACTCACGCCCACATCGACCACAGCGGCTACCTGCCGCTGCTGGCGCGCGAAGGGTTCCGTGGTGCCGTCCACTGCAGCCACGCCACGCGCGACCTGTGCGACATCCTGCTGCGCGACGCGGCGCATCTGCAGGAGTCGGAAGCCGAGTATGCGAACCGCCATGGCTTCTCCAAGCATTCGCCAGCCTTGCCGCTTTACACCGCAAAGGATGCGGAGCACGCACTGAGCCTTCTGGTGCCGCATGGCTACGATCAGGACATCGACCTCGGCGACGGCGTGACGCTCCGTTTCCTGCCGGCCGGCCACATCCTCGGCGCCTCGCTCGTGTGCATCGAGCATGGCGGCAAGCGTGTGCTGTTCTCGGGCGATCTGGGCCGCCCGCACGACCCGGTCATGCTGGCGCCGCGCCATGTGGCCGAGGCCGACTACCTGGTGCTCGAATCGACCTACGGCGACCGCCGCCACGAAAACACCGACCCCGAGGCCGAGCTCGCCAGGGTGGTCGCGCGCACGGCGGCGCGCAACGGCGTGCTGGTGATCCCGGTGTTCGCCGTGGGGCGGGCGCAGAGCATCATGTACTCGCTGCAGCGGCTGCGCGCGGCGGGCCGCATCCCCAGCCTGCCGGTGTATCTCGACAGCCCGATGGCGGTGGAGGCGACGCGGGTGTTCAGCCAGCACCACGGCGAACATCGCCTCGACCGGGCCGCCTGCGAGGCCATGTGTCAGGGCGTGCGCGTGGTCAGCAGCAGCGAAGAATCCAAGCTGCTGATGCAACAGCACGGCCCGATGATCATCCTCGCCGGCAGCGGCATGGCGACCGGCGGGCGGGTGGTGCATCACATCAAGAATTTCGCCCCGGATGCGCGCAACACCATCCTGTTCTGCGGCTTCCAGGCTGCCGGCACGCGCGGCGCCAGCATGCTGGCCGGGGCCGAGAGCGTGAAGATCCACGGCGAATACGTGGCGGTGCGCGCCGAGGTCGCATTGATCTCGAATCTGTCGGCGCACGCCGACTACGCCGAAATCCTCGACTGGCTTGACCATTTCACCACGCCGCCCAAGACCGTGTTCATCACCCACGGCGAGCCGGTCGCCGCCGATACGCTACGCCACCATATCGAGGAGCGCAAGCACTGGCGCGTGCTGGTGCCTGACTATCTGCAGACGGTGGAGCTGAGCTGACAACGCTGCAGGGGGACTGCCCGGCAGGGGAGATGCACCGCCGCGCCGCAGGGCGCCGGGTAGCGCCCTGGCGCTGACGCTATACCGATTGCGGCCCGGCAAGGTAGCACGCCGGCGAGCTTGGGGGCGACCGGGATAAGCACTAAGCTGAAAGTGGACGGATCGAACAAGGGCTGCCCCGATGCGACGGATCTTCGCCATGCTGGCCACTGCGCAACTGTGCGCTTGCGGCAGCCTGCTGCCCTCGGCAGAAACGCTGCCGGAAAGCCGCTCGCATTCGTTCGAGCAGTTGACGGCCCAGTTCGCCACGATCAAGCCCTACGAGACGCGCGACGGCGACCTACGCACGCTCGGCCTGCACCCCGAGGCCGCCCCCAATATCGCCGTACTCGGCTACGCCGACGTGCTGGCCCGCTATGCCCCGGGCGGTGAGGGCAGCGGCCAGCTGGACGATGGCATCCGCGATTGCCTGGCGGCCAAGCTGCGCTGCGTGGCCTATCGCATCGACATCCTGCACGAGGATCGGCAGCGTGTCGGCAATTTCTGGGCTGATTTCCTTGGCTTCAAGCGCTATGTCGACGTCAGCGGCTGGCATTTCGTCGGCCTCGTCGTGCTCGTCGACGGCACGGTGGTATACAAGGACAGCGGCGGCACGCCGTTGATCCACCGGCGCGAGGACCAGCTCAACCCGCTCGGGCCGCTGCAGGGGCTTGGCGAGTCGCTGCGGCCGGCCCTCAAGTGAGCCTGCTGTGGTGCACGGCGGCGTTTTCCTGCTAGACCTGCAGGCTCGCCGCGGCGGGCTATGCGGGAACCATCACGCAAGCATGGCCCGGGCTGCCTGGACCAGGCTCGCACTCACGTCCAGCCGGTTCGACGCATGCGGAATGCTGTTGCAACTCAGCACCGCCGCGGCACCTGCGGCCATCAGCGCGGCATGGGCATCGCCGGCAAATACCGCGTGCACCCCGAGACACACCGGCGCCTTCATGCCGGCGGCGCGCAGGTGGTCGATGGTCTCGATCATCGTGCGGCCGGTCGAGATGATGTCGTCGACCAGTACCGGGGTATGGCCGCGCCATTGCGCCACCTCGGGCACGCTGACGGCGACATCGCGGTCGCCGTGCCGCACCTTGTCGAGGACGAGGAAGGGGGCGCCCGCACCCGCCGCGACTTCCGCGACCCATTGGCGGCTCTCGGCATCGGGGCCGATCAGCAGCGGGGACGCCACGTTGGCGGCGATCCACGCCGACAGCAGCGGTGCGGCGTGCACCACGCGATTGGGCCGGGTGTAGAGCTCGTCGAGGGCGTTGAAGCGGTGCAGGTGGGGGTCGATAGTCAACAGCCAGTCGACCGTGCCGGACAACACCCTGGCAAAGCTGCGCGAGCTGATTGCTTCACCCGGCGCGAAGCGCGTGTCCTGGCGCATATAGGGCAGGTAAGGGGCGATCAGCCCGACGCGGTTGGCGCCGAGCTCTCTCGCCGCATCTGCCGCGAACAGCAGCGGTGCCAGCTTGGCGTCGGGATCGTGCAGGTTGGCGACGGCGATCACCTCGCGCTGCACGACATTGCTGTCGAGGCGCACATGGCTCTCGCCATCGGGAAAGTGCCGCAGCGACACGCTCCCCATTTCCGCATCGAGGCCGCTGGCGATACTGGCTGCCAGCGCGTCATGGCCGAATAGCGGCAGGATCAGCGGCTTCACGGGGCTTCTCCGCTCGGCGTGTCTTCGAAGGTGACGATGTCCGGGTGAGCCTCGAGATAGGCGCGTGCGTAGGTGAGCTCGCCCGGCGCCTCGGCATGGATGGCGAACAGCGGCTGGCCGCGCTCGATCCAGCTGCCGAGCGGGGCGAGAAACTCGATGCCGGCGGCCGGTGCATTCGGTGCTCCGGCCAGCTTGGCGACGCGGGCCAGCTGGCGGTTGTCGATGCGCACGACACGGCCGCTGTGCAGCGACGTGACCATGTACACGTAACGCGCTACCCCAGGGGTGCGCAGGCCGCCCTGAGCCTCGCAGATCGCCTGGAATTTGCGCCAGGCCTGGCCGCTGTCGAGCGTGCTGCGGGCGAGCTCCAGCCCTTGGCCATGCGGCGCGCGGCCGGCCAGTTCGAGCAGCTCGCCGGCCAGCAACAGTGCGCGTTCGCGCAGGTCGGCCGGCGCGTTGGCGCTGCCTTGCAACACCGCCAGCACGTCGCGTGCTTCGAGCGCCGGGCCGATGCCGCGCCCGACCGGCTGGCCGCCGTCGGTGTATTTGATGTGGACATGCAGGCCGACCTCGTTGCCGACGCGTATCAGGCGCTTGGCCAGCTGGGTGGCGGCATCGTTGCTGCGCACCTTGGCCGTGGGGCCGACCGGGATGTCGATCAGCACATGGGTCGAGCCGGCGGATACCTTTTTCGACAGGATGGAGGCGACCACCTGGCCTTCGCTATCGAGATCGAGCGGCCGCTCCACCCGGATCAGGATGTCATCGGCCGGGCTCAGCCGCACCGCGCCACCCCAGATCATGCAGCCGCCCTCGCGCTCGACCACGCGGCGCATGGCCCGTACGTCGAGGTCGACCGGAGCCAGGGTCTCGATCACGTCGGCGGTGCCTGCCGGCGAGGTAATCGCCCGCGACGAGGTCTTGGGCATCAGGATACCGTTGGCGGTGACGACGGCGACCACGATCGGCGTGGTGCGGTTGCCCGGCAACCCGCCGACGCAGTGCTTGTCCGCGACGAAGGGCTGGCCCCAGCTCAGGCGGTCACCGACTTCGACCATGGCGCGGGTCAGGTCGACGGTTTCGGAGAACGACATGCGATTGCCGGCACAAGCGGTGACGAAGGCCGATAGCTGCAGATCGGAGTAACGCCCGGATACCACGTCGTGGATGATGGTACGCATCTGCTCGCCGCTGAGATGCTGGCCGTAGACCTTGGCCCTGACATAGCTCAGCGATTCCACCATCGGCGCATGTGCGAGCCGCACGCATTCGCCGTCGTTGGGCTGCAGCAGGCGCCAGGCCGCCTCGGACAATCCGGCCTCGTCGGTCTCGACCAGATCGGTGCCGGTGATCACATTGAGCGTCGCGATCGCGGTGCGCCCCCGGCATTCGACCAGCACCCCGGATTGCGAGGCGAAGCCCTCCGAGCGGCAGATATGCGAATCGGCACGCAGATACACCACGGGCTGGGTGTAGGTGTCGATGCCGATACGCTTGGCGACCAGCATGTGGTCGTTGACCACGTAGGTGAAAGTGCTGGGCGTGGCGTGCTGGTGTGGCAGCTCCGCAGTCATTGTGATCCCCCTGTTGTCAGCGTGGGTGGCTCGACAGGCCTGCTGCGCGGGCGACACCCTGGGCCGCTTTTCCGCACGGGCGCGGCCTGGCGGAGATGCCGGCCTTCCTGCGCATGTGCCCGCGACGCTTGTTGGCAGCGCCTGCTGGCCGGGTTGCGCGGCCGTTCAGTCGTCGCGCAGGAGTGGTTCGTCGCTCAGCTCCTGCACTGCCTCGCGCACCGTCAGCCATACCGTGGCGGCTTCGTCGTCGCCACAGTCGGCGTGGTAGCGCTTGCGCGCGCCGAGCTGATTCAATACTAGATGCGTGTCGGGGGCGACGCCAGCCTGGGCGAGGCAGGCCTTGACGCAGGCCAGCGCACAGCCGTCGAGGGCCAGGATGGGGCGCCCGGAGCGCGCGAGCCGGGTGAGGGCCGGCACGCCGCCGCCCACCCCGCTGATGCACGACATTTCGGCAAGATTTTCGCGATCGAGCCGAACGGCACACTGGTTGGCAAGCTGGGCCACGCTCGAGCAGCCCGAGCAGGAGTAAACCAATGGCCGGTCGCTGTCTTTCACGTCGCCTGCTCCTCGAAATGGCGTGCCATCTTTGCCAGCCAAGCGGGCCGCTCGGCGGCGTCCAGCCAGTATTTCACCTCGAGCCCGAGCTCGGTGTCGCCTTCAATCTTGAGGCGACGACGGAAGAACAGCGTGTCGGCATCTTCGAGCCCCAGCGTCAGGCGCAGGTAGTCGACGGCATCGGCCGACAGCGTCAGGTCATCCTGGTCCGCGCTGGCGCGTGGGGTGGACTTGAAGCGGCCGTTGACGCAGCGAAAACGGGCGGTGACGCCGAGATCGTCGATCACCAGGCGGAACTGCCGGCCTTCGAGCGCCGGCGGTGCGGTGAGCCAGCCACGGCGGCGCGCGATATCGAGCATGCCGAGCAGCGGCAGGGTGTGGGCGGCGGCCGGCAGCTTGCGGCCAAGGCTCGCGATCGGCGAGGGCAGGCGGAAATCAGGTAGCTTCATGCGTGCTGCTCCTCCTGCCAGGCCATGCCCGCTTCGCCACGCCAGTAGCCGTTGCTGGGGGCCGCGCCAGGCGGCGCGTAGCGGCCGGCTTCGGGCTGGGTGTGGCCGTCGCGTGCGGTGGCGAGTGCCTCGACGACATCGAGCGTGCCCTGCGAGTGCGGGTTGACGCGCAATACGTCGACGCCCAGGCGATGCAGCTCGGCCACCTGGTCGGTGAGGTCGAGACAGGTGGCCGATTGCGTCTGGATGCCGTTGAGCACGAGAAAGGGCTCGTTCTCGCGCGTGTTCATCACCAGTCCGTCCGGGTAGTCGATGCAGCGGAAGCCGCAGTCATCCTTGTTGAGGCGTAGATGGCGGGCGGTGAAGCAGCGCGCCGAGAAGGCGAGCGGCATGCGCCCCCACACCAGCACCTCGGTCTCCAGCCCGGCGGGTTTCTCGGCAAGCAGGGCGGCAAGGTTGTCGCGCGACATCTCCAGCGGCGGCACGATGCGCGTGGCGCCGAGGCCGGCGAGCCAGCGCGCGGAATCGGCATGATAGGTGTTGAGGAAGGGGCCGGCTACAAACGGCACACGGTTGGCCAGCAGGCGCACCGCGCCGAGCTCGTTGGCCTCGATCTTGAAATCGTTCTGGGCGCACAGGCGGCGCAGCGCGATCACGTCGGATTCGGATTCGATCAGCGTCTGGGTGGACAGCACCACTTCCTTGCCAGCAGCGGCCAGATCCTGCGCCAGGCCCAGCCAGTCCGCCGGGCGCATCTCGTGGCGGCGGCTGCACACGGTCTCACCGAGGTAGACGATGTCGACGCTGGAGGTGGCGACGCTGGCGTAGAAATTCAGCATCTCGGTTTTCTGCCAGTAATACAGCAGCGGCCCGAGCGAGATGCGGTAGGCCATGGGTGGCAATGGTTCGTTTTTCATTTCCAGGGCCTTTCGTAAGCGCCTTGCGTGACTTGGGCACCCTCGGCATGGCGTGCGAGTGCCGCCATCCAGTCGGGCTTGGGCGAGAAGCGCGCCGGGTCGGCATGTGCCGAGTCGATGGCGGCGCGCAATGCGGCTACTACCTGGCCGACATAGGTCGGGCTGCGCTGGCGGCCTTCCACCTTGATCGCCGACACGCCCATCTGCTGCAGCTGCGGCAGCAGGCTCACGGCGTTGAGGCTGGTCGGCTCTTCGAGCACATAGTCGATCTCGTTCTCGACGCTGAAGCGGCCCTTGCACAGGGTGGGGTAGCCGGCCGGCTCACCCTTGCCATAGGCGTCGATGAGCACGCCGTTGAGCCGCGCTTCGAGCGTGTCGCCGTGTTCCTGCCAGCGCACGGCATGGGCCGGCGAGCACACGCCGCGGTTGTTGGGCGAATCGCCGGTGGCGTAGGACGACAGCAGGCAGCGGCCTTCGGCCATCACGCACAAGCTGCCGAAGCCGAATACCTCGATTTCGACCGTGGTCTGGCGGATCAGCCGCTCGATTTCCTTGAGCGTCAGCACGCGCGGCAGCACTACGCGGCGGATGCCGAACTGCTCGCGCATCAGCTCGATTGCCTCGACATTGGTCGCCGAGCTTTGCACCGACAGGTGCAGGCCCAGCGTCGGGTGGCGGTCGCGCGCGTACGCGAGTAGCCCCGGGTCGGCCAGGATCACCGCATCGGCCTTCAGCCGCACGGCGGCATCGATGGCCTGGCGCCATTCCGAGGTCTTGCCTGCCTGCGGGTAGGTGTTGATCGCGAACAGCACCTTGCGTCCCATCGAGTGGGCCGTCTCGACGCCTTCCTGGATATCGCGTTCGGTGAAATTGAGCCCGGCAAAATTGCGTGCGTTGGTGGCGTTCTTGAGGCCGAGATAGACCGCGTCGGCGCCATTCTTGAGCGCGACGCGCAGCGCGGCCAGGCTGCCGGCCGGTGCGACCAGCTGCAGGCGGCGGGCCGCAGGAGTGTGTGTCTTTTGCATAGGGTTCCCGGGAGGGGCGGGGCGTGGTGCCCAGCGTTGGCAATATCAGCGTGGCTCCAGCTTGGCCGCCAGCGGCGGCTTGCGGAAGCGCCCAGTCAAGAGGCTATGCCTCGCTTTGCGGCCGATGGTAGCTGTCGCGCGCGGGTCGATCCTTGATCTAGGGCAGATTTTGGCATCGCAAAAGACAAGCCATAGTTGACCGCTCCAACCGATTCCACTGGTTTTCTTGACCTGCCTCAAGCAATCGAAAAGCGATATGTCAGGGGGGTTGAATTGCTACATATCGATGTCTAATCTCCGCTCACCAACTATATATAGTGATTGGAGGGTGGGATGAACGAGGTACTGACTTTACCGCGCGCAGTGATCAAGCGGGATGGGCAGCAGGTAACTTTCGATGCCGGCAAGATTCGCAATGCACTGGTCCAGGCGAGCAACGCGAGCGCCGAATTCGGTGTGGCGGAAGCCGAGCGGCTGACCAACCAGGTGGTGAAGACGCTGATCGATCGCTATGGCCGGAATGTGCCGACCATCGAGAATATTCAGGACGCGGTCGAGCAGACCTTGTTCGCCGCCGGCCATATCCGCACCGCGCGTGCCTACATCGTCTACCGCGAACAGCATGCCAAGCTGCGCGCCGACAAGAAGACGGTTGTCGACGTCGCCAGCTCGATCAACGAATACCTCGAGCAGCAGGACTGGCGCGTCAACGCCAATGCAAACCAGGGCTACAGCCTGGGCGGGCTGATCCTCAATGTATCGGGCAAGGTCGTCGCCAACTACTGGCTGTCGCACGTCTACCCGCCGGCCGTGGGCGAGGCCCATCGCGAGGCCGATATCCATATCCACGATCTCGACATGCTGTCGGGCTATTGTGCCGGCTGGAGCCTGCGCACCCTGCTGCACGAGGGCCTCAACGGCGTGCCGGGCAAGGTCGAGGCATCGCCGCCGAAGCACCTGTCGAGCGCCGTGGGGCAGATCGTCAACTTCCTCGGCACGCTGCAGAACGAGTGGGCCGGCGCGCAGGCGTTCAGCTCCTTCGATACCTATATGGCGCCGTTCATCCGCAAGGACAATCTGAGCTACGCCGACGTCAAGCAGGGCATCCAGGAACTGATTTACAACCTCAACGTGCCAAGCCGCTGGGGCACGCAAACGCCGTTCACCAACCTGACCTTCGACTGGGTGTGCCCGGAAGATCTGCGCGAGCAGGTGCCCTATGTCGGCGGCGTGGAGATGCCGTTCACCTATGGCGAGCTGCAGGCCGAGATGGACATGATCAACCGCGCCTACATCGAGGTGATGATGGCGGGCGACGCCAAGGGCCGCGCGTTCACCTTCCCGATCCCGACCTACAACATCACCGAGGATTTTGCCTGGGAAAGCGAGAACGCCGAGCTGCTGTTCGACATGACCGCCAAGTACGGCCTGCCGTATTTCCAGAACTTCCTCAACTCCGAGCTCAAGCCGAACATGATCCGCTCGATGTGCTGCCGCCTGCAGCTCGATCTGCGCGAGCTGCTGAAGCGCGGCAACGGCCTGTTCGGCTCGGCCGAACAGACTGGCAGCCTGGGCGTGGTGACGATCAACTGCGCGCGCATCGGCCATGTCCACAAGGGCGATGAAGAGGGCGCACTGCGGCGCATCGACGAGTTGCTCGAACTCGGCAAGCAGTCGCTCGAGCTCAAGCGCAAGGTGATCCAGCGCCACATCGACAACGGCCTGTTTCCGTACACCAAGCGCTACCTCGGCACGCTGCGCAACCACTTCAGCACGCTGGGCGTGAACGGCATCAATGAGATGATCCGTAACTTCACCGACGACGAGCACGACATCAGCACCGAGTGGGGTCACGCCTTTGCCTGCCGCCTGCTCGACCATATCCGCAGCCGCATCGTCGTATTCCAAGAGGAGACGGGGCATCTCTACAACCTCGAAGCGACGCCGGCGGAAGGCACCACCTACCGCTTTGCCAAGGAAGACCGCAAGCGCTACGCCGGCATCCTGCAGGCCGGCACGCGCGACAAGCCGTATTACACCAATTCGAGCCAGCTGCCGGTCGGCTTCACCGACGACCCGTTCGAGGCGCTCGAACGCCAGGACGAGCTGCAGCGCAAGTATACCGGCGGCACGGTGCTGCACCTCTACATGAACGAGCGCATCTCGTCGGCAGAGGCCTGCAAGCAGCTCGTCAAGCGCTCGCTGTCGCGCTTCCGC
This sequence comes from Chitinivorax sp. PXF-14, assembly GCF_040812015.1. Taxonomy (NCBI): domain Bacteria; kingdom Pseudomonadati; phylum Pseudomonadota; class Betaproteobacteria; genus Chitinivorax; species Chitinivorax sp. PXF-14. The sequence goes on along the minus strand of NZ_JBFNXJ010000019.1, from coordinate 13,811 downwards.
CTGCCTTACATCACGGTTACGCCGACTTTCTCGATCTGCCCGAAGCACGGTTACCTCGCCGGCGAGCACGAGTTCTGCCCGGCCTGCGATGCCGAGGCTCTGACCCGCAAGCGCCAGGCCGCGGGCTGATTTTCAACCGCAGCAAGGTGCTGCGACCTACAACAGGAGACTGCCATGAACTATCAGGATCAACACCAAGCCACCGTGCAACTGGAGCCGCACGAGCGCCAGCGTTGCGAGGTATGGACGCGCGTGATGGGCTATCACCGCCCGGTATCGTCGTTCAATATCGGCAAGCAGGGCGAGTTCGGCGAGCGGACCTATTTCCGTGAATCACGCTGCCAGCTCGGCTGAGCGGCTGCGCATCGGCGGCCTGGCACGTTTCTCCACGGTAGACTGGCCGGGCCGGCTGGCGTGCGTGGTGTTCGTGCAAGGCTGCCCTTGGCGCTGCGGCTATTGCCACAACCCGCACCTGCAGCCGCGCGATCAGGCCGATGGCCCGGGCTGGCCCGCGCTGCGCGACTGGCTCGAAACGCGGCGCGGCCTGCTCGACGGCATTGTCTTCTCGGGGGGCGAGCCAACCATCGATCCGGCGCTGGGCGCGGCGATCCGCGAGGCGCGTGAAGCCGGCTTCGCCGTCGGCCTGCACACGGCCGGCATCTACCCGGCGCGCCTGGCTGACGTGCTGCCCGATCTCGACTGGGTGGGGCTCGACATCAAGGCCTTGCCCGAAGACTACGAGGCGGTGACGCGCATTCGCGGGTCGGCCCAGCCCGCCTGGGAAAGCCTGCGTCATCTGGCGGCGTCCGGCGTCGCCTTCGAATGCCGCACCACGCTCGAACCCGGCCTGTTCGACGACGCATCGCTGTTGGCGCTGGCGGACAAGTTGGTCGAGTTCGGTACACGCCGTTACGCGCTGCAGGCCTACCGACCGGTGCAGGACAGGGCGCTCACGCAGCCGCCGTTCCGCCCGTCGCCTGCCGTGCTCGCGCAACTGGCGGAGCGTTTCGAGCAGTTCGAGTTCCGCGAATAGCCAGGGCGCGCGCGACGCCGTTGCCGGGGCAGCCCCGGCTGGTGCCCCTGCTGGGCGTGCGGCCTCGTCCATACTCCGTTTGACCGAATTGACCTCAGGCATGCGGCGGGCTGCGCAGAGGGGCGCGTGCGCGTTATACTGTCGATTGCCTCAACACTGCCCGGCCCGACCATGTCCAGAGCCAAACTCGATTTACATGGCGTACTCGCCAACCTGCCCCTATTCAAGGCCCTGTCTCCCGCCGAGATCGACGAACTTGGCCAATCGGTGCGCGAAATCCGCGCCGACCGGGGCGAGGTGCTGTTCCAGAAGGGTGACCCTTCCACCGGGCTGTGGGTGATCGTGTTCGGTCAGGTCAAACTGGCCTTCCCGTCGCCGTCGGGCGCCGAGAAGGTGCTGCAGATATTCGGCCCCGGCCAGAGCTTCGGCGAGGCCGTGATGTTTCTCGAACGGCCGATGCCGGTGTACGCGCAGACGCTGGTCGACAGCCTGATCCTGCACGTGAACAAGAACGCCATCTTCAATGCCATCGAGACCGATGCCACCTTCGCGCGGCGCATGCTGGCCGGGCTCTCGACACGCCTGCACGAGCTGGTGCACGATGTGGAATCGTACAGCCTGCGCTCGGCCGCCCAGCGCGTGATCGGCTATCTGCTGCAGGAAGGCAATGACGAGCACGCTGCGTCCTTCGTCGTATCACTGCCGGCGACCAAGAACGTCATCGCCTCGCGCCTCAATCTTACGCCCGAGACCCTGTCGCGCGTGTTCGCCCAGCTCTCGCACGAGGGGCTGATCACGGTCGATGGCCGCGACGTGACCGTGCACGACGTCGAGCGGTTGCGCGCCTTCGAATAAGCGCAGGCCGCACGGCGGCGGTATTTTGAAGTCATCAAGACACGCCGGGACAGGCGTGCTGGAGATAAACATGACCTTGTCGGACATTCTACCGGTCCGGCAGCGGCTGACGTTCAAGATCGTCGGCCTGTTGCTGACCTTCCTGACCGTAGCGTTGACCGCCATCGGCCTCACGCTGTGGCTGTCGTGGCAGCTCGAGGGCGGCGCGGCGGCGATCAACGACGCCGGCAGCTTGCGCATGCGCGCCTATCGTCTCGTCAACCTGTCGGTGCGGCATGAGCTCAATGTCGCCGATCGTCCCGATATTCTGCAGGACATCGCCACCACCACGCGTGACATGGATCGCATCTTCGGTACGCTGCAGCGTGGCGATCCGGCGCGCCCGCTGTTCGTCCCCAAGTCCGAGATCATCCAGCGCAAGCTGGCCGAAGCCCGTGACGACTGGATTGTGCGCCTGCGCCCGGCCTTGCCGTCCAGTGGCCACGCGGCGGACATCCCGGCCCTGCGCGTGGCGGCCGAAGCCTTCGTGCAGACCATCGACAACGAGGTGCTGCTGATCGAGATCGAAAACTCGCGCCGCACCACGCTCCTGCGTATGTCGCAGCTGGTGCTCGGCGGGCTCGGCGTGGCCGGTACGGTCTGCGTGATCTATCTGCTGTTCCTGATCATCATCCGCCCGGTCAACCTGTTGCAGGAGGGCATCAGCAAGATGGCCGGCGGCGACTTCGGCGTGCGGCTCGATATCGAGAGCCGTGACGAGTTCGGCCTGTTGACCGCCGGCTTCAACCAGATGGCGGCGCGGCTCGAAGACCTCTATGACACGCTGGAAAAGCGTGTCGAACAGAAGACCCAGTCGGTCGAACAGAAGAACCGCGAGCTGGCCTGCCTGTACGACATGACCACCTTCCTGTCGCAGCCGTCGACGGTGGAGGTCCTGTGCGAGGGCTTCGTCGACCGCGTGGTGTCGATGTTCGGTGCGCAGGGCGGCACCGTCAGGGCGACGGATCCAGGCAACAACAGCCTGCACATGGTGGTGCATCGCGGCGTATCGAAACAGATGGCGGACCAGGAGCACTGCCTGAAGGAGGGCGAATGCCTGTGCGGCGAAGCGGCCAAGACCGGGATGTCGGTCGTGCATGACCTGCGCAAGGCGGTGCAGCTGCCGTTCTCGCACAATTGCCGCGAAGAGGGCTTCAAGACCGTGTCGGTATTCCAGATCCACAGCAGCCACGGCTCGCCGGGCGTGTTCAACCTGTATTTCATCGAGCCGCGCCGCTTCGATGGGCAGGAGATGCAACTGCTCGATACGCTCGGCCACCATCTTGGTACCGCGCTCGACAACCGCCGCCTCGCCGCCAAGGAGCGTGAGCTGGCCGTCTCGCAGGAGCGCAACCTGATGGCGCAGGGCCTGCATGACAGCATCGCCCAAGGGCTGACCTTCCTCAACCTGCAGGCGCAGCTGCTCGACGATTCGATCAAGCGGCACGACTGGGAGCTGGCTGGCGATACCATGCCGCTGATCCGGGCCGGTATTCAGGAAAGCTACGAGGACGTGCGCGAGCTGTTGCACAACTTCCGCGCCAAGCTCGGGCAGGAGAGCCTGCCCGAGGCCATCCGCATCACGCTCGACAAGTTCCAGCGGCAGACCGGCGTGATCACCCACTTCGAGGAGCGCGGCCGGGGCGCGCCCCTGCCGCCCGAGCATCAGCTGCAACTCTTGTTCATCGTGCAGGAGGCGCTGTCGAACATCCGCAAGCATGCCCAGGCCCGCCATGTCATGGTCAAGCTGCGCGACGCGCAGGACCTGGAGCTGACGATTCTCGACGACGGTATTGGTTTCGACCCGGAGGCGGTCAAGGCCAAGGGCGAGTCCCACGTCGGCCTCAGCATCATGCGCGAGCGGGCGCAACGTGTCGGCGCCCAGCTGTCGCTCGACACCAGCCTCGGCGAAGGCGTGCGCTGGCGGTTGTGGCTGGCGCGCGAGCAGCGTATGGTTGCTTGAACGATTTCCGATTCCACAAGAACAGAACCCATCAATGAGTAAACCGATTCGTATCCTGCTGGTCGACGACCATACCCTGTTCCGTAGCGGCATCAAGGCCTTGCTCTCGCGCCAGCCCGAATTCGTGATCGTCGGCGAGGCATCCGACGGGGTCGAGGGCGTCAAGCGCGCCGTCACGCTGAAGCCGGACGTGGTGCTGCTCGACCTCAATATGCCCGGCCTCTCCGGCCTCGATGCAGTACAGCTGATCCTGCAGGATGCCCCGTCCACGGCGGTCGTCATGCTGACCGTGTCGGAAGATGCCGAGGACCTGTCGCGTGCGCTGCAGGCCGGCGCACGCGGCTATCTGCTCAAGAATATCGATGCCGATTTCCTGATCTCCGCGATTCAGCGCGCCGCGCGTGGCGAGGCGGTGATGGCCGAGGCGATGACCGCCAAGCTGATGCAGCAGTTCCGCACGCTGTCGAGCCAGCCGGCACAGCCGCAGGAGAAGGAGAAGCTCACCCCGCGCGAGCGAGAAATCCTGCTCTGCCTGGCGCGCGGCGACAGCAACAAGGAAATTGCACGCGAACTCAACGTGGCGGAAAGCACCGTCAAGATTCACGTGCAGAACATCCTCAAGAAACTCAACCTGAGTAGTCGTGTGCAGGCCGCCGTGTATGCGGTCGAGCATGGGCTCAACCTGCCGATGAGCGACTCATGATGCCGACCAGTCGCAGTGCCGATGCACTGATCCCCGCCATTCCCTCGCTCGACGAGCCGATCGAGATGCTGATTGCCTGCCATGGCCGCGTGCGTGCCTTCACGGACACGCTGCGGAAGCTCGCCGCCTATCTGCCCGATCATGGCTGCGACGATCAGGCGAAACGCGCGGCGGAGAACATCCTGCGCTATTTCCGTATTGCCGCGCCCAAGCACCATGAAGACGAGGAGCAGGATCTGTTTCCCGCCCTGCGGCAAGCAGGGGACAGCGCCTTGACGGCAACGCTGGATGCGCTCGAAGCCGAGCACCAGCAACTGCACGGCCTGTGGACACGGATCGAGCCGGAGCTCGCTGCGGTGGCCGAGGGCAGGGGAGCGGCGCTGGCCGACGCCGAGCAGTTCGCCGCGACCTACCAGGCCCATGCGGCGCGCGAGGAGCGCGAGGTATTCCCCGAGGCCGTACGCCTGCTCGACGCTCAAACACTGAATCGCATCGGCGCGGCGATGACCGCCCGCCGGCGAAACTAGGTCGCCAACGCGTCTGGCCGGCTTGGTCTGGTTGCCATTTTGCCCCGATGGGGCAGGCTTGATGCCTGTCAAGGAGCATGCGGGTGCTGCACGCTAAGCTGCGCTCAATCTAGACTAGGAGCCGGCCATGAGTGACATCACCAATTTTCTCGGCGACGACCATCGCCGTTGCGACGAATTATTGTTTCAGGCCGAACAGGCCATGAGCTCGGGGGACTGGGCGACATGCCAGGCGCAGGCCACGGCGTTCCACGAGGCACTGTTCCACCATCTGCAGATGGAAGAGGACGTGTTGTTCCCGGCGTTTGAACAGGCGTCCGGCATCACCCAGGGGCCGACCGTGGTGATGCGCGGCGAACATCAGGACATGCGCCGGCTCGCCGACGAGTTGCTCGATGCGGCGGCGCGCAAGGCGGGCGACGATGTCGCCGGTGTCGTCGACACGCTGCTGATCCTGATCCAGCAGCACAACCTGAAAGAGGAAAACGTGCTCTATCCGATGGCAGAACATCATCTGGGCGCCGCCGCTGCCGATGTGGTGGAACGGATGCGCAACGAGGTGGCGGCATGAGCCAGCAACACCATCTCGACGTCGCCTGGCTCGAGCCGCCTGAGCCAATGGAGCAGGCGATCGCCGCGCTGGAATCCTTGCCGGATGGCGATGTGCTGGTGCTGCGCATTCACCGCCAGCCCTATCCGCTGTACGACATGCTGCGCAACGAGGGCTATTGCTACCAGTGCGAGCCCACCGAGGACGGCCTGTTCCGGATTACCATCTCCCGGCCTGCGTGACCTTGCGCCATGCATGGCCTTGCCTATGATGCGACGCCGCCGATCGCTGCGCCGCTGCGCTTTCTGCTGACTGCACCGGTCTTCGGCTGGCTCGCCGGCCTCATGCTGCTGTGGTTCGGCCCCGACCTACTGTTGAGCCGCTGGACCCCAGCGACCCTCGCGCTTACCCACCTGTTCACGCTCGGCTTCATGACACAGGCCATGTTCGGCGCGCTGTGGCAGTTGTTGCCCGTGGTGGCGGGGGTGAGCCTGCCGCAGCCGCTGCGGCTTGCCCGCATCGTACACCTGCTGCTCAGTGCCGGCACCCTCTCGCTGGTGACGGGCTTTCTCGTCATGGACGGCCCCTGGCTGCGGCTGGCCGCCTTCCTGCTCGGCTCGGCGATGCTGTTGTTCCTGTTGCCGACCGCGTACGGCCTGCGTCAGGCCGATACCACGGACGGCACCAGCCGCGCCATTCGCTGGGCGCTCACCGGTCTGGCCGTCACCGTCCTGCTCGGGCTCAGCCTGCTGGCCTGGCTCGGCTGGGGTGTGCCGCTGCCGTCGGTGACCTTGGCAAACCTGCATGCAGCATGGGGCTTGATTGGCTGGTGCGTGTTGCTGGTGGCGGGGGTCGGCCTGTCGGTCGTGCCGATGTTTCTCGGTACCGACCGTTTCCCCGGCTGGTTCGAGCAGCGCCTGGGGCTCGCGGCCGGCCTGTTTCTGCTGCTGTTGAGCATCGGCCATGCGCTGGCCTGGCCCGCCGTCTGGCTATTGCAGGCGCTGGCGAGCGTGGGGCTGGCCGGCATGGCTGGATTGTTCCTACGGCAGATCGCCCGCAGCCGCCGTCCGCCGGACATCACCCGGCGCTGCTGGCAGCTGGCCTGGGGGTCGCTGCTGGCGGCGTTGCCCGCCTGGTGGTGCGGGCAGGAGCTGCTGGTGGGCGTGCTGCTGATCGGCGGCTTTGCGCTCAGCGTGATCACCGGCATGCTCTACAAGATCGTACCGTTCCTGGTCTGGCTGCACCTGACCCAGGCGAGCCGCCGTCGCTATGCCGTGCCCAACGTCAAGCAGCTGATTCCCGCCGGCTGGATGCGCAACCAGGTGATCGCGCACGGCGTGGCGCTGTGCCTGTTGCTGCTGGCCGTAGCCTGGCCGCCGCTGGCGCACGTTGCCGGGTTGGCGCTGCTCGTGTCGCAGGGCTGGCTGGGCTGGAACCTGCTATACCCGGTGCGGCGCTACCGCTCGGCCATGGCGGCCATGCAGGCCATGCCGGCAGCGGGTTGACTGCCCCTGGCCCGGCGATTGCCGTCGGTGGCCACCTTGCCGAATTCCACTCCCCCTGCACAGGCGGCCTTCCGGCCGCCTGTGTGCATTCCGGCGCGGCCGTGGGCCTTGGCTGTGCCAAGCTGCCGTGCTCATCGTGGCTGGCCGGGGCTGGGCCTCGAGAAGGCGACTACTCCTTTCGGACTAGCCCCCCGCTAGCCCGGCTGGCCGCCTCCTAGCCCTTTCGCCTTGCCAGACTTCGCCCTCCGGCGAGTATCCCCTCATCGAGTAAGGGCATAGCATGGTCCTCGTGATAAAAGCGTTTTACGGGGGGTAGCCATCATGGCTCAGGAGAGTCGTAAGCAAATGTCAGTGCTGATTTCCAGCACTACCGCGTTTACCGTATGTTTCATGGTGTGGATGATGTTCGCCATCATCGGCATTCCGATCAAAAAGCAGCTGGGCCTGAACGAAACCGAGTTCGGCCTGCTGACGGCGATGCCGGTGCTCACCGGTTCGCTCGTGCGCGTGCCGCTCGGCATCTGGACCGACCGCTTCGGCGGCCGCATCGTGCTGTTCTCGCTGATGCTGTCGACGGTGATCCCAATCTGGATGATGCAGTACGCCACCGCATACTGGCACTTCCTCACGCTTGGCCTGTTCGTCGGCCTCGCGGGCGGTTCATTCTCGGTCGGCACGCCGTATGTGGCGCGCTGGTTCCCGAAGAACCGCCAGGGGCTGGCCATGGGCGTGTTCGGCGCCGGCAACTCCGGCTCGGCCGTCACCAAGTTCCTGGCTCCGGCGCTGATCGCTGGCGCGGGCGGCACCTGGACCGTGGTGCCCAAGGTGTACTCGATCATCATGCTGGTCACCGCCTTGCTGTTCTGGGTGTTCTCGTCCACCAATCCGGCGCATAACGTGCGCTCCACTGCGAGCTTCGGTGCGCAGCTCAAGATGCTGAAGGACCCACGGGTATGGCGCTACTGCCAGTACTACTCGGTGGTGTTCGGCGGCTACGTCGGCCTCGCGCTGTGGATGACCAAGTACTACGTCGGTGAATACGGTTTCGACATGAAGCTCGCCGCGCTGCTGGCTGCCTGCTTCTCGCTGCCTGGTGGCGTGCTGCGTGCGCTCGGTGGCTGGTTCTCCGACCGCTATGGAGCCTACAAGACCACGTGGTGGGTGATGTGGGTGTGCTGGGTGGCCTTCTTCATCCTGAGCTATCCGCAAACACAGATGGTGGTGACCACCGTCAAAGGCCCGATGAGCCTCAATCTTGGTCTCAACCCGACTGTCTTCACCGGCGTGCTGTTTGTCGTCGGCATCGCCATGGCGGTGGGCAAGGCATCGGTGTTCAAGTTTATCTCGGATGACTTCGGCCAGAACATCGGCGCCGTATCCGGCATCGTTGGCCTCGCGGGCGGCCTGGGTGGCTTCATCCTGCCGATCATGTTCGGCGCACTGGTCGACCTGACCGGCGTGCGTACCAGCTGCTTCATGCTGCTCTACGGCACGGCGTGCGTGAGCCTGGTGTGGATGCACTACAGTTTCAAGCCGGAAAGCTGCGAGGTGGAAGTGAAGCACGCCCTGCAGGGCACGGCCAAGGCCTGAATTCCGGGCCGGGCGGAGATCCGGCCCCGTACCTAATCATTGTTGTCAAACGGGAGCACTGCAAATGAGTACCCATGTACTGACCCGCTGGGAGCCGGAAAATACCAGCTTCTGGCAAAGCGAAGGCGAGCGGGTTGCCTATCGCAATCTGTGGATTTCGATCCCGGCACTGATGCTGGCGTTCAGCGTGTGGATGTTGTGGAGCGTGGTCGTGGTCAACCTCGACAAGGCCGGCTTTACCTTCACCAAGAACCAGCTGTTCTGGCTCACCGCCTTGCCGGCGCTGTCCGGCGCGACGCTGCGCATCTTCTACTCCTTCCTCGTGCCGATCTTCGGCGGCCGCAGGTGGACCGCCATCTCGACCGCCACGCTGCTGATCCCTGCCATCGGCATGGGCATGGCGCTGAAGGATCCGACCACTTCCTACCCGACACTGCTGGCGCTGGCGCTGCTGTGCGGCCTGGGCGGCGGCAACTTCAGCTCGTCGATGTCCAACATCAGCTTCTTCTTCCCCAAGGCGAAGAAGGGTCTGGCCACCGGCCTCAACGCCGGTATCGGTAACCTCGGCGTATCGGTGGTGCAGTTTCTGACCCCGATCGTGATCTCGGGTGCGATGTTCGGCGCGCTGTCGGGTGATCCCGCCACCTTCGTCAAGGATGGTGTCGAGAAGCACATCTGGCTGCAGAACGCCGGCTTCCTGTGGGTTCCGTTCATCATCGTGTCGGCGCTCGCCGCTTGGTTCGGCATGAATGACATCGCCGATGCCAAGGCTTCGTTCGCAGATCAGGCCGTGATCTTCAAGCGCAAGCACAACTGGCTGATGTGCTGGCTCTACATCGGCACCTTCGGCTCCTTCATCGGCTTCTCCGCTGGCCTCGCGATGCTGACCAAGTCGCAGTTCCCGGGCGTGAACCCGACTCAGTATGCCTTCCTCGGCCCCTTGGTTGGTGCGCTGATGCGTCCGCTCGGTGGCTGGATTTCGGACAAGCTCGGCGGCGCGCGCGTTACCCTGTGGGTGTTCGCTGCCATGGTGGTTGCCGTATTCGGCGTGCTCCACTACCTGCCGCACGGCGGCGTGGGTGGCGACTTCCAGGGCTTCCTGGCGATGTTCATCGTGCTGTTCGCGCTGACTGGCATCGGTAACGGCTCGACCTTCCGCATGATCCCGATCATCTTCCTGACCGAGCGTCAACGCGATGCCAAGGGCAAGGGCGAGGCCGCGCAAAAGCAGGCACTGCTCGACGCAGGCAAGGAATCGGCTGCAGTACTGGGCTTCTCGGGTGCTGTCGGTGCCTACGGTGGCTTCTTCATCCCGAAGAGCTTCGGCACCTCGATCGACATGACCGGCTCGACCGACATGGCGCTGTACTGCTTCGTCGCCTTCTACGTGAGCTGCATGGTCATCACCTGGTGGTTCTACTCGCGCAAGGGCGCGGAAATGCCTTGCTGATATTCGGTATCAGGCCAAACGAAAACAGGCACCTCGGTGCCTGTTTTTTTATGTACTCGCTCAGCCCGGTGGCCCGGCCTGCCTGCAATGAGCACCGATGGCCGCTAGCAGGATCGCCTGCACACCCGGTGCGAGATCGTGCCCCATGCCCTTGATCACCTGCAGCTGGGCGCCACGAATGCAGCGTGCCGTGTCGCGGCCGGCGGCCACCGGCACCAGCGGGTCGTCCGCGCCATGGATGACGAGGGTAGGGGCAGTGATCGTGCGCACCTCGCGCCGCCTGTCGCCTGAGGCGAGTATCGCCAGCAGCTGCTGGTATTGTCCGGCCGGGTGATGGCTGCGCGAAATGCCCAGGCGGATGCGTTGCCGCAGCTCGTCCTGGTCGGTCTTGAAGCCGGGGCTGCCGATCACGCCGAACAGATGGATCAGGTGCTCGATCAGGCTCTCCGGGTCATTGGGGTTGTTCGGCCTTCTCAGCAGCGCCCGCAGTGCTGCCGGCTTGCCCAGCGTGACGCGGCGGTTGCCGGTCGACGACATGATCGAGGTCAGGCTCAGCACCCGCTCGGGGTAGCGTGCCGCCAGTGTCTGCGCGATCATGCCGCCCATCGAGGCGCCGACGACATGGGCCGCAGCGATGCCGAGCGTATCGAGCAGACCGGCGGTGTCTTCCGCCATGTCCTTGAGCCGGTAGGGCGCCGCCACCGGTAGGCCGAGCCAGGCCGCGATCATCGACATCACCATGTTGGGGCGGCGCGCCCAGTGGATCTTGCTCGAATGGCCGACATCGCGGTTGTCGAAGCGGATCACGCGGAAACCCTGCGCGGCCAGTGCGTAGCAGAAGGCATCGGGCCAGGCAATCAGCTGCATGCCGAGGCCCATGATCAGTACGATGGCCGGGTCGCCCGCGCGGCCGAACGACTCGTAGCACAGCTCGATGCCGTTGGCGCGTATCAGTTGTGTGTGAGGTGGGGTCATCCGTTTCAATAGCTGGCCGGCCGGTTTGGATCGGGGTAGAGGTAACGCAGCATGCCCGAACGCTCGAACGGCCGCCACTGGCCTTCCGGCTGGGCCAGGCGATCGGCCACGGCGTACAGCGTGAGCGGGTTGTGGCCGATGCCTAAGTGGCTCGCGGTGACCTCGATGTTTTCGACCATCTCACCTTCCTGCTCGAAGCTGCATTGCCATGCCACCACACCGTCGCTGCGGCTGTAGATCGAGGTCGTCGGCACCGGCGGGGCGGTGCGCAGTGGCTCGTGCAGTTCGGGCGAGCCGACTTCATGGCCGGTGATCAGCTCATAGATGCGCCACGCGTTGGTGGCCTTGGGGTGGCCGGTGAACGGCGTACCCAGGGTGATGACCTGACGCACCGCATCCGGCATCGCCTTGGCCAGCTCGCGTGCGTAGATGCCGCCCAGGCTCCAGCCGATCAGGCTGACCGGGCGGCCGTGTTCGTTGTAGACCTCGCGCAGCCGCGCCAGGCTGGCATCGATGACGCCGTCACGCGGACCGAGGTTGGGGCCCAGCCCCCAGCTATAGGGCGTGTAGCCGCGATCCCTGAGGTAGCGGCGTAGCGGCCGCGTGGTGAAGTCGCCCGCCAGCATGCCCGGGAACACCAGCACCGGGTGGCCGTCCCCCTTGGGGGCGAGGCTCAGCAGCGGCATCGACATCAGGCTCGCGCCGTATTCCCAGCCGGCGCGCAGCTCCAGCGCCAGCCGCAGCATGCCCGGTGGGCGCAGCAGGCCGAGGTGGTACCAGTAGTGTTCGTGCATGGCGGCTCCTTGTTCTGCCTCGCTCGATGAGCGGTTTATCGGCCCGCCGCGGTGATGCTTGAGCGGCCGGGCCGGCGCAGCGGGCGCCAAGCATGGGGGTTCAATGCATCAGATCACTCGGCGGTGGCGGGGTGTCCGCGCTCAATTGCAGTGTAGGCGGTGTCGGTGAGACTTTGACCGTCGGCTTGCTGCGGCGCTTGCGCGGCGCGACGGGCGGCGCCAAAACGGGGACGAGTTGCACCAGCTCGTCGAATGCGGCGACGATCGCATCGGCCAGCGGCGCGATCTCGGGCACGGCTTCATCGGCGGCAACCAGGCCGACGTGCAGCGCGTCGGCATAGCTGATCACCGTGATGTTGAGCCCGAGCCCATGCTCGACGAGGCTCAGTGGCCAGTAGCCGGTAATTTTGGCGCCCGCCACATACATCGGCTGCTGCGGGCCGGGGACATTGGAAATAGCCACATTCGCAATCGGCGGAATCTTGGATGCCAGCTTGCTGGCGCCATAGAGCTTGGCGAGCGTGCCCAGCCACCACGGCATGCCGAGCGACGGGAAATCGGTCGGCATCACCGACTTGGCGCGGCGCGTCAGCGACACCGCCGCCGAGGCCGCGCCATGTATGGCCTGCAGGCGCTTGCGCGGGTCGGCAATATGGGTGGCGAGGTTCACCAGCGTCAAGGTCGCCTGTATCGTCGCCTTGGTGTCGCCGGCTCCACGCAGGGACACCGGTACGGTGGCGATCAGCGGCTTGCGCGGAATGCCGTCGTTGTCGCGCAGATACTGGCGCAAGGCACCGCTGCAGATGGCAAGCACGATATCGTTGAAGCTCACCTCGAAATACTGTGCCAGCTGCACCACCGATTTCAGCGGCAGCGACGCTGTCGCGCAGTGGCGGGTGCCGCTGATCGGCACGTTGAACACGGTGCGCGGGCCGAAACCGAGGTTCTGGCGCATGCCATCCTCGCCCTTCGAGGTCAGCGAGCCGAACACGCCACCGAGTACACCGAGCGCATCGGGCAGGTGGCGCACCAGCTTCAGATACTGCCCAGCCGTCTGGCTCAGCGCCGACTGCACGCGCGGCACCAGCCCGGTCTGCTCCCCGCGCTCGGCCAGCTCGCGCCAGTTAGCCGGCACAGCGGCCGGCGTGGCGCTGCGGTCGAACAGCGAGGCCGCCAGCGCGATACCCGCCGCGCCATCGAGCGTTGCGTGATGCACCTTGAAATAGAGCGCCACGCTGCCATCCTGCAACCCCTCGATCACCGTCAGCTCCCACAGGGGCCGGCTGCGGTCGAGCAGGGTGCCATGCAGCGCCGCAACGCGTTCTTCGAGCTGGGCGCGGGTACCCGGTTTGGACAGATAGAAATGGCGGATGTGGTAGCCCAGGTCCGGCAGGCCATCGTCGACCCACACCGGGTTGGCGAAGCCCAGCGGCATCGTTGCCAGCCGCGCGCGGAAGAAGGGCTCCAGCGCGAGCCTCGGCGCCAGCAGGCGCTTGATTTCGGGCAGAAAGCTGCCCTGATGGCCCGCCGGCTTCTCCAGCAGGATCAGCGCGCCGATGTGCATCGGCGTCTCGGGGGTCTCGATATGCAAAAACGCGGCATCCAGCCCGCTCATGGTTTTCATGGTGCTTCCCGTCGAAAGTGGTTGATCCCTTTCATCATAGGTGGGAAGAGGTTGTGCGCGCTAACTCTTGCTGGGGTTTGTGCCGGGTGTGGCGTGGTCATCGCGCGGGGAGGTGTGGGTCTCAATGGCAAGCAGAGCTCCCGGCTTGCTATCACCGGGCTCGTCGGAGAAGCCGGATCTCTACGCCCGTATCTTGCGGAGTA
>NZ_JBFNXJ010000018.1 GCF_040812015.1 Chitinivorax sp. PXF-14 | reverse complement strand
ATCTCTTCTGTGTGGGTAAGTTCGACCAAGTAGGTCAGACCAGGTGGTGGGTAATATGCCCACCACGGCGGTAAGTAGATGATAAGGCTCATGGGTGGACCGAGCTATCTATGGGGGCTACTGACTGAGCTCGCCGTAGTTCTTTTGAATCCGGCAATCCATAATTGGGAGCATCGACGCCGGGAGCAATGCCGGTAATCGGTGGAGGCCAATCCGCACAAGCACAGTGACACTATATCGCAGCAAGGCCGAACGGCGCGCAGCAAACTCTGGATCGTCGGCAATTCTCTCAAGTGCTCTCGTCATCAAATTACGATCAAATTGCACGCTCAACTCGGGACGCTGACGGATAAAGTGCATGATCTGGGTGACCTTTATCCAGTTAAGTGATCGCCAAGTTCCTACTGGATCAGGTAGTGTTTTGTTGTTAAAGATGTGCTTACCCATACAACGCTCCGTCAAGCGTTTGCTTAGAAGAGTCGGCATACTGAAATGGGGCTCGTACGGAAACGCGTAATTTGGGCACGTAAAGCGATACCAGGCCCCCCGTAGCAGACTATTTGCCACACAACCAAGGGTGGTTTCTACATCGCGAACATGCTCCATAACATTGATGGAGAAGGCGAAGTCGTAACGATCATGCTCAACAAACTTCTCGGCCTGGGTTGCTACTATGCACGGCAAGCACTGCATTTCGCGAGCCAGTCCAACCACTACATCCTGCATATGGGAGAAATGCGAAAAACCTTCGCCGACTGGCTCCAGCGCTGTAACTAAAAAACCTTCTCGCACCAACTGGCAGCTGAGTAAATATGCACCTGCACCAACCTCGAGCACTCGCGCAGAATGTGGCAATCGATTCAAATCGTCAGCAATGAATTGACGTCCAAACCGGGCCTCTGCCGCATATATGTCAAACATCCTACGCAACTCTGGGGCATCACGCTCAATACGTTGCTCGACGACACTCAGCCATGCATCAATACTCATATATGACTCCGAGACTGTGCTCATTTGGAGGCAAGCATGCCAAGTACGATGCCCGCTAGGATCAGCGTAGCAGCAGCAATTTTTGCAATCGACAGCGGCTCACCAAGGAAAATTTGGCCTCCTAGCATAACCATGATAAATGTCACGCCGATATAGACGGGAAAGGCAATCATCAACGGCAGCCTTGTCACGACAAACAACCATAGGACAGAAGCGATCAGAGCGGCCGCATAGGCAGACAGAATTAACGGATCGGCAAACATCATCACCAACTTACCTATCAGCTCAGTCTGTGGTGGCAACGACTCAGCACGCCACTTCATCATGATCTGGCTGTAGGTAACGAGTAGTGCGACCGGGAGTATCTGCAGATAGGAGATCACATCGATCCCGTTACCGAGCAGGCCTTGGTGAGTACCGCAACAATCCGCTCCTGCTGGGCAAGCGTGAGGCCGACCCAGAGAGGTAATCGTATTAGCTGCTCGGACTTGCGATCAGTCACCTCCAGACTACCATGCGTTCGCCCGTAGCGGCGGCCCCCCGGCGACGAATGCAACGGGACGTAATGGAATACCGAATTCACGCCATTGGCCTTAAGTACATCGAGCACAACCTGACGGTCGATCTCCGGCGAAAGCAGCACGTAATACATATGTGCGTTGTGCTCGCAATACGTCGGAATGTGGGGCCGACGCAACATCCCCTTGACCTCAAGCGGAGCGAGTAGCGCATGATAATTCGCCCAAGCATCAAGACGAGTGCGTGTGATGGCGGACGACCGTTCGAGTTGCGCCCACAGAAATGCTGCAATCAACTCCCCGGGCAGAAACGACGAGCCAGCCTCCTGCCATGTGTACTTATCGACCTCTCCGCGGAAAAAGCGACTGCGATCCGTGCCTTTTTCGCGAATGATCTCCGCCCGTGTTGTATAAGCTGCATCATTGACAAGCAATGCCCCCCCCTCTCCAGAGATGACATTTTTTGTCTCGTGAAAGCTTAATGTCCCAAAGGTACCAATGCTGCCGAGCTTACGGCCTTTATAGGTGGATTCGACACCCTGCGCGGCATCTTCCACAACCGCCAACTCATGACGTCGGGCAATACCCATCAGTGCATCCATCTCGCACGATACACCAGCGTAGTGCACCGGTACGATGGCCCGAGTACGTGACGTGACAGCGGCCTCGACCAGAGATTCATCTAGATTGAGGGTGTCTTCACGAATATCGACGAACACCGGCACACCACCGCGAAGTACAAAGGCATTGGCAGTAGAAACAAAGGTATAAGACGGCATGATTATTTCGTCGCCCGGCACAATATCGAGCAATAAGGCACACATTTCGAGCGCTGCCGTGCAGGAATGCGTAAGTAGGGCTTTCTGCACGCCCATGTGGATTTCCAGCCACTCATGACAGCGCTTGGTAAATGGGCCATCGCCTGCAAGACGATGCCCTTCGTTGGCTTCGGCTATGTACTGTAATTCGTTGCCCGTCATATAAGGGCGGTTAAACTCGATGCTATCGCTGCTCATTATTAATCCGTAGACGTATCGTCAATTTGACCACAATTGCCCTCGCTATTTTCGCAAACAACATAGCAATGCGTATAAGGGATCCAGGTCTTATGGCGAATGGTTGCGTGCACATAGCTAAACGCAGCACGAGCGAGAGCTTCATAACCGAGCCGGGTGCGCACGTTTTGACCACGATCACTCCTAACGAGCCAGCGTGAAATAAAATTCTGGTCCTCACTCAGGCAAGGGTCGAGCATTACCATTCGACCACCCGGTGCGAGCCGCGATGAAGCCATGCGCAGGATCGCCATTGCAGTATCGTCATCCAGATGGTGCAACAGGCCGATTGCTATGATGCGGTCAAACCTAGGCAGGTCAGCAAGGTCTTCCGGGGCAAGATGTTTACAAGAAAAATACGCACACCTTCCATCAAAGCGCTGGCGTGCTCGTTCGATATACTTATGGCTGATGTCAAAACCATAGTACTCTACGTCCGGCAGGCGCGTTAGGATATCAGCCGGTCCGCATCCGATATCCAAGACCCGCATACCCTTGCCAGGAAGTAGAAAACCATTCACATATAGGTCCCGATCCTTTTCGGCCCCCATGAAATGCTGAAACGCGGAGTAAATCATAGGCAGGGACAAGATAGCGCGAAATCCACTCGTAATCTGGGCCATCAGGCATGCCTCGCACTGGAGTCGGCACCACTCATTGCAAAACCTCCGTGGTGTCGGGTAAGTCCGGATAAGCCGCTAGATCAAGCCAGAATGCCTCATCGAACAAATCCGGTGCAAATGATAGCGCCCGATTGAAGCAAACATGACGGCCATGTAGTCGAACATAATTCGTCTCCCTTCCCACTGGCGCAGCAGTTGCCTGCAACGCTTCGAGCAAGGCCAGGCAGCCACTCCTGAAAACCGTGTCCATTATGGTGGTGACGGTATCTTGCGGCATGGTCGGAATTACACCTTGCACAATAGCGCGGCCGGTATCAACCGTGGCTGCTACCTCGTGAGCGGTAACACCAATAAACTTGGCTCCATCAGCCAACGCCATTTCGACCGGCCGTGTGCCGATGACGCCACCGTAAGCCGGTAGTAGCGAATAGTGCAGATTAATCAATTTCCCGCGATAGAGATCGACCACGGGCTCAGTAAGAATCTTGTGGACATTGGTAACCACCATATCAGCGGCGACGTCGTCGAGTGCTGCTACAATCGCTTGCTGAGCATCTGCAGTAAAATCGAGCACACGGGTAGACACACCATGCTCACGTGCAAACCGATTTGCGAGACATTCCCGATCGGTAATTACTGCACATACCACTGCATCAGGCAAGGCGCCAAGCGCTGCGGCCTGCACAATGAAGCGCAAATTACCGCCCCCCCCCGAGCATAGAAAAACAATACGCCGAGTCATGATTTGCGTCGATAAATTTGCCGAATAATCGTGTATGGACGCTGCTTTGTTTCCGAGAATATCTTAGACAGATAAATACCGATTATCCCCACACAGGACATTAGTAAGCCCCCAATTAACCAAATCGATGCCATTACGGAGGTCCATCCAGTAGGTGGGCGGTTCAAGAATAGCCAGTTGACGAGCAACCATATGATATAGGCCCCAGCTAATAGCGAAATAACGGAACCAGTATAGAAAATACCAATCAACGGCGTGTTGCTAAATGCGGTAATCGAATTGACCAATAAGGCAATCTTTTTACGGAAGGTGTAGGTCGAAGTGGTATTGCTAAGCTTATACACTGTCTTTGCTATTTGCGAAAACCCGGTAATGTGCCAAAGCCCGGCCATGAAGACCTCGCGTTCCTGATGCCGCAACAAGGCATCTACATATCGACGGGACATTAGTCGTGCAGTAACCATATTGGCAGGTAGGGACATATCTGTCAGCACATTGAATAGCGTCCAGAACCACTGCCCACTCACACGTTCGAACCATCCCCCCTTTCGTTGTTCTTGCACACCATAGACTACATCACACCGTTCACCGATGAGCGTTTCAGCAAAGTCTGCTAGCCATTCGGGAGATTCCTCAAGGTCACTGTCGATCAGAAATATGACGTCCCCTGCAGCATGAGCCAGACCGGTCATCATTGCCTTGTGGTGCCCGAAGTTCCGTGATAGATCGACGACCATTACACGTGCATCTTGCAGAGCAATGTTCATAGCAAGTTCGAAACTGTCATCCGGCGAGCCATCGTTGACAATCACGATCTCATAGTCGTCAAGTGCGAAGGCTCGCGCAGCAGCACTTGCTCTCCGATAAAATTCATCCAGAAAATTGCGGGAATGATAAAGAGTGGTAACGATAGAAAGCTTCAAGGTCGTGGGAAATTCATGTAATTAACAGCATTTATTCCGCAATTAAAGAGAATATCCAATATAGACACCTCATGTGCAAATGGGCCCCATAGCTGCGGATATTCAGGATAAGGGCCATAGTGCATCCATTGCACACAAATCCCCTCATCCTGGAACAGATTCTCATCAAGGTAGCCTCGGGCAGCGGGGCCAGACAAGTAGGTTGTCCCCCCTGCTTGCCGGCAGAGATCTACCAGCCGCTCCGTTTTCCCGTCAATCAACAAATAATCCCACGAATTGCTGATCTGGGTCTGGATACCGAGATAGAGGCACACTGCCTCGATAAGCTTGCGATTGAACGAAGAGAGGTCAACACAATTATTCTCGAGATAAAGTGGTGCTAGCCAGCGAGCAACTTCATCAAAGCAAGCTGCTGCCCGATAGTTCATCGATAGTGTCTTCCAATGCTGCTCAGCCCATGCTACTTCAGGCAAACAAACATCACGAATACGCCGACGAATATCGCTACCTACTGGAATACTTAACCATTGAGTCCCAACAGGAGTTTTAATGCGATTCCGATTTCTCCAATCGTTTTTTGTGAATTGCATGTCGTCGTACAGAATAAACTCGTCAACTGCTGCAATGATTTCGAAATATCCCTTCCAAGGGATGTAATTTGATTGGAGGATTGCAACTTTCTTACCAAGAGCCTCCTGTTTAGCCGATCTTATCACTTGATAGACTCCACGTTGGATATGCGTGCTCTGTATTGCGCGCAGCCTGCGCTATACTGGTTAAGTTAAACATAACCAAAGCAGCCAAGGTGATCGACCACAAAGTAAAGGCATGCGCCGAGAAATCTCGACCGGCAAAGTTAATCATGGCCCAAGTCAAAAGCGGCCCAACGAGGACTGCATCATAAAGATACGGGTGAATGGAAACAGCCTGAGGCCAAAACAATAGCGTAAGCGCATAAAACGAGAAGAGATTTACTATAAAAGCCCAATCAGTGACAACAGGCTGCCCGGCCATTGATCTACCATATTTCTGTCGACTGAGCCATTGTACAAATACCAGCATAATAGGCACAATGATCAGGAAGGCTGGGCGACGGTAAAACGGGAAAAATACCGAATTCAACGTATTACTAAAATATGTAATATCACCATCCAAGCCAGAGCGAAATGCCCATGGGCTGTTCGAACTTGAAAAGCCGAGCCAATTTGCGGCAACTACTGGCTCCAAATAGACGATGACTGCCATTGTTGCGAGCAGAGCGGGAGTAGAAAATCTGCGGGCTCCGAATGGAATACCGTATCCAATATTTTGTACGATGAGACCAAAAGCAAATAATACGCCTGCTATTGGCATAATTAACGTTACAATGACAGCCCAACACCAAAATATACGCCAATTCCAACCACCTTGTGATGCGTAGTGGCTTAACATGACAAGAGCCGGCATGACTATAATAAATCCATTGTCTACATTAAATTTTGCCGTCGCGATCCAGTATGTCGGTGCCGTAGCAACATAAGCAAACCCCAAAGCCAGCAGAAGCAGCTTACTCGTTGCTATCGTGCCATTGATCCGCTTGCACGCAACAAAGCCAATAGAAAGTAGCGTTGCCAACATTCCAAGGCATGCACCAGTCTTTCGCATAGATAGAACTGGGACCCGTTGCTGAATATGGTAAAGCACGTCCATAATCCACAAATACACCGTGGAGTGATTAGAATAAGCAGACCTATTGGCAAAGCTGTCAGATGTTAGAAAAACCAGAAAACCATGTTCTGAAATCGAATGGCTGTGCCAAACAGGAAATGTGAAATCACGTAGCCGTTCCGGATTTTTGTCGGCAATTTCCGACATTACCCCGAACCCAAAACGATAGGCGGCAGCAATACCCAAGAGTCCGATTAGCCCGACACCAATCAGCAAGAAAGTCAACTGGAGGCGATTCCTAGTTTCCATCTGAAGATACGCCAGAGAAATTTATCGTCATAATTTAACCCTACCCTCGCAATAGTGCGGGGCCCAAACAGAGATGGGCCAAGAGCGGGAGACCAACCCCAAACCGGGCAAAGGTATCAAATCTACCGAACGATTTCTAGCACATCAGAGTCTGTATAGGTTTAAGTATCCAACGCATACCAGACCAAGGCTGGTGCCAAGTAGATACTTGATTGGTGCAATCCACAAGCAATTTCCAAATCCTCTACGCCCGATCTGCACAACGCTCTTGATCTGCTCGGCGATTTTGCGCCAATCGTCTCAAGAAGACGGTGGGGGGGGGCTGACACTGCTGCGTCAAGTAGTACAGGCTACCGTGAAGTCGCGCGGCATTGTAATGCCACCACTAGCATCACTGATGCCAACCGCCTCGCGGCGTGAATAGTGGCACACTATAAATGCTCACCATGGCCTGTTAACGCAAAATAGGCAATGAAGTAGCCCCGAAAAACACAGGACACCCGTTCTCCCTGACACTAAGGGATAGGCATACGGTTGTGTTTATAACTTACACGAAGAACAAACCCTCGGCAGAGGTACGCGAGCCGGAGCGTCGTCGACGCTGGTCGGTCGAAGATAAGCTGGCCATGGTGCGCGAGAGTTTCGCGTCCGGACAAGCGGTGTCACTGGTGGTGCGGCGGTACGGCATCATCCCGAATCAGTTGTTCCATTGGCGCAAACTCCATCAGGATGGCCGCCTGTCGGCGGTGAGTGCGGGTGAAGCGGTGGTTCCGGCCTCAGAGCTGGCCGAGGTGATGAAGCAGATTCGCGAATTGCAGCGGCTGTTGGGCAAGAAAACCATGGAAGCGGAGATACTCAAGGAAGCCGTGGAGATTGCCCGCTCGCGAACATGGATTGCGCGCTCACCCTTGTTGCCGACGGGCGACCAGTGAAGTAGGTCAGTGATTGTCTGGGTGTGGTGCGCTCACAGTTGACCGTTCGCAGCAAACGGCCATCAGACTGGCAGGATGGCCGTCGGCAGCGGTAACCTGACGATGCAGACGTAGTGGCCGACCTGAGCCGACTGGTGGCGGAACTGCCGAGCTACGGCTACCGCCGGGCCTGGGGCTTGTTGCGGTGAGAGCGGGAAGAACAAGGCCGTCAGCCGGTCAACGCCAAGTGCGTGTACCGGGTGATGAAACAGCACAGTCTATTGCTGGCGCACCGGCGAAAACAGCCCGCCCCCCCGTCGCCACGATGGGCGGATCACCGTCACCAGCAGCAATACCCGCTGGTGCTCGGACGGGTTTGAAATCCGCTGTGACGATGACGACAAACTCTGTGTCACCTTCGTCATGGACTGCTGCGATCGCAAAGTGATGAGCTGGGTGGCCAGCACGACGGGTTACCGTAGCGACGACGTACAGAGCGTGATGCTGTAGAGCCTGGAACAACGCATCGGGCTGGAGCGTGAAGCGCCGGCAATTGAATGGCTGAGTGACAACGGCTCGGCTTACACCGCCGACGCCACCCGACACTTTGTGCGGGTCCTTGGCTTGACGCCAAGGGCCACACCGGCGCGCAGCCCGCAAAGCAACGGCATGGCGGAAAGCTTGGTCAAAACGATGAAGCGGGACTATGTGGTCCACATGCCCAAGCCGGACGTGGCAATCGCCAGGCGTAACCTGGCCATCGCCTTCGAGCACTACAACGAGCAATATCCGCACAGCGCCTTGAAATACCGCTCACCCCGGGAGTTCCGGCGCTTGGTGGCATCATCAACTTAAGGGTGGGGTGGTGTCCGGTGATATGGGGCAAGTCCAGCGCCGGACTCGATGTGGCGCCGCACGGCGGCGATACAGCCGGGGACTGAACACGAGCAAGCGCCGTTTGCCTGACCTGCCCGTCGCGGCGGGCTAGCGGTTTTGTACCGCGGCGGGTCATCCTTGCCCAGGCTGGGCGCATTCGGTGCCGCATCGCACCTCGCATTGTGGGCGACATACGGCTCTGCTATTGTCCGGCAATCTGACTGTCTGGGGCCGCCCATGTCTCACCCGAGCTTTACGGAGTACTTCAACGAATCCCACCAGATGGCCCGCCTGACCGCGCGGCGTTTTGTCGAACGCGAGGTCAGGCCGTACATCCAGGATTGGGAGGAGGCCGGCCTGTTCCCGCGCGAGCTCTACCGCAAGGCCGGGGAGCTCGGCCTGCTCGGCATCGGCTACCCGCAGGAATATGGCGGCTCGGGCGACGATGTGTTTCTCAAGGTCGCCGTCAGCGAGGAGTTGATGGCGGCCGGCTCGGGCGGTTTCGTCGCCAGCCTGGGTTCGCTCGACATCGGCCTGCCGCCGGTGTGGCGCGCAGGCTCGGATGCACTGAAGGCCCGCATCGTGCCGCCGGTGCTGGCGGGCGAGAAGATTTCGGCGCTGGCGATCACCGAACCGAGCGGCGGCTCTGACGTGGCCAACCTGAAGACCCGCGCGGTGCGCGATGGTGACCACTACATCGTCAATGGCGCCAAGACCTTCATCACCTCCGGCACCCGCGCCGATTACTACACCGTCGCCGTGCGCACCGGCGAGGCGGGTTTCGGCGGCATCTCGCTGCTGCTGATCGAGCGCGACACGCCCGGTTTCAGCACCGGCCGCGCGCTGAAGAAGATGGGCTGGTGGGCGTCGGACACCGCCGAGCTGTTCTTTCTGGATTGCCGCGTGCCGGCCGCCAATCTGATCGGCGGCGAGAATCTCGGTTTCTACACCATCATGTCCAATTTCCAGTCGGAGCGGCTCGCGCTCTCGGTGATGGCCTACATGACGGCCCAGCTGGCGCTCGACGCCTGCCTGGCCTATGTCACCACGCGCGAAACCTTCGGCAGGCCGCTCGCCAGGCATCAGGTCATCCGCCACAAGCTCGCCGAGATGGCGACCCAGGTCGATGTCGCGCGCGAATACAGCTACCGCTGCGCTGCGCGGATGGCGGCCGACATCCCGGCGGTGCGCGAGGTGTCGATGGCGAAGAACTTCGCGACCAGGGTGTGCGACGAGGTGACCTACGAGGCGGTGCAGATCTTCGGCGGCATGGGCTATATGCGCGAATCGCTGGTCGAGCGGCTATACCGCGATGGGCGCATCCTGTCGATCGGCGGCGGCACCCACGAGATCATGAACGAGATCATCGCCAAGCAGATCGGCCTGTGAGCATCGGTTTGGCCGACGCTTCCGGTGAGTCAATTTGTCAGTTTTCGCAATCGTTCGGGCTGGCTGGGCGGTGCGATACTCGTTGGCAGTCCAATTCACGGGAAACGCCATGTCCTACCGCTCCATCTTCCGCCCCGGCCTGTTTGACGGCCAGGTTGCCATCGTCACCGGTGGTGGCAGCGGCATCGGCCGTTGCACCGCACATGAGCTGGCTGCGCTGGGTGCCCGCGTGGCCCTGGTCGGCCGCAAGCTCGACAAGCTGAAGAGCGTCGAGGCCGAGATCGTGGCGCGCGGCGGCCTGGTCAGCTGCCATGCCATCGATATCCGCGACGAGGCATCGGTACAGCTGGTGATCGGCGACGTGCTGGCCACGCACGGCCGCATCGATGCGCTGGTCAACAATGCCGGCGGCCAGTTTCCGATGCCGCTAGCGGCGATGTCGCTCAATGGCTGGGAGGCGGTGGTGAAGACCAACCTCACCGGCGGCTTCCTGATGGCGCGAGAGAGTTTCGGCCAGTGGATGAGCCAGCACGGCGGCGCCATCGTCAACATCGTGGCCGACATGTGGGGCAGTATGCCGATGATGGGCCACTCGGGCGCGGCGCGCGCCGGCATGGTGTCGTTCACCGAGACGGCGGCGGTCGAATGGGCCGCAGCCGGCGTTCGCGTCAACGCCGTCGCCCCCGGCTATATCGCGTCGAGCGGACTGGAGAAATATCCGCCAGAATTCGCCAGCTTCCTGAAAAAGGCGCATACCAGCATCCCCGCCTACCGGCTCGGCACCGAATCGGAAATCTCGGCGGCGATCGTCTACCTGTTGTCCGAAGCGGCATCGTTCATCACCGGCGCCGTGCTGCGCGTCGATGGCGGACGCCCCAACGGCCGCATCGGCTGGGAGCCGGTTGCTCACGACAAATCCAGGCCTTTCAACGGTTTCGACCTGGCGCAGCCGCCGAAGATACTCGGCGGCGAATAGGCCGGGCGCGATGAGGCAAGGGGCAACGCCTGTCCATCGCTCCGTATTTTGCCCTGATCAATAGCTGGGTTAGCCACGGCCTTGTGGCGCAGCTCGCACTTGAGCGTAGCGCCCGCCATCGATCAGCAACGGGGGCGAGTTGGTGCTGGACGTGCCTGACGCCGAACCGGAGTAGGTCGAGGCCGGGGCCGAACTACCGCTGGCAGATGCCCGGTGTGCCCGAGGAAGTAGGCGTTGTCGTGAGGCGCATGGGGCGACGGCAGCCCATGGCGGCATGCTTGATCTGGTCTGAGGTACTTTTCCGTCCCACCAACGACGACGTGCGCCACCCGTCGCCGCTGGTCCCGCTTCAGTGGGTATGGAAGAAGGCTGCTGCCCCGGCCAGCGGGGCCATGCTGGCATCGAGCGCCTGCGCGTGGTCGGCGATGGTGCTGACGCGCGCGCGCGAGGCCTCGGTTTGTGCCGCGATCTTTTCCACGTGATGGGCAATCGTCTGCAGGGTGGCATCCTGTTCCTGCAAGGTCCGGGCCATCTCGTTGATGCGTGACAGGGTGTCTTCGGCTTCGCGCTGGACCTTGTGCATCAGCGACGAGATGCTCTCGCTGCTGCCGACGCAGCTTTCGATGGCGCTTTGGCTGTTGCCCATGGCGGCATGGGATTCATCGGTTTCGCGCACGACGGTATCAATCAGCCGGCCAATGTCGACGGTGGCGGCCGAGGTCCGTTCCGCGAGCTTGCGCACCTCGTCGGCCACCACGGCAAAACCCCGGCCCTGCTCGCCGGCCCGGGCGGCTTCGATGGCAGCATTGAGCGCAAGCAGATTGGTTTGGTCGGCGATTTCGCGGATTACCCGCACGATCTGCGTGATTTCGGATGAATGCACCTTCAGCTTGTGCACGGTCTGCTCCACCTCCTGGATCGAGAGCATGGTCTGGCGGGTGTGCTGCGTCGAGTCGGTGACATACGACAGCGCATCGACAGTCCGCTGATAGGTGTCCGAGAAGGCGTGCTGGGCAAGCTGGCTGATCTCCGAGACATGGCCCAGACTGTGGGTGAACTGGCCGATCGCCGTGGCGGTCGCGTTCGTGGCGCTGGCCTGGATGTCGGCCGCCTGCACGCCCTGCTGGCTTTCCTCGACGATTTCGTTGGCGGCCTGGCTGGTGACGCGCACGCGATCCTGAATCTGCCCGATCAGGCCGGCCAGGGTCTCGCGCAGGTGGTTATAGGCCTGCTGGGCTTCGCCGATCTCGTCGGCGGAGTCGACACTCATCGGTTGAGTCAGGTCGCCTCCCGCCATGCGCTTGATCGCGGCCGCCAGGCCGGTGACCGAGCGGGTGAGCCGACGGCTGATCAACCAGGCGAGAGAGCCGGCCAGCAGCAACGACATCGCCGCGATGATGGTGAAGGTGGCCGCGGTGCGTTGTGACGCCGCGACGCTTTCATCGCGTGCTGCGTGCATGCGGGCCTTTTCCGTCGCCAGCAGCTTGCTGGCAGCCTCGATGATCTTGCCGAACTTGCCGTCGGCTGACTGGATCAGCATCGACGTCATGTTCGGATCGACGCCGATCATGTCGACGCCCTGCACGGCTTCCTTCTTGTAAGCCAGGATGCCGGCCAACGCCTCTGCCGCCAATGCACGCTGGGCGGCCGGCACCGAGGGCAGGCGCTGGAATGCGTCAAGGCGCTGGGCCAGCTCGTCGAGCCGCGCCAGTTGTGCCTTGGCATGGCTTTCCACCTTGGCGGCATCGGCATTGTTCTGCACCATGGCCAGCAACTGGTAGAAGCTCGTGCGCACCTGATCGAGATCGAGCGTGACGCCCGCCACTTGCTCATACTCGGCAAACTGGTGCTGCAGCAGGTCCGACAGATGTTGATTCTGCGTGCGGATGCCGATCAGCCCGAGCGCGCTGACGATGACGAGGAACACCGCCATCAGCAGCGACGGCAGGATGACCTTGAGACGTACCGAAAGTCGAGTCATGTGTGGCGCGTTGTGCGTTGGAGAAGGGACGGAAGGCAAACGATGCGCTGCGCGTTATTTGTACACGCCGCTGCACAGGATGACGTCGTCCGCTTTCTCGCAATAGGCCTCCTTGGGCATCACCTTCTTCGTCAGCGGGTCGGTGAACTTGTAGTCCTGCCAGAATTTGCCGCGGCTCTTGGCAAGCTCGACGCGCTCCTTGATGAATTCCTTGCCGTCCGGGTCTTTCAGCATGATCAGGTCTTTTCCGGCCTGTTTGTCGTTCTGGCCGTGCGCCAGGCATTTGCCGTTCAGATCGTAGGCGACGACATACAGATCGCGGTCCACAAAGCTCTTGCTCGGCGCGGTGAACTCCTTGAGCGCGGCGGGCTTGCCATGCTGTTTCATGTAGGCCACCGCCTTCTTGACCATGGCTTCCGCCTCCGGCTTGGTGGCGCGGGCCTCTTCCGCAGAAGCCATGTGAGACAGCATGGCGAGGGTGATCGCAAGCGGGGCAAAGAGATGTTTCATTTCGGTGTCCTTGTGGCGGTGCGGGCATGTTGCTGCCGAGGTGGGGGTGGTCCTGGGGGGGGCTTGCCAGTAGTAGGTATAGCACTTTCACGCCGGACTGCATGGCGGGCGGGGCACCCGGCCGGCAACGCTTACACCCGCCAAATATCCAGCTATCATATCCTTATCCGAATATCCGGCGGGCCCGGTGCAGCTGAACTGGGCGACCATCATGAAGACTTCTTTCCTTTTCAAGCATCTGGCCTGCCTGCTTGGCTTCAGCCTGGCGCTGCTCGGCCCGGCCAGGGCCGCCACGCCGCTGCAGATATACACGGAAGAGTGGCCGCCCATCACGTTTTCCGAGAATGGCAAGCCGGCTGGGCTGGCGGTCGAAGTGGTGCAGGCGATCCAGGCCAGGCTTGGGCAGGCCGATCCGATACGCGTGGTGCCATGGGCGCGGGCCTGGGCCATGGCCACCAACAACCCCAATGTGCTGCTGTTCACCGTTACGCGCACGCCGGAGCGCGAGGGGCTGTTCACCTTTCTCGGGCCGGTGGCCGTCGGCACCACCGACTTCTACGCGCTGCGCGGCGCCAACATCCGCATCCGCAATCTCGACGATGCGCGCGAGCTGCCGAGCATCGGCGTGTATCACAAGGCGGTCGAAGAGCAGCTCTTGCTCTCCAAGGGCTTCACCAACCTGGATACCGCCGCCACGCCGGCCGTCGCGGCGCGCAAGCTGGCGGCGGGGCGCATCAGCGTCTGGTGCAATGCCAACCTGACTGCCCACAGCATCATGGATAGTGCAGGACTGGACCCGGCGACGATCGAGAAGGTCTTCACCATCCAGGAGAACTGGTTGTACCTGACCTTCTCGCGCGGCACCGACCCCAAGCTTATCGACAGCTGGCAGCACGCGCTGCACGAACTCAAGCAGGACGGCACGTTTGAACGCATCTATCGGCACTGGCTGCCGGGCAACCCGGTGCCGGAAATGCTCGAACGCTTCGGCTCGCCGTGAGCCTCGGGCCCGCGATATCCGCGTGGAATCAGGCTAATCGACCTCGAATTCATGAACGGGGCCAAAACGGCACCCAGCCCGGTGTTGCGAGGCGCGGTAGCCGGTGCCAGTAGGGTCTTCACGCTGTTGGCATGAATGCAGTCAGGCCCAGGCTGCAATGTGAGATAGCGGGTCGGCTATCTGCCAACGGTATCACACCGACACCGGCCGGTAAGGCTGGGGTCGGCTACCAGACTGGCTTTACCTTGTTGTTGGTGATTCGAATATCTGTTTGTCGATATTCTTTACAGTCATGCGCTCTGCATGAATCGTGATTTTCATAAGCGTATGAAATGATTTGATATATTTTTTGTGGTACGGATATTGCTTGCTTTGATTTGATAATTTGTTTTGACGCATATCCGAATGCCTGGTGCTGCCAGGATGGACCACAAGGAAACCCGATGAAGACCGCAATCTCCGCTCTCGCCCTGTGCTCGGCCCTGCTGGCTGGTTACAGCGTTGCCGCGCCGACTTATCAATATGACTACACCTACAACGGCAGCCAGCTGACCACCAATCAGTCCGCCGCGGGCAACCAGCTGTCGGCAGGTCAAACGGTCGGCCTCAAGATGCGCACGCTGGGCAACGACTACTGGGCATCTCCGGCTACCACGATGCTGTGGGCACCGATCGCGATGCAAGATCAGGGCACACGCATCGGCAACCTGAGCTGGACCTTCTCGCTCAACGGCGCGACCGTCGGCTCGGGCAGCTACACCGGGCAGGGCAGCTCGTTCGCACACATCGGCAACTTCATGAATGTGCCGACCGCCATCCATTTTGACGAATTGAGCTGGGTCTTCACGCTGACCAGTTCGACTGTCGCAACGAACACGCTGGGTGGCCTGTACTTCGCGCCGAGCCCGTTCGTCAACTTCGGCGGTGCCGTACCGGCCTATGTCGTGGTGCCCGATCCGGTGGCCGCACGCATCCCCGAGCCGGGCTCGCTTGCCCTGCTGGGCCTTGGCCTCGCGGCCGTTGCGCTGAGCCGCAAGGCAAAACGCCAGGCCTGAGCGGCCTCCCCGTTCGACACCGGCAGCGGCCCATGTGGGCCGCTGTTTGTTTATCTGGACGTTGCTGGCGCGAGGTCAGCGGCGCAGACCGATCGTATCGGCGTGATAGCTGGGCAGGCGCTCGCCGCAATGCATGCAATAGTGTGCAAGCGGGGCATGGCCTTCGCTCAGGCAGCCGGGGCAGGTGCGGGTGGTGGTGGGCTCCTGCAGCCGTTGCGCCGCCATTTCGACGGTGACGATGCCGGTGGGCACCGCCAGCGTGCCCCAGCCCAGCAGCAGCATCATCGACGAGATCAGCCGGCCAAGATCGGTCTTGGGTGTGATGTCGCCAAAACCGACGGTGGTCATCGTGGTGATGGCCCAGTAGATGCTGGTCGGGATGTTGATGAAGCCGTTCTCCGGCCCTTCGACCACGTACAGCACGGTGCCCATCACCACCACGATCATCAGCACCGCGGACAGGAACACCATGATCTTGCGCGCGCTGGCCTTGAGCGCGTAGCCCATCGACTGGTATTCGGCCACGTAGGCCGTCAGTTTGAGAATTCTGAACACGCGCAACAGCCGCAACACGCGCACATCGATCAGCACATGGCTCTCGGGGACGAGCAGGGCCAGGTAGGTGGGCAGCACCGACAGCAGGTCCACCATGCCGAAGAAGCTCGTCGCATAGCGCCAGGGGTGCGGGGCACAGACGAGCCGGGCCAGGTATTCGAGCGAAAACAGCAGCGTGAACAGCCACTCCAGTTGCTGAAACTGCTCGCCGTGGCGCGTGTGCAGCGCGGCGACGCTGTCGGCGATCACCACGATCACGCTCAGCATGATGGCGCCGATCAGCAACAGGTCGAACAGCCGGCCCGCGCGCGTGTCGGCTTCGAAGATGATGATGTACAGCCGGCGGCGCCAGCCTGCGTGGGGTTGGGGGAGAGGACCATTGGCCAGGGGGGTGGGCTTGGGCATATCATCATTCCGCGTCAGGCGATACGATCTGCATTGTAACCAGTCCACGCCCCGCGCCACCGTTTGTGAATGACGCCATGACCCCCAAACCCAATTCGACCTGCCCGCTGTGCTACGGCCCCAACCAGTGCGCGCCTGCCCGCAGCGGCAGCTTCGACACGCCCTGCTGGTGTACCGATGCGCTCATCGACCCGCTGGCCCTGGCGCTTGTCCCCGACGCGCAGCGCGGCGAGGCCTGCCTGTGTCCGCGCTGTGCTGCGGGCGATCGCGTCCCGGGCCATCGTGCCCCGGACAAACATACCGCGGGCCTTCCACCCGCGCCCACGGTGGCGAAGTAGTGCGCGACGCAGGCATTGCCGCCTACAATTCAATCTTCCCGGGCAGGCGCGGCCCCTGTGTGAGCCCGCTCCCTCGCGGCTTGCCGGCCGCCCGCAAGCCGCGCCGGTATTGCCCCGCTGCCCGATAAAACAAGAGAAAGACTGCCATGCCCGATTCCAGCTACATCCATGACCGCATCCGCACCGTGCCCGACTGGCCGCAGCCCGGCGTGCAGTTCCGCGACATCACGCCGCTGCTGCAGGACCCGAAGACCTTCCGCGTGCTGGTCGACATCTTCGTGCACCGCTACATGGATTACGACCTCGACCTGGTGGCCGGTGTCGACGCACGCGGCTTCATTCTCGGCGCGGTCATCGCCTATGAGCTCAATCTCGGGTTCGTGCCGATCCGCAAGAAGGGCAAGCTACCCTACCTGACCGTCAGCGAGGAATACGAGCTCGAATATGGCAGCGCCACAGTCGAAATCCATACCGATGCCTGCAGGCCCGGCGACCGCGTGCTGCTGATCGACGACCTGGTGGCCACCGGCGGCACCATGATCGCCGCCGCCAGGCTGCTGACCAAGCTCGGCGCCAGTGTGGTCGAGGCTGCCGCCATCGTCGACCTGCCCGAGCTCGGCGGCTCGAAGCTGGTCAAGGCGCAGGGGATACCGCTCTATACCGTGTGCGACTTCGCGGGGCATTGAGCGGTTTGACTGGCAATCGGGGGTAGATGCCGGCTGGTGGCCTACCTGGCCGCATTCACCCCGATGAACGGCACGGCGCCGCTCGCCACCGTCTGCGGCAGCTTGCCGTCCCATTTGTCGATCGCCAGCTTCTGGTTCTCGATCTCGCGCAGGCGGATCAGCTCGGCGGTCACTTCCTGCTTCTGCAGCTTGAGCGCTTCCGCTTCGGCGCGTGCCTGGGTGACTTTCTGCTCTGCCTCGATCTTGATGCGTTCGAGGTCGTTGTTGGCCTTGAGCTTGAGCTGATCGGCCGTGGTCTTGGCCTCGATGGCCTGGGCGAAGGCGTGCGAGAAACGGAAATTGGTCACCGAGAATTCGTCGATCTCGATGCCGTGCCGCCCGAGGCGTTGCGCCAGCAGGCTGCGGATGCGGTTGCGCACGTCCTCGCGCTTGGTGATCAGTTCCTCGGCCGTGTACTGTGCGGTGACGGCCTTGAACGCCTCCTCGACGGCCGGGTCGATGATCTTGGCCTCCACGTCGAGACCCACGCCCTGGAAGGTCAGCGCCACCTTGCTGGGCTGCAGGTGGTAGTTCAGCGCGATCTTGGTGGTGACCTGCTGCAGGTCGCGCGAGGCGGCGTCGCCCTCGGTCTCCGACTTCATCACGCGCACGTCGATCTTCGTCACGCTGTTGACGATCGGCACGATCAGGTGCAGGCCTTCGTCGAGCGGCACCGTGTCCACCTTGCCGAAGGTGGTGACGACGCCGCGATGCCCGGCGGGGATCACGGCGAAAGGCGAGATCATCCACAGCACGACCAGCGCGCCGATCAGGATCAGCAGCCCGCGCCCCGCACCCGTTACATTGCCTGTAATTTCCATGTTTTCTCCGTGATGGCGCGCCTGTCGGCGCAATGCGTATTAGCGTAGCAGAGGCTAATACCGTTGCGGAGCGCCAGTTGCATGGCAGTCTGGGGCCGGGCCGGCAGCGGGCGGGGGCCAGTCGTGGCGGACAGGGTATAATTGCGGGATTCCGCTCTGCATGTTAAGGCCCAGCATGAACCACGAAGACATCATTGCCGCTACCCGCCTGTGGCTCGAAAAGGCGGTGATCGGGCTCAATCTGTGCCCGTTCGCCAAGTCTGTGTATGTGAAGAATCAGGTACGCATCGTGGTGAGCGAGGCGCGCCACATGGATGCGTTCCTCGAAGAGCTCGACCGCGAGTTGCAGTTCCTGGCCGAGGCCGACCCGGAGCAGGTCGACACGACCCTGCTGATCCACCCGACGCTATGGCCGGATTTCGAGCTGTTCAACGATTTTCTCGAGCTGGCCGATCAGGCTGTCGTCGATAACGACCTCGATGGCGTGCTGCAGATCGCGAGTTTCCACCCGCATTTCCAGTTCGCCGGCACCGAGCCCGACGACATCAGCAACTTCACCAACCGTTCGCCCTATCCCACGCTGCACCTGCTGCGCGAAGCGAGCATCGAGCGCGCGGTCGAGGCATTCCCCGACGCGGCCGAGATTTTCGAGCGCAATATCGAGACGCTCAACAAGCTCGGCCTGGCGGGCTGGATCGCACTCGGCCTTGCCGCACCGAACAAGCCGGAATGACGGGCGTGGCGCCGGCGCCTGGCGCTAGACCGCCGTGCCGGTAAAGAAGCGCTCGCGCATCTCTTCCAGGCCTAGCGTCGCCAGCACCTCGTTGAGGCGCTCGGCCGGGCGGCGGCGCGGCAGGTTCTTGTAGCTGGCGACGATCAGCTCGTTCTTCATCGAGTGTTCCCAGCCGACGAGCTCGGTCACGGTTACCTGGTAGCCATGCGCTTCGAGTTGCAGGCAGCGCAGCACATTGGTGATCTGGCTGCCGAATTCGCGCGTGTGGATCGGGTGGCGCCAGATCTCGGTCAGCGCGCTTTGCGCGAGCGAGCGGCCCTTGTTCTTGCGCAGCACCGAGGCGACCTCGGCCTGGCAGCAGGGCACCAGCACGATGAAGCGCGCCTGTTTCTTGAGCGCGAAGTGAATGGCGTCGTCGGTCGCGGTATTGCAGGCGTGCAGCGCGGTGACGACATCCACCGTGGCGGGCAGCTGCTCGGATTCGGTCGATTCGGCCACCGACAGGTTGAGGAAGGACATGCCGCCAAAGCCCAGCCTGTGTGCGAGTTCCTGCGATTTGTGCACCAGTTCGTCGCGGGTCTCGATGCCGTAGATGTGCGACTGGTCCTTCAGGTCCTTGAAGAACAGGTCGTAGAGGATGAAGCCGAGGTAGGACTTGCCGGCGCCGTGGTCGACCAGGCTGACGTCCGGATGATCCTTCCTGACCTCCTGCAGCAGCGGCTCGATGAACTGGTACAGGTGGTAGACCTGCTTGAGCTTGCGGCGGCTGTCCTGATTCATCTTGCCGTCGCGGGTGAGGATGTGCAGCTCCTTCAGGAGCTCGATCGACTGGCCGGGACGGATTTCGTGCTTGTCTTGCATGATACTTGCTTTCTCAATACTGGCAGGGCGCAACCGCCCCTGCCGGCAATATACGCGAGCGATTGCCCGCCGGCTACCGGCCAGTCGGGCAAGCAGCTGCTATGCTCAATATGTAATAGCCACAAGCCATTTACATGGAGTCGAATATGAGTGACACACTCTATGCACCAGCCATGTCGGCTGCCTGCGATGTCAAATCCATCGACACGCTGGACGCCGAACTGTACCGGCGCGACGAGGCCAATACCGGCTCGGGCGTGCAAGGCAATACCCCATCGGTTTCCTCCACCCCGCCCGACGCCGACCGTGGCCGCGCACAGGATGTCGATGCGGTCGGCCACGCCGAGTCGACCGATATGCGCGTGCAGGAGTTTGCCGCAGGCGGCCATGCCGCCACCCAGGCGAGCCCGCGCCGCAACGGGGCACAGGCCGGCACGCGTGACCTGCTCGACAGCGATGTCGTGTCTCCTGCCAACCCGCGCGAGGGGCCGGCTGGCGGCGTGCCCAGGCATTATTGAGCGCCAGCTGTACTGAAGCGGTGCGGCATGGGCTTGCCGCAAGCCGGGCAGCGTGATGCGCCGTCGCCCGTCGTCACTCACCAGTACTCGCCAGACCGATCGCGCAGGGTGGGGATGGACCCTGGCCCGCCGGCGGCCTTGCCGTCTCAAACCCGCGGAGTGGCAGCCTGACGGCGCTCGGGCTGGCACCCCGCGCTGGCGATCATGTCCCGCCCATTGAGGAGAGCCGTTGCTCGCAGCCTTGCAGCAGCGCTTGCTGACACACGCCACGCGTCTATTGTTGACGGTGCTGCTGGTGATCTGTGCGCTGGGTTTCTGGGCATTCAACCGTGTCCCACGGCCCGGTCTCCAACCTCATGCTGCGCCAGCTCAGTGGCGGCGATGGCCTACTGGACCCTGCGCCCCTTCTATAGCGCCGATACCGCCTACGCCAGCCTGCAGCACTTTGGCGAGAGCGGCCGGGCGCTCTATCTGCACTTTCTCGGCGCGGATCTGCTGTTTATGCTCGCTTACGGGCTTGGCCTGTCGATGCTCCTGAGCCGGCTGCTGGTGGTGCAGACGCGCGACCGCAGCCCGTGGCGCCGGCTGGGCCTGTTGCCGCTCGCCATCGCGATGGCGGATCTGCTCGAAGACGGCGGCATCTTCGCCATGCTGCAGGCCTATCCGCAACCGCTGCCCGGCATCGGCACCGTGGCCGGGGTCATGACCGCGGCGACGCACGGGCTGACTGCGCTGCCCCTGGGCTGCCTGCTGCTGGCGCTGGGGCGTTGGCTGGTGCTGTGGTGCTTATTCACGCGCTGTGCCGCGTCAAATTGACCGGCGGTCATCAGCTTCGCTAGACTGCTCCTCCTTATTCCATAAGAGGAGGAGACAACGATGTCGGCGACCTTGGTGGCCCTGCTGGGTTATGTGCTATGGACGATGCTGTTGCTGTTCGTGGTGATCAATTGGCGCGGCATGCAGGTCATGTTCGGCGGCAAGCGCATCGATGCCTTCCCGGCCGACCAGCCGCACGGGGGGCCGATCTGGTATCGGCGGCTGCTGCGCGCGCACATGAACAGCCTGGAGACCCTGCCGCTGTTCGCGGTGGTGGCGCTGACCGCGGCCGTCACGGGCGCATCGGCGTGACCGATGCCCTGGCGCCGTGGGTGCTCTATGCGCGCATCGCGCAGTCGACGATCCATCTGCTGCAGGTCCGTCCGCAGCTGATCTGGCTGCGTTTTGCGGCTTTCCTCACGCAGTTCGCGCTCATTGCGTGGATGGCGGTGCGCCTGCTGGGCTGGGCGTGACGCAGCTTGCCTGGGCCAGGGTGGCGCAAGGCCGCTCATAGCGCCGCGTGGCGGGCGGCTGAGTGCGCCGCTCAGCTCCCCTGCTCGGCCGGCTTGTCGCTCATGGCCAGGCTGCTGGCCTGCGCCGGGGCATGGGCGAGGGCGGTGCTGTCGCCGAGATTGCTGGCCAGCTGCGTCATGCTGGTCTGGACTGCCGCGCACAGCGGCAGCAACAGGACCGCGGTCAGGCTGGCGGCGATCAGGGTCTTGGTGATCAGGCTGTTCATTTCTTGGCTCCCGTGTCTGATTTCGATGGAGCCAGATTACGGAGCACGCGGCCGCGTGGCTTGCGGTTTGCGACGAATTGCGGAAAACGGGGGGCGAAGCGTCGCAGGTGGGGAGGAATGGCGCCAGCGTAGCACCAGTTGAGCCGGATCAAGTACGGGCGGTATGCCGCTGCCGGGCCGGCACTGGCTCGCTATATGCTTTATAAAGACTATAGTGCTGACTGATGCGCCGTACCCCGACAGCGCGGCGCGACCCGACGAGACTCGCATGGACCGAAACGACTTGTTGGCCCTGACCCGGGCCGCTTTCTTGCAGGCCTTCCACGATGCGCAGAGCAAGATGCTGCGCGGCGCCTTCGATCACCTGTTCAGCAAGGCCGAGGTGGCGCGCTCATCGCAGGAAAGCCGGCAACTGATGGATGCGCGGGTGGTGCTGTCCGGCCACGAGGCGGCGCTGCAGCAGCACCTGTGCAGCACCATGGAGCAGTTGATCAACCGGAGCTTCCAGACCGCCTACAGCACCTTCCGCCCATCGTTCTCGTCCGTCGGCGGGTTGAGCGGGCTGTCGCTGATCGACACCCAGGCGGTTGACGACGAGCTGCGCATCGAAGCCTTCACGCGGCTCTTGCGGGACGAGGCCGAAGAGCCGCTGCGCGACCTGAACATCCGCATCGCCCTGCTGTTCGAGCAGGACAACATCAAGGAGCGCGAAAACCCGTTCCGCCCCTATCTGTTTTCGCGCTGCATCGTCACCGCCGTCGAGCAGCTGAAACAGGCTGAGGACGTGGCCTCGCGGCTCATCGATCAACTGGTCGAGGAGCTCAGGAGCGAGATCGCCGGCATTTACGAAGTCCTCAATGCCTTGCTCGCCCGGCATGGCATCGCGGCCGAGCTGATGTTGAAGATACGCAAGTTTCCGCACCATGCGGCCTCGTCCATCCTGCCAGCGGCGGACATGGGCGCCTCCGGCGACGTGCAGCCACTGCTGCCGCAAGCGGCCGCCGCCATGCCGGCTTATGCCGTGAGCGCGCTGGCGCCGGCTGCCAGCCAGGAAGATGCGCTGCTCAAGTGGGTGCAGCAGGCCTCGGCCCAGGATCTGCTCGGTGCGGATGCCGTGATGGTGGCCAGGGACGGCGAGGAGGGCATGGCGCTGCTGCCGGCCTCCCAGCCCAGGGACGCCGTGGCGCCGCGCAGCGACAAGCCGGGCTGGCTGGCCGGCGCGCCCATCGTCGGCAACGTGTTGCGCCGGCTGTTTTCGGGCGGCGGCGCGGCAGTGGGTGCCGCGGAGGCAGCCGCATCCGGCCCTGAGGGCCTGCCGACGGCCACGGTCAGCGCCCCATTGGCGGGCTCGTTGGCCAGCCTGCAGCAGGCGGTGCTCGATGATGGCGAGCCCTGGGTCGACGACAGCGGTGCCGTGCGCAACCTGGTGATGGAGCAGCGCTCGGCGCTGCGCGAGGCGTCGGACGACGTCAACCAGCAGATGATCATCGATGTCGTCGCCATGCTGTTCGAGTTCATCTTGCGCGACAGCCAGGTGCCGGCCGAGGTGCGGGCCCAGCTGGGGCGCCTGCAGATACTGGTGTTGAAGACGGCGCTGCAGGACCCCGCGCTGTTCACCCAGAAACACCATCCGGCGCGCCTGCTGGTCAACCGCATCGGCTCGATCTCGCTCGGCCTGCAGCAGGTGGACCCGAGCGGCGAGCGCATGACCGCCGAGATCTGCCGCATCGTCGAGGCCCTGCTGGCCGACGAGCGCGAGGGGCTGGCGCCGTTCGAACGTATGCTGGATGAGCTCGATGCCTTCATCGCCAGCGAACTGCTGGCGCGCGACGAGCGCGTAGGGCGCGCGGTGACGGCGATGAGCCACGCCGAGAGCCGCACGCTGCGCTTCGCGCGCATCACGGCGATGCTGGCAGAGGCGCTCTCGGGCCTGACCATCGACGACCAGCTGCATGGCTTCCTGGTCAACTCCTGGGCGCGTGCGATCGAATTCGCCGAACGCGACGATGCCGTGCGCGCCAGGCGCTATCGTCTGCTGGTGCCGGACCTGATTTGGAGCATCGTCCCCAAGGTGGCGGAGCAGGACCGCAAGCAGCTGGTCGTGCTGCTGCTGCCGATGCTCACCGGGCTGCGCGAGGGGCTGGCCCGCATCGGCTGGAGCGAGGCCCAGCAGAAGCCGCTGATGGACTGGCTGGTGGAGAGCCACCAGCATGCGCTGCACATCACCCAGGTAGCGGGCATCGTGCCCTCGCTGGCCGATATCCATGCCCGCTTTGCACGGTTTGTCGATGGCGACGCCAAGGAGGATGCACCGCAAGCGGTGGTCGAGGTCGACCCCAAGCTGCTCGACGAGGCGCTGGGCGAACTCGAGGGCGAGCTCGAAGTCATCGACCGCAAGTTTCAGGCGCTGCTCGACGAGCCCCCTGCCGTTGCCGCCAGCCCGGCCGCGCTGGCCGCTGGCGAGGCGCCGCCAGAGCGCGATGACGAGGTGCTGGCGCGGCTCAAGAGCGGCATCGCGATCGAGCTCAACCTCGATGGCAACCCCAATATCGCTCGCCTTCACTGGGTCAGCCAGAATGCCTCGAACCTGGTGCTCAGCGTCGACAGCCAAAGCCCTCCTGCCGTCGTCAGTGTGCGCATGTTCCAGCGCCTGCTGGCGAGCGGCCGCGCGCGTTTTCTCGAGGCGGCGCCGCTGTTCGAACGCGCGATCGCATCGTTGCTGCAGTCGGCCGACCGGTTGGACAGCGGCGCGGCGGTTCTCAAGCCTGGCTGAGCCTGCGGCCGTCAGACCTTGACTGCCCGCCGGGCGGCCACGTCCATGCCTTGCAGGGTCTGCCTGAGGGTTTGCTGGCCGGTGGTCATGCGTCCCAGCTCGACCGCCAGTTCGAGCGACAGCTGCGGCCAGTTGGCGAAATGCGGCTCAGTGCCCATGCGGTGCTCGATGGCATCCAGCGTGACCGGGAAATGGCGAAGCGGGTTGGTCAGGCCGTCGCCCAGCTGCCTGATGCGCGGGTCGTCGAAACTGCTGCGCCGCGTCGGCGTGGCCCCGCCGCCGAGCAGGCTGGCGCGCGCGGTGACGTCGGCGCTGGTAGCCCACTGCAGGAATATCCAGGCGGCATCGACATGCCTGCTGCGGCGCGACAGCATCATGCAGCTGCCGCCCTGGTGGCTGATGCCGGGTGCCTCGTCAAAACCGCACTGATCCGGCTGCCGCAACGACAGCTCACGCGGCGGTGCGGCGGCCTCGGCCAGGCCGACGATCTTCGACAGCTTGGGGTCATCGAAGCTCGGAAAGTATTCGCTCCAGCCCAGGTACAGGCCGGCCAGCCCCTGGCGGAAACTCTGCGCCTGACCTTGCCAATCCCAGCGCGACACGGCCTTGGGCATGTAGTTGCCGAGCTCCAGCATATAGGCCAGCGCCGCTTCCGCGCGCTCGTCGCCGAGCGTGGGCTGCTTGTCGGCGCCGAACAGCGAGCCGCCATGCGCCCACAGCCAGGCGGTCATTTCGCATTCGAGCGCGTAATGCCCTGATTTCCATTGTCCGGTAGTGCCGTACAGCGCGGGAGCCTTGGCGCGATGAATGGTGCGGATGGCCGTGAGGTAGTCGGCCAGCGTGCGTGGCGGTTTGAGCCCGAACTCATGCAGCACGTCCTTGCGGTACATCATGATCAGGATCGGGATGTCGAACG
The DNA here is from genome assembly GCF_040812015.1 of Chitinivorax sp. PXF-14. Classification (NCBI taxonomy): domain Bacteria; kingdom Pseudomonadati; phylum Pseudomonadota; class Betaproteobacteria; genus Chitinivorax; species Chitinivorax sp. PXF-14. Next base: position 62,040 of record NZ_JBFNXJ010000018.1, on the reverse strand, counting down.
GAATGCCCACCAGCTGCTTGCGGTACGATGCCGTATGCTCCACCAGCGGCGCCAGGATGTCGTCGAAGCGGTAGTCGGGGTAGGCGAGGTCGGCCCGGCCCAGCAGCTCGTGCGGGTCGGCCGCCTCGCCATGCAGCAGCCCGAGCCAGGAGTGGTCGCAATAGTAAATGTCGTAATGGCCGCTGCCTTGCGCGACATCAGTGGTGACGCGGCTCAGCACCTCGCCCAGCGAATGCAGCTCCCATTCCACGTGGATGCCGGTGAGCGGCTCGAACTCCTGCAGCATCAAGCCCCTGATGACCTTGCACGGCGGAGTGTCCTCGCTCACTACGTGCAGGGTGGTGCCCTGCATGCTGCGCCCGACATCGCGCAGGAAGGCTTTCTGGTCGCTGCCCGAGGTGACTGCCGATTGCGGCCCGACGGTGGCCGCGATGGCCTTGCCGCTCAGCACCGGGGCCTCTCGCCGGCAGGCCGTGAGCAGGCCGCCCATCCCGAGGCCTGCGGCGGCACACAGCTGCAGGAAGCGGCGCCGGCTCAGCTGCCCTTGTCGATAGCTGCGGGCGGCATCGGCCACCGCCTGCAGGGTGGGGCGCGGGTCCTCGTTCATCTGCTTCCAATCGGCTTCGGCCATCCCATGTCCGCCATTGTCGGCCGGCATGGGATGATCAGCAAAAAATATATTATCTATCTGAAGCATAGCCCGGATTTTTTGTCACGCAGACCTGCTCAAACGAATGGGTTGGGGCTTGAATTGCGTCCGACAAAACCCATCTCAGCCAGATTGCGCCGACGCATACAGGCGTCGCCACCCCCGCCCACGGAGAGAAGCATGCCCCCGCGTAGTTTCCTGGTCATCGCGACCAGCCTGATCGCCTTGCTGCACGCCTATATCGGCTGGCAGATCCTGCCCGACCTGCCGTTCGGCACGACCGGCCATATCGCCGGCATCGCCGGGCTGGTGCTGTCCACACTGCTGATGCCGCTTGGCTTGCTGTCGCGCGCCATCCATCGTCAGCCGCTGTCAGACCGGCTGGCCTGGGCCGGGCTGCTGGCGATGGGACTGTTCTCGTCGCTGCTGGTGCTGACGGTGCTGCGCGACCTCAGCCTGTTGGCCGTATCGGCACTGCTCCCGGCAATGCTGCCGCGCCTGCTTACCCCGAGTGCCGAGGCGGTGCTGCTGCTGGCCGCGCTGATCACGCTGGTGGGCCTCGTCAATGCGCGCCGCCGCGCCCGCGTCAAAGACGTCGACGTGCCGCTGCGCGGCCTGCCCGAGGCACTGAACGGCTTCACCATCGCGCAGATCAGCGATATCCACGTCGGCCCGACGATCAAGCGCCGCTACCTGGAGCAGATCGTCGATGCCGTGAACGCGCTCGATGCCGACCTGATCGCCGTCACCGGTGACCTCGTCGACGGCAGCGTACCCCAGCTGGCCAGCCACACCGCGCCACTCGAACGGCTCGTGGCGCGCCATGGCAGCTATTTTGTCACCGGCAACCACGAGTACTATTCTGGTGCTCACGCGTGGATCGCCGAGCTGCGCCGGCTGGGCCTCACCGTGTTGATGAACGAGCACGTGGTGGTCGAGCACGGGGGCGCATCGCTCGTCGTCGCCGGCGTCACCGACTACTCCGCCCACCAGTTTGATCCCAGCCACCGCAGCGACCCGCAGGCCGCCCTGGCCGGCGCGCCGGCCGATGTAGCCGTCAAGCTGCTGCTCGCACACCAGCCACGCAGCGCCAGCGCCGCCGCCCAGGCCGGCTTCGATCTGCAATTGTCCGGCCACACGCACGGTGGCCAGTTCCTGCCATGGAACCTGTTTGTCCCGCTGCAGCAGCCATTCACGGCCGGCCTGCACCGGCTGCAGGCGCTGTGGGTCTATGTCAGCCGCGGCACCGGCTACTGGGGGCCGCCCAAGCGCTTCGGTGCGCCATCCGAGATCACGCGGCTGCGCCTCGTGCCGGCGGCCGATTGAGCGGGCCGGGCGAGCCAGCGATGATGGCTGGCACGGATCCATCCGACAGCAACCCGGCACCGGGCATGGGCGCGCCCGGCAAGATACTCGTCAGCGCCTGCCTGCTCGGCGCCAATGTGCGCTACAACGCGATTCCGTGCGGCGCCGTCGCGCCGATCCTGGCGCAATGGCTCGGCGAAGGCCGCGTGGTGCCGGTGTGCCCCGAGGTCGCCGGCGGCCTGCCCACGCCGCGCCCAGCGGCCGAGATCAGCGGTGGCGATGGCCGTCGTGTCTGGCTTGGCCAGGCCCGTGTCATGACCACCGCCGGGGACGACGTCAGCCGGGCCTTCCAGGCCGGCGCGCAAGCCGCGCTGGCGCTGGTGCGCAGCCATGGCATCCGCATCGCCGTGCTCAAGGCGCGCAGCCCGTCCTGCGGCAATGCGCAGATCTACGACGGCAGCTTCAGCGCCACCAGAATCGACGGCATGGGCGTCACCGCCGCGCTGCTGGCCGAGCATGGTGTGGCCGTGTTCAACGAGGACGAGCTGGAGCAGGCCGATGCCCTGCTTCGACGGCTCGAACGCGGTTGATCGTGGCCGCGTTGCCGTGATACAGTCCGCCCCGTCCTAGGGGAGTAGCCGTTCCGCGAATGCGACGGAAGCCCGCGTCAACACACTTGGTCTCCTGACCATGGCGCCGGCGGCGACCAGCAGATCCTTCATCTGCCGGCACCTGGCAAGACCTTCGACTCGATACCCGCCGGCATGGGGCCGCGGTGGTATTGGGTTGAAGCGTTTTGTACGGCCCCGTAAGGAATCCCATGGAAGCATTTCTGATCTCCACCGGCGTCGTGGCGCTCGGTGAAATCGGCGACAAGACCCAGCTGTTGGCACTCCTGCTGGCGGCGCGTTTCCGCAAGCCGGTGCCGATCATCGCCGGTATTTTCGTCGCAACCGTCGTCAACCATTTCCTTGCCGGCTGGGCGGGCACGCTGGTCGCGCACTGGCTCGGCCCGCAGGCCATGCGCTGGGTGCTCGGCGTGTCGTTCATCGCCATGGCCGCGTGGATCATGGTCCCGGACAAGCTCGATGACGACGAGGCCAGGTTCAACGATAGCCTGGGCGTGTTCGGCGCGACCGTGCTGGCCTTCTTCCTCGCGGAAATGGGCGACAAGACGCAGATCGCCACGGTGGCGCTGGCGGCCAAGTTCCAATCGCTGATCCCGGTGGTGTCTGGCACCACGCTGGGCATGCTGCTTGCCGACGTGCCGGCCGTATTCATCGGTGATGCCATGTCGAAAAAGCTGCCGCTGAAACTGGTGCACGGCATTGCGGCACTGCTGTTCGCGCTGCTTGGCCTGGTGGTGCTGTTTGGCGTCGATGCCTCGCTGTTTGGCGGCTGACGCGGCTGGCCGGCTGCCGTGCCGTCGGGCGCGGGCAGCCGGTCGCTCTCATCCTTGAACCTGACGCCAGTCAGGCCGCGCGCCGCTTGCGGCAGCCTGCACGGTTTGCGCTCGGCGTCGCGCTAGCCCCGGCCACCGGGGCGCATATTGGAGATCCCGTTGCGCTCGGCATCGCTGCGGCCGACGCGTGGCTGCCAGCGCAGGTCGCGACGACAGCCCCGGCCGCTCGCCGATCGGCATCACCACGCTGCGGACCGCTTGTAGGCGTAGCCGCGCCTCGATCAGGCCCGCCGCCCGCCGTTGATGCAATGCATAACAAGAAACCTTCCTGCGGCACAGGTTGTCAGACTGGATGCGGTTGTCTTGCCGAAGCGAGTCTGCAACACTGTGCGGACTGAACGGCTAGCGGTACCTGCCATGCGTGGCAAGGCTGGCGCGGGCTGCCGGGCCGTGCTGAGGTCCGGCTGACGGCTTTGACGGCACGGCGGCTGCTACAGGAAGAGGAGATCGTCATGCCGCTCGATCGGGCTTGCCGGTACGAGCGTCTCGCTTCCCCATGCGGCGCCGGGGCCTCGCCGGGATGGGCAACTGTACTGCTGCATCTTGAATTCGGCTGTGCCATACCCACTTCATCCCGATTGGCTACAATCAAACCCTTCCCAGACGGCGCCAGGCCATGAGCCCAACCGCATTCACCCATGAGGCTGCCCCATGAACGTCCCCTACCTGACCACCGCCCAAAAAGGCCCGATACTCGAACTCGAGCGCCGCATTCTCAGTGCCATGCCGCAGATCGAGCATTGGTTCCGCACCCAGTGGCTGGAGCATTCGCCGCCGTTCTATGGCTCGGTGGACCTGCGCAATGCCGGCTTCAAGCTGGCGCCGGTGGATATGAATCTGTTTCCGGGGGGCTTCAACAACCTCAACCGCGATTTCATGCCGCTGTGCGTGCAGGCGGTGCAGTCGGCGCTGGAAAAGGTCTGCCCCGATGCGCGCAGCCTGTTGCTGATCCCCGAGAATCACACGCGCAACACCTTCTACCTGCAAAACGTCGCGACCATCCAGTACATCCTCAAGCAGGCCGGCCTCAACGTGCGCCTGGGCAGCATCTCGCCCGAGATCACCGCGCCGACCGAGGTCACCACGGCCAATGGCGACACGCTGCTGCTGGAGCCGGTGAAGCGCAGCGGCAACCGCGTCACGCTGCCCGATTTCAATCCCTGTGTGGTGCTGCTCAACAATGACCTGTCGGCCGGCATCCCGCCGCTGCTCGAAGGCATCGAACAGAACCTGCTGCCGCCGCTGCATGCGGGCTGGTCCACGCGCAAGAAGACCCACCATTTCGCCGCCTACGACGAAGTGGCCGACGACTTCGCCAAGCTGATCGGCATCGACCCATGGCTGATCAACCCCTACTTTGACCGCTGCGAAGGCATCGACTTCCATGAGCGCAAGGGCGAGGAATGCCTCGCCGCCAAGGTGGAACTGCTGCTCGACCGCATCGCCGAGAAGTACAAGGAATACGGCATCACCGAACAGCCCTACGTCATCGTCAAGGCCAACGCCGGCACCTATGGCATGGGCGTGATGAGCGTGAAGAGCCCGGACGAGGTGATCGGCCTCAACCGCAAGCAGCGCAACAAGATGAGCGTGATCAAGGAGGGCCAGGAGGTGCACGAGGTCATCGTGCAGGAAGGCGTGCACACCTTCGAGAGCATCAACGACGCGGTGGCCGAGCCGGTGGTCTACATGGTCGACCGCTTTGTCGTTGGCGGCTTCTACCGCGTGCACACCGGCCGCGGCGTCGACGAGAACCTCAACGCGCCCGGCATGCATTTTGAACCGCTGTCGTTCGAGGCCCCCTGCAGCCTGCCCGACTGTGGCGCCGACCCGGACTGTCTGCCCAACCGCTTCTACAGCTATGGCGTGGTCGCCCGTCTGGCGCTGCTCGCCGCGAGCCTCGAGCTCGAACAGACGGCTCCGGCCGAAGAAGAAGCCTACCGGGTGGCCGTGTGACGCGGGCACCCCAGCTGGCCACCAGCACAGCGCAGGGTCGCGGCCAATGACGCTCGAACAGCTCGAAGCGCTGCGTGCCGAGTGCCGCGCTATGGTCACGCGGCGCGCCGGCCTGTCGGCTGGCGCCGCGGTCGTCCCCTTGCTGGGCATCGACATCGGCGCTGATGCCGCGTTGCTGCTGGAAATGATCCCGGCCATCAACCGCAAATTCGGCCTGACCCCCGAGCAGATCGACACGCTCGATCCACAACTCAAGAAGATCATGCTGGTGGCCATCACCAGCATCGGCAGCGAGATGATCGGCAAGGTCGTCACGCGGCAGCTGATCATGCGCGCCCTGAGCCGCATGGGCGTGCGCCTGGCCGGCAAGTCAGCGCTGAAGTTCGTACCGCTGCTCGGCCAGGCCGTTGCGGCATCGATCAGCTTCGGTGCCATGCGCATGATCGGCAACGCCCATGTCGATGATTGTTACGAAGTCCTCAAACGATCTTTGCCGGCAACCCAGCCATAGCGCTGCAATCGAGACGATTGGCCGCCCGCCCTGGGTGCCCGTTGCCGCGCCAGTTCGCCTGAACGGGGCTGCCTGCCTCGTTGTGCGCCCGTCAACCCTTGTCGCCCTGGCAAGCAAGGCGCCACTTTTCTCCCTCTGCCGTTACTTTTTTTAAATGATCCACGAACGGATGTAAGGAAAATATAGATTTGTAAATAATGTAAACCTTATATACTTGATTCTGATGTAACGCTCGCCGTATCCGGCCCGGATTCCCGGGCACCCCTCACACAACAACAAGGTTCGGAGGTTCAATGTTTGCTTCTCCCAGTTTCCGCCTGCGCGCACTTGCCCCGCTGGTCCTGCTTGCTCTTGCCGCCTGTGGCGGCGGTGGCGGCGGTAGTGATTCGCCGGCCGCACAAACCAATCAGGTCACGGTCGCACCGTCCCTTGGCAAATTCTCAGCCAACACCCGTATCGAAATTCACGACATGAGCGACAAGGTGATCGGTACTGGCACGATTGGTGCCGACGGCACGGCCACTGTCGACCTGGGCAGCTATAGCGGCGCCTTTATCGTCAAGGTGGTGGGTGGGGCTGGTGTCAAATACTACGACGAAGCCGCTGGCACCGACGTCGATTTCCCCGCGGGTGAATCGATCGAGGCCGTGGTGCCTGATGCCACGAGCAAATCGATTGCCGTCACGCCACTTACCGATGCCTCGGCCAAGCGCGTCCGTAGCCAGCTCGGCTCGCTGACCGCCGATCAGGTGGCGACCAAGATCAAGGAAGCAAACGCACTGATCGCGCAGGTGTTCGGCGTGGCTGACGTGCTGGTGCCGCCGCGCCTGGTGGATGCGTCGGTCAAGGACCTCAAGGACGACCCCAAGGACAAATATGCGCTGGTGCTCGCAGCTCTGGCTGGCAACGGCAACAGCGGCAAGAAGGCGTTCGAGATCGCCAAAGATCTGGCCAAGGATCTGGCCGACGGCGTGCTCGATGGCAAGGGGACGGATGGCAGTGCCGTCACCGCATTCGATTCGGGGGCGTTCGTCGCCAATATCAACACCGCCCTGATCGCGGCTGCCGAGAAATATGCCGATGATGCCACCAAGGAACGCCTGAAAGCCGACACCTACGTCATCATCGTCAAGCCGACACCGGTTACGCCGACCCAGGTCAGCGATCTGGCCAAGGCCAAGCAGATGCTGAGCGATGTGCGCGTATCGGCGCTGATTGCCCAGGATCGTCTGCTGGGGGTATCGCGCGGTGTGCAGGAGGCAGTTACTGTCGCATCGAATAACGGCTCGCTCGCTGCCGAACACTATCAGTGGCTGGCCAAGGGCATCGAGTTCGCCTCCGATATCGCGGCTGGCCGAGCGCCGGCTGCAGTAAATGGCCAGTATGTGTTGCAGACCTCGGCGGGTGGCGTGGGGGGTAAATGCACTGCCGATGCAACTACCCCTGCGGGTAATGTAACGTGTACCTACGGACGTAATGATCGCCAGGTCGATGGCGCAACCGTCAACTCCGCCTTTGCGTTTACCTTGCATGCAACCGGTAGCGGCGCCTATCAGTGGGATGCATTCAAGAAGACGTTTGCCAGCCCGAGTGCGACGACTGCAACCAAGGTTACCTTTCTGGCCGATATCGATGGCACCGCGACCGTGACCTATGACGGTAGTGGCAGGGCTGTCGGCGTGGTAGCCAAGGGCGACATGCCGTTCGGCTTCGGTTCGACCGACAACAAGACCAGCCTCGATGTCTCCGGCACGCTGAGCAGCGATGCCAACAGGGAAACGTTGACACTGAAAGGCACCGCGACAACCACGCTGAATGGTGTGGCGAGCTCGCTCCAGATTGGTGACGGCAGCGTCGTCTACTTCCCAGCCAATGACGGCACGCCGTATGGCTCGCTGAACCTGGTGGCAGCGGTTGGTGGCAACGCCTACACCGTGTCCGGCACGCTCGACGTGGGTGATCTGTCGGTTATGCCTGTCACCGGCAAGTTCACCGGCTCGGTCTCCAATGCTGTGGGTCCAGTCGCGGACGTGACCGCCAACGTGACGATGGCCGGCGAAGACGCCAACGGCCCGTTCGGCGCGGCTTCGCTGAAGGCAGTCGTACATGGGGCGCTTGCAGAAAACGATGTCACCGTAATCCTCGGCGCGAAGCGTGATGCGGCTACACCGACCAACGTGGCTTACTCGTTGAAGCATACCTTCCATGGCCGCACGATCACGGTCGATGCCGCGACGACCTCCGGTGAGCTTGCCGGCGTGGCAAACCTGTCGAATACCGACGGTGTCGTGGTGACGGTCGAGTTCGACAAGACCACTGGCCAGTACAAGGGCACGGTCAAGGTTGGTGACAACGCGGTTGGTACCATCATCGGCGGTCGAGCGAACTTCGTCGACGGCAGCAGCGAATCGCTGGGTTGATGCCACAGGCTGTTTGATGTTAAAGAAGCCGGCTTTGCCGGCTTCTTTTTTTGGAGTATGCGATGCCCCGCCGCCATTCCCTCGTGCTCGCCGTGATGTTTGCCATCCAGTCGGCCGCCATGGCCAGCCCACTGGCCATTTCCAACCCTGCCGAGATTGCGACGGTTGCTACGAGCCGTCTCGATTTCGAGCTTTACGGTGCCAACGACCCGATCGATGTCATGAAAGCCAGCAAGAGCTGGTCCGACCATGTGCGCTGCTGCCAGGGAAACAATTTCGCGTTGTTTCAGACCAAGCTCGAGCTGGCGGGTGACGCAAAAGGCTGGCGCCTTGGTGTCTTTCATCGGCGCGATGCGCTGGCACAAGGCAACGACGACGTGATTCGGCTGGCACCCTTGCTCGATCGCGGCGATGTGTTGACTCCCGGCAGCACTTACGATGTCGACTATCGCATGGAGTATTTCGCGGCAAACGGCGTCCGTCTGGGGCGTGCCATGGCATTCGATGCCGGTGGGCTCGGCAAGTTTCGCTCCGGCGTGGCCCTGAGTTATCTGCGCGGAACCCGGGTACGCCTGGAGCACGGAGCCGGACATGCCGACGTGGCAACGGCTGACAAACTCAGTTTCTACGGTATTCGGGAGCGGCTGGATTCCGGCCTGAATACTGGCGACCCGAATCAGTTCAACCCCTACGTGAGGGAGGGTAACCCCAGTGGCGACGGGTTTTCTACCGATGTCGGCATCAGTTGGGAGCTGCCGCAGGGCGTGAAGATCAACGCCGTGGTGTCGGATCTCGGTGCGCGTATCCGCTGGCGAGATATTCCGCAGACGGTGACGGCTGGTGCTGTGACCTACGATAACAATGGCAAGCTGGTCGGTGCCGAAAATGGTGCAGCCTCGCTGGTCGAGCAGGATAGCCGTGTGGCGGTCACCCAGCGGCTCAAGGAGAAATGGCTGGTCAACGCCTCTGCACCGTTTGGCGCATACCGGGCGCTGGCCGAGCTCAGCTATATCGACGGCCTGTGGATTCCTCAGATTGGTGGCGCATACGTGGTCAACGAGCGAACCACCGTGGGGTTGTCGTATGACACGCGCTTCAAGGCCTGGCAGATGCAGATGAGCTGGCTCGGCCTGGGCTTGTCGCTCTATGCCAGCGACCTGAATCTGGCTCGCGCGTCGGCCCTCGGGCTTGCCGTGCATACGGCAGGCAAGGGGCTGTAGCCGCGCCCTTGCTTGCCTTAACCCTACTGGTCGGAAACAATGATGGCCAAGGCGCGAATTCCGCTGCTTTCTAGAGAACTCACCATGAACATCGCCATCCTGCTCGACCCGCTCGATCATCTGAAGATCTATAAGGACTCCACCTTTGCCATGATGGAGGAGGCGGCCAGGCGTGGGCATGCGCTGTATGTGTTCGAGCAGCACGAGCTGTTCGTGCGCGATGGCGGCGTGCTGGCGACCATACGGCGTCTGCATCTGACTGGCGACCACACGCATTGGTATCGTCTCGACGCGACCGAGGTCCGGGCGCTGGCGGATTTCGATGCGGTACTGATGCGCAAGGACCCGCCGTTCGATATGGAGTACCTGTATTCCACGCATCTGCTCGATGCCGCACAGCGCCAGGGCGCGCGCGTCGTCAATCACCCGCAGGCCTTGCGCGATTTCAACGAGAAACTGGCCATCCTGCGGTTTGCAGAGTACATCACGCCGACGCTGGTGACGCGCGAGCCGGAGCAGGTGCGCGAGTTCCTGGCGGAGCATGGCGACGTGATCCTCAAGCCGCTCGACGGCATGGGCGGCATGGGCATTTTCCGCCTGAAGCTCGACGACCCGAACCTTGGCAGCATTCTTGAAACACAGATGCAGCAAGGTGCGCAGACGGTGATGGTGCAGCGCTACATCCCCGATATCGTCAATGGCGACAAGCGCATCCTGATCATCGACGGCGAGGCGGCGCCTTATTGCCTCGCACGCATCCCGAAACAGGGCGAGACACGCGGCAACCTGGCCGCCGGTGGGCGGGGCGTCGCACAGCCCTTGTCCGAGCGTGACTGGACCATCGCGCGCGCGCTGGGGCCGCAGCTCAAGGCTGAAGGGCTGCTGCTGGTGGGGCTCGACGTGATCGGCGATTACCTGACCGAGGTCAACGTGACCAGTCCGACCTGTTTCCGCGAGATCATGGACCAAACGGGGTTCAACGTCGCGGCCATGTTCGTCGATGCGCTCGAACGGGCTATGCCATGACTCGCGACTGGGTGGGGGCTGCGCTGCTGCTGGTCTTATCGGCCTGTACGAAGCCGCCGCTGGTGCAGCAGGGGCAGGCCTTCGGCACGACGGTCAGTGTTGCCATTGCAGGTGAGGAGGAACCCCGCGCAAGGCAGGCTGCGATGGCCGTGCTGACCGAGCTGGAAGGGCTGAGCAAGCGCTGGGACCCATGGCAGCCATCCGAGCTGGCCGATCTCAATGCCGCCCTGGCGCAGGGCTCGACACCGCACTCGGCCGACCCGGCCCTGCTGGCGATGCTCAAGGAGGCCCGCAAATACGAGTCGTGGTCCGATGGCATGTTCAACCTGGCGCAGGGGCGGCTGACCGAGCTCTGGGGCTTTCATGCACACCCGGTGACAGCGGCTCGCCCTGAGGAGGCCGAGATCAAGCGGCTGCTGACCGCTGCACCGTCGCTGCAGGCGCTGTCGATTGGCGACAAGGTGGTGTTCGGCAACAATGCTTTCTTGAAGCTCGACCTCAACCGCGTGGCACGCGGCTGGCTGCTCGAGCGCGAGGCGCAGACCCTGCATGGCCAGGACATCGGCAACGCGCTGATCAGCATCGGCGGCGACAGCCTGGCGCTGGGGCGCAACGGGCGTAGCGACTGGACTGTCAGCCTGCCGCACCCGCGCAAGGCTGGCGCGATGGCTACACTGGAATTGAAGGATGGCGAGACGGCCGTCACCGTTGGCGACTACCAGCGCCACTTCGAGCTCGACGGAAAACGCTATAGCGATCTGATCGACCCGCGCAGCGGTTGGCCGGTGAGCGGCATGCAGGCGGTGACCGTGGTGGTGCCGAGGGCGTCACAGGCCGGGCTGCTGGCCGAGGCGGTGACGCGACCGCTGCTGTTTGGCGGTGTGCAGACGGCGGCGGAGTATGCCAAGCGCTTCGACGTGGCCGATGTGCTGATGATCGACATGGCTGGCAAGGTATATGCCACCCCCGGTATAAACAAGCGCTTGTCATGGGTTGGGGACAAGCCTGAGGTGCAAGCCATACCGTAAACGCGTAAAATCAGACGCTTGGGCCTCGATGGGTGCGGTACGCCGCCGGTAGGCCGATATTCGGAACAGCAATGGTTGGTTTACTTCTCATCACGCACGACGAGCTCGGCCAGAGCCTGATTGCCTGTGCCAAGCACATCCTGGGGCCTGACGTGCCCCACTTGGCCGCGATGCCGGTCAACAAGCAGGACGATCCCGCCGATGGCCTGGCGCGAGCGCGCAGCCTGGTCGCGGAACTCGACGACGGTCAGGGTGTCTTGATCCTGTCCGATATTTTCGGCGGTACGCCCAGCAACATCGCCTGTCGCCTGATCGAGGCCGGCCGTATCGAAGCGATTGCCGGGGTGAGCCTGCCCATGCTGGTGCGGGCGTTGACCTATCGCAACGAGTCACTCGAGGTGGTGGTGAGCAAGGCCATCACCGGCGGGCTTGAAGGCGTGCGCTATGTACTGCCAGGGGAATGCAATGCTGCAGTGTGAAATCGAGATCATCAACAAACTGGGTCTGCACGCGCGTGCCTCGAGCAAGCTCACGCAGACCGCGGCTCGCTTCAAGAGCGACGTGTTCATCGCGCGCAATGGCAGGCGCGTCAACGCCAAGAGCATCATGGGAGTGATGATGCTGGCGGCCGCCAAGGGCTCCACGGTTCAGCTCGATGCCAGCGGCGAGGACGAGGCAGAGGCGATGCAGGCGATCGTTGACCTGATCAATGACAAGTTCGGCGAAGGCGAATGACTTCGCTTAGACTGAAAAGCTGAAACAAAAAACAACAATCAAAAATGGCGGGCTGAATGGGGATTACGTTACATGGCATTGGGGTGGTGGGTGGCATTGCCATCGGCCACGCCCATTTGATGTCGCACGAAGAAATCGACGTCGCCCATTACGAAATCTCCGAAGCACAGGTCCCCGCCGAGCAGGCGCGTTTCGACAAGGCCGTGCGCACCACGCGCAAAGAGCTCGAAATGCTGTGGGGCTCGATCCCCGAGAATGCCCCGGCCGAGTTGGGCTCCTTCCTCAGCCTGCACATCATGCTGCTCAACGATGCCACGCTGTCGCGCGAGCCGCGGCAGATGATCGAGGGCCAGCACTGCAATGCCGAATGGGCGCTGAAACAGCAGCTCGACACCCTGCTCGCGCAATTCGACGAGATCGAGGAAGAATACCTGCGCGAGCGCCGTGCCGATGTGATGCAGGTGGTCGAGCGGTTGTTCAAGGCGCTTGCCGGCCAGCCCGCCACGCCGCATCTGGCGCCGCCGCCGAACAAGAACAGCATCCTTGTCGCGCACGAGCTGAGCCCGGCTGACATGGTGCTGTTCAAGGACAACGAGTTCGCAGCTTTCGTTACCGACGTCGGCGGGGCCACCTCGCACACCGCCATCGTCGCGCGCAGCCTCGATATGCCGGCGGTGCTCGCGCTGCACCACGCACACCAGCTGATCCAGGAAGGCGAGCTGCTGATCGTCGATGGCATCCAGGGTGTGGTGATCATCGACCCGGACGAGAAGATTCTCGCCGAGTACAAGAAGCGCCAGACCGCCTGGAACCAGGAGCGCAAGCGGCTCAAGGGCCTCAAGGGCAAGGTGCCGACCACGCGCGATGGCGTGGCTGTCGAGCTGATGGCCAATATCGAGCTGCCTTCCGACATCGAGCAGGTGAAGGCCAACGGCGCGACGGGCGTTGGGCTGTTCCGCTCCGAGTTCCTGTTCCTCGGCCGTGACGAGATTCCCGACGAGGACGAACAATTCGAAGGCTACCGCCAGGCTGTCGAGCGCATGGGCAACCTGCCCGTGGTGATTCGCACGCTCGACCTCGGTGCCGACAAGATTCCCAAGTGGCAGCATAACGACCAGAGCGTGAACCCGGCGCTGGGGCTGTGTGGCATCCGCCTGTGTCTGTCCGAGCCGCAGATGTTCCGCGCCCAGCTGCGGGCGCTGCTGCGGGCCTCGCACTATGGCAATCTGCAGCTGCTGGTGCCGATGCTGATCTCGCTGACCGAGCTGTCGCAGATGCTGATGCATCTCGAGCTTGCCAAGCAGAGCCTCGCCGACGAGGGCATCCCGTTCAACCGCGACATCAAGGTGGGCGCGATGATCGAGACGCCAGCGGCCGCCGTGCTGGTGACGAGCTTCCTCAAGCATGTCGATTTCGTGTCGATCGGCACCAATGACCTGATCCAGTACACGCTGGCGATCGACCGTGGCGACGATACGGTGGCGCATCTGTACGACCCGCTGCACCCCGCCGTGCTGCACCTGATCCACCAGACGATCAAGTCTGCCGACCGCGTCGGTGTGCCGGTATCGGTGTGTGGCGAAATGGCGGGCGACAAGACCTTGACCCGGTTGCTGCTGGGCCTGGGGCTGCGCAAGTTCTCGATGCACCCGGCGCACCTGCTCGACGTGAAGAATCTCGTGCTCAATACCGATCTGGTGCAGATCCAGCCGCTGATCAACAAAATGCTCAAGGCCGAGGATTCCGATAAAATGCGCGACCTCCTCGAACAGCTCAACGCGCTGTAATCTCGCGCAACTTTATGGTTCCTGACGCAATCCCGCTCGACCAGGTCCGGCGCGTGCTGGTGATCAAGCTGCGCCACCACGGCGACGTGCTGCTGACCTCGCCGCTGTTCTCTGTCCTCAAGGCGCACGTGCCCCATGCCGAGATCGACGCGCTGGTGTATGCCGATACCGCGCCAATGCTGGCCGGCCACCCGGCGCTCGGCGAGCTGTTCACCACGCAGCGCAAGGGGGCGGGGTTCGGCGCCGAGCTTGGCCTGTTTCGGCGGCTGCGCGCGCGGCGCTACGACCTGATCATCCATCTCACCGATTCGAGCCGCGGCGCCTGGCTGGCCCGTCTGCTCAAGCCGCGCTGGGCCGTATCGGGCCAGTATGGCAAGCCCGGGTTCTGGAAGCGCAGCTTCACCCATCTCTACCCGATCGTCGGCGGCAACCGCCGCCACACGGTCGAGCTGCACCTCGACGCGCTGCGTCGCATCGGCATCTACCCCGGCCTCGACGAGCGCCGCATGACGCTGGTGCCGGGGCGCGCGGCCGAGGCCAAGGTCGCGTCCTGGCTGGCGGAGCAGGGGATTGCCGCGGGCCAGTTCATCCAGATCCATCCTGCGTCGCGCTGGCTGTTCAAGTGCTGGCCGGCCGAGCGCATGGCGGCATTGGTCGACCGCCTGACCGGGGCCGGCCACACCGTGGTGCTGACCGGCGCGCCCGACGACAAGGAGCGGCGCCTCATCGCCGATATCGAGTCGCGTCTCGCGCAGCCGGTGCATGGCCTGGTCGGGGCGCTCAGCCTCAAGGAGCTGGCGGCACTGACTGCATCCGCCAGGCTGTTCGTCGGCATGGATTCGGTGCCGATGCACATCGCCGCTGCCGTCGGCACGCCGGCCGTGGCCCTGTTCGGCCCCAGCGGGGATGTCGAGTGGGGGCCCTGGCAGGTGCGTGCCGAGGTGCTGACCTCCGACCACAGCTGCCGCCCCTGCGGCAAGGATGGCTGCGGCGGCAGCAAGCGCAGCGAGTGCCTGGAGGCGATCGAGGTCGGCCGCGTGTTCGACGCCGCCACCCGCTTGCTGGGCGAGGCCCGATGAGCGGGCCGCACATCGCGCTGATCCGGCAGAAATACAATGCCGCCGGCGGCGCCGAGCGTTTCGTCTCGCGCGCGATCCAGGCGCTGACCGCCAACGGCGCCGAGGTGACCTTGCTCACGCGGCGCTGGGAGGCGATCGAGGGGATGCGCACGATCAAGGTCGATCCGTTTTACATCGGCAATGTATGGCGCGATTGGGGGTTTGCCCGTGCCGTGGCGAAGACCCTCGAGCAGCATCGCTTCGACCTGGTGCAGTCGCACGAGCGGCTCGACTGCTGCGACCTGTACCGTGCCGGCGACGGCGTCCACCGCGAATGGCTGCGACAGCGTGCCCGCCATGCTGGGTGGCGCGCGCGCGTGTCGATGCGGCTGAATCCGTTCCATGCCTACAACCAGGCCGCCGAGCGGCGCATGTTCGAAAGCGCGCGCCTGAAAGCGGTGATCTGCATCTCCGAGATGGTGAAGCAGGACATCCTGCGTCATTTCCGTATCGACCCGGCCAAGCTGCACGTGATCTACAACGGCATCGATACCGAGCGCTACCACCCGCGCCTGAAAGCCGAGTATCGCGGGCCGGTGCGGCAGTCGCTCGGCATCGGCGAGGATGAGCTGGTGCTGGTGTTCGTCGGCGCGGGCTACGAGCGCAAGGGGCTGGCGACGCTGATCCGTGCCGTGCACGCCGCCAAGTTGCCCGTCCGCGCGCTGGTGGTGGGCAAGGACAAGCACGAGGCCCGTTACCGGCGCCTGGCGCAACAGCTCGGCGTGGCTGACCGGGTGCACTTTCTCGGCGCCCAGCGTGACGCACGCCCTTACTATGCGGCTGGCGATGCCTTCGTTTTCCCGACGATCTACGAGCCCTTCGGCAATGTGCACCTTGAGGCCATGGCCATCGGCCTGCCGGTGATCGCCTCGAGCGCGGCCGGCGGCGCCGAGTTCATCACCCCCGGCGAGAATGGCGAAGTATGCGAGGCGGGGGATGTGGCCGGCTTTGCCGCCGCCATCGACCGGCTCGAATCGGTGGCGCATTGCGCCAGGCTCGGCGAGGCGGCGCGTGCCCGGGTCGAGCCCTATACGCTGGCCCGCATGGCCGACGAAATGGCTGCGCTGTACCGGCGATTGCTCGGTACCTGAGCACGGCGCATCCGGTATAATCCCGCGATTGTTCCTAGCCCGGTTTCACATGTCCGCCACTGACACCAACGTGTCCAGCAAGGAGCTGTATCTGCGCCTGCTGGGCTACGCCAAACCATACTGGCGTATCTTCGCGGTATCGCTCGTGGCGATGCTGATTGCCTCGGGGGCAGAGGCTGCGTTTTCCTGGCTCATGAAGTTGCTGGTCGACGAGAATTTCGTCAACTCGAGCAAGACCATGGCCCCCTACGTGCTGCCGCTGGCCATCGTCGGCCTGTTCATGCTGCGCTCGATGGCGACGTTCGCCAACGACTATGCGTCGAGCTGGCTGTCCAACCGCATCGTCACCGACCTGCGTTTCAAGATGTTCGATCACATGCTCACACTGCCTGTGCGCTATTTTGATGAGCAGGCTTCCGGCCGTTTGCTGACGCGCGTCACCAACGATGTCAACAACGTGACGCAGGCCGGCATCAACGTGCTGACCGTCACCGTGCGCGATGGCAGCCTGATCGTCTGGCTGCTGGCCACCATGCTGCTGCTCGACTGGCGGCTGACCATGGTGTGCTTCCTCATCGTGCCGCTGGTGGCGGGCAGTATCCGCCTGACCGCCAAGCGCTTGCGCGGCTTGTCGAGCGGCCAGCAGAAGGCCACCGGCGAGGTTGCCCAGGTGCTGCAGGAGTCGATCGACGGCCAGCGCATCGTCAAGATCTTCGGCGGCCAGCGCTACGAGAGCGCGCGCTTCCGGCAGGTGGCCGACAAGCTGCGCCGTTTTGGCGTCAAGCAGACCGCGGCCTCGTCGCTCAATACCGGCGTCACCCAGTTCCTGGTCGCAACGGCGCTGGCCTTCATCGTCTATTTCGCCAGCAACCGCGCCGCCAGCCAGCATTTCAGCGCGGGCGACTTCGTTGCCTTCATGGGCGCGATGGCGGCGCTGTTTGCGCCGTTCAAGCGCATCACCAGCGTATCCGACGCGGTGCAGCGCGGCCTGGCGGCGGCCGAGTCGGTGTTCGAGCTGCTTGACGCCAAGCCCGAGGTCGATGGCGGTAGCGAAGTGATCGAGCGCGCTCGTGGGCAGGTGGAGTTCCGCGATGTCAGCTTCCATTACCAGGACCCGGATCGGCCGGCGCTGCGCCACATCAGCTTCAGCGTCAGGCCCGGCGAGACGATCGCGCTGGTGGGCAGCTCGGGCAGCGGCAAGACCACGCTCGTCAACCTGTTGCCGAAGTTCTACCACGTCAGCGGCGGCGAGATCCGTATCGATGGCCAGCCGCTGGAAAAGATCGACCTCAAGAGCCTGCGTGCCAACCTGAGCCTGGTTTCACAGGAGGTGGTGCTGTTCAACGACACGGTGGCGGCGAATATCGCCTACGGCCGTGCCGACACGCCGCGCGACAGGATCGTCGCGGCAGCCGATGCGGCCTATGCGCGCGAGTTCATCGAGCAGATGCCCGATGGCTTCGAGACGCTGATCGGCGAGAAGGGCATGCGCTTGTCGGGTGGCCAGCGGCAGCGCCTGGCGATCGCGCGCGCCTTGCTCAAGGATGCGCCTATCCTGATCCTCGACGAAGCCACCTCGGCGCTCGACACCCAGTCCGAGCGCCAGGTGCAGGCCGCCCTCGAGCGCCTGATGCAGAACCGCACGACCTTCGTCATCGCGCACCGCCTGTCCACCATCGAAAACGCCGACCGCATCATCGTGATGAGCCACGGCGAGATCGTCGAGGTCGGTACGCACGACGAGCTGCTGGCCAAGGGCGCGCACTACGCGATGCTGCACAAGATGCAGTTCCGCGAGGCCGAGGCCGCCGCCGAATGAAACGCGAACGGGCCTTGATCATGGCCCGTTCTGAAAAGGAAGCTGTACATGAGCAAACCATTGACGATCCTGCATACCGAGGCCTCCTGCGGCTGGGGCGGACAGGAGATCCGCATCCTGACCGAGATGGCCGGCATGAATGCACGCGGCCACCGCACGATCCTGCTGTGCCCGCCCGAGGCGAATATCTATCGCGAGGGCAAGGCGCGCGGGCTGGAAGTCCACGCCCTGCCGATCGGCAGGAAGCGCCTGAACGGCGTCGGCGCGTTGCGCGCCTGGCTGAAGAAACACCCGGTCGATGTCATCAACACCCACAGCTCGACCGACTCCTGGCTTGCTGCGCTGGCCTGCAAGACGCTCCGCAACGCGCCGCCGATCGTGCGTACGCGCCATATCTCGCCACCGATCAACAACAAGGCGACCACGCGCTGGCTCTACCAGACTGCAACCCGCTTCATCGTCACGACCGGCGAGAGGCTGCGCGAAACGCTGATCCGTGACAATGGCTACGATGGCAAGCGCATCCTGTCCGTCACTACCGGCATCGACACGCGCCGTTTCGTGCCCGGCGACAAGCGCGCCGCACGCGAGTTGCTCGGGCTCGACCCCGATGCGCCAACCGTCGGCATCCTCGCCACGCTGCGCAGCTGGAAGGGCCACCAGTACCTGCTCGACGCGTTTGCCGGCCTGGCGGACAAGCGTACCCGGCTGTTGATCGTTGGCCATGGCCCGCGTCACGATGCGATCATCGAGCAGATCAAGGCGCTTGGCCTCGATGGCCGTGTCACGCTGCCCGGCAACCAGGATGACGTCGTGCCCTGGCTGCAGGCGATGGACGTGTTCGCCCTGCCGTCCTACGCCAACGAAGGCGTGCCGCAGGCCATGCTACAGGCCATGCTGGTCGGCCTGCCCATCGTCACGACGCCGGTCGGCTCGATCACCGAGGCCATCGACAGCGGTCAGAACGGCTTGATCGTCGAGCCGCAGCAGGTGGCGCCGCTACAGGCCGCGCTGGAAAAGCTGCTGGGCGACCGCGCCTATGCCGAGGCATTGGGCGCCGCGGCACGTACCACGGCGCTCGCGCGCTACAGCACCGAAGTCATGCTCGACAAGATGGAAGGCGTGTTCAGGGGCGTCAGCACGCATGGCTAGTCGTGCCAGGGCACGGCTGCAGGCCGCGCCCCGCTTGGCTCGCAGCTGGCTTGAAAGCCGCTTCCGGCGCCGTTTTCCGGCCGACCCGCAGCGCATCCTGATCGCCCACCACCTGCTGTTGGGCGATACTTTGATGCTGGCGCCGCTGTTGAAGAAGCTGCGCACGCTGTATCCACGTGCCGAGATCGTCATGGCCACCCCCAAGGCGGCCGTGCCGCTGTTCGCCGGCCAGCCTTACGGTGTGCGGGCCTTGCCCTATGATCCGCGCGATCCGGGCAGCGTCGATGCGCTCGCGGCTGAACGCGGCTTCGACCTGGCGCTGATTCCGGGTGACAACCGCTACAGCTGGCTCGCCTATGCCCTGGGCGCCCGTTACATCGTCGCGCACGCAGGCGATCGGCCGGCCTACAAGAGCTGGCCGGTGGACCGGAAAGTCGCCTATCGCAGTGAGCCCGCACCGTGGTTCGACATGGTGTGCGACCTGGTGCCTGGCCCTGCGCCAACGCCGTACCGCACAGACGAGTGGCCGGTGCCGCCGTGCCTGCCGTTCGCTCGGCCGACCGGCGATTACGCCGTGCTGCATCTGGGCGCCTCGAGCACGCTCAAACTGTGGCCGGCAGAGCGCTGGCGCGAACTGGCCCTGCGTCTCGAACGGCACGGTATCCAGCCAGTGTGGAGCGCCGGCCCCAAGGAGACCGCGCTGGTCGATGCGGTCGACCCCGGCGGCATTTACCCCAGCTTTGCTGGCCAGCTCGACTTGGCGCAGATGTGGCACCTGCTGGCCGGCAGCCGGCTGCTGGTGTGCCCCGATACCGGCGTGGCGCACATCGGCAAACTGACCGGCACCCCCACCGTGACCTTGTTCGGCCCTGGCTCGGCATCGCTCTACGGTGCGGGCGAGTTCTGGGCGGCCATGCCTTATCGCGCCTTGACCGTCGATCCGTTCGAGTGCCGTGATCAACGTCAGCTATTCAAACGCGATATTGCCTGGGTCAGGCGTTGCAGCCGTACCACGGCACAATGCCAGGTGCCACGTTGCATGCTGGCGCTGAGCCTCGATCGCGTATGGCAAACATGTAGTGAGTTGTTGCACCGATGAAATCGTTCACGTCTTGGCTCGTCCCCGAACGAGCCTGGGAAGGCCCGGGGTTGGCGCTGATGGCCGCACTGATGCTGGTGCTGCCCTTGTCGCACACAACGGCCCTGCGCAATGTGCTGGCCGTGTTGCTGATCGGCATCAGCGGCTGGGGTGTTGTCGTGCGGCGCTGGCCGTTTCGCTTTCCCTTGCGCACGCCTTGGCTGACGTATGCGGGGTTTGCGCTGGCCTCGCTGGCATGGAGCGTCGACCGCGCGGCCAGCCTGGGCGAATTCAAGTCGGAGCTGCTGTATGCGTTGCTGTGTTTCCTGCTCGGCGCAAACTGGCTGGCCAGGTCGTCCAGGCTGATGCGCGTCGCGCATGCCATGGTTGCGTTGACGGCGGTGTTGCTGGCCGATCTCTTTGCCTATGCGATCGTTACTTATCTCCGCACGGGAGACTGGCCGATGATCACGGGGGGCTGGCTGGCAGGGGTTGGCAAGTTGTCAAGCTACCTGGTGATGGCCCTGCCGTTTCTGCTGCTGGTGGTGGCCCGGCGAGGCGTGCTGGCCTGGCTGGCTGCGTTCCTGCTGGCGGGCACGGCCGTGGCAATCTACATATCCGGCAACCGCATAGGGTTTTTCGTAGTGACGGCGCAGGTGGCCTTGGGGAGCATACTGTGGTGGCCACGCTTGTTACGCCCGCAACGTATCCGGCTGGTACTAGCCGGTTTGGCCTGGCTTGCCGTGTTGGCCGGTGTGGCGACACAGCAGTTCCACGAGCGAGCGCTGTCTGACTACGGTAACGCGGCGGCCGACAAGGGGTATGCGTCGATCGTCTATCAGGTCCAGGCCGACCCACGCTGGATGATCTGGTCTCACACGCTGGAAAACACGCGTGCGCCGTGGTGGCGAGGTGGCGGTTTCGGGTTGACGACGTTCAAGCACCTGTATCCCGAGCTGTCGAATACGCCGGAGACCGAGCTTTATTCGCACGCACACAATCTGCTGTTGAACAAATATGTGCAACTCGGCGCGCCGGGGCTCACGTTGTTCGTCCTGTTGATAGGCAGCGTACTGTTTGGCCTGCTGCGCCCCCCCTCGCCGGGGATCGACGCCTGGCGTATCGCACTGATTATGTCGCTGACGGGCTTGTTGCTCAAGGTGCAGACCGACGACTTCTTCAACCGCGATGTGGGCTGGTATTTCTGGCTGCTGGCCGGGCTGGCCACCGGGCTGGTGGGCAGCCAAGCGGCGCGACGGGATAACCATGGCTAGGCCGCGCATCCTCGTCAGCTATTTCTTCGGACCCGATGCGATTCCGCTCGGCGACTCCTGCGTGCGTGCCTTGCGCCACCTGGGGTGGGACGCGGAGGGCTTCCACGCCCAGGTCGAGAGCCCGCTCAATCTGCACCTGCTCAAGTGGGTGTCACGCCTACTGCGCCGGCTGGGCATGAAGGATGCCGACGTGGCGCTGTGGCTCGGTCACGACAACGACAGCATGCGCGACAAGGCCCTGCTGGCGCATGTTGAGCGCTTCCGCCCGGAGATCGTGCTGGTCATCCGTGGCAATAGCGTGTCTCCTGGGGTGTTGCGGCGCCTCAAGCACGACTTCGGCGTGCGCAAGATCATTGGCTGGTGGGTCAAGGACCCGCGAGACGACTGTAGCCAGCTGCTCAACGACATACAGCTGTATGACGAGTATTTCTGCATTCATCGCTTCGGCTGGCAGGAGAGCGAAACCGCGCGCCATATGGTGGCGCTCGGGGTCGATACCGATCTTTATCATCCCCTGCCCGGCACGCGGCAGCGCCATGTCGCCACCTTTGTCGGCGGCTACAACGAGCGCCGGCGCGAGGCGATGCACGCATTACGCGGCCTGCCGGTGGAAATCTACGGGCCGGGCTGGCGCAAGCCACGCAACGGCTGGGAGCCGGCCATCTGGCGCAGGGTGAAGGCCGACGGCATCTGGGGCGAGGCGCTCAACCGCGTCTACAACGAATCGAAAGTCGTGCTCAACATCACCGGCTGGAACGCCGCGAACAAGACCGGGCTCAATATGCGCGTATTCGATGTGCCTGCCACGGGGGCCTTCCTGCTTACCGATTACAGCGACGAGCTGGCCGAGTATTTCGAGCCTGGCAAAGAGGTGGAGACCTGGCGCACGCCGGAAGAGCTGGCCGACAAGCTGCGCTATTACCTGGCCCACGATGCCGCGCGTGAAGCCATCGCCCGGGCGGGCCACGAGCGCGTGCTGAAGCTGGAGTCGTTCGAGGCCAAGATGCGCAGGATGCTGGCAACCATCGGCGAGGAAGCGGCATGAGCCAGACGGTGATCCAGATCAACCTGCAGCGACATTTCGGCGGCGGCGAGGTCTACACCCGCTTTCTGACCTCAGCCCTGGCGCACCATGGCTGCCGCACCCTGCTGGTCGTTGCGGACGATGCGCCGTTCTGGCGTCAGCTCGATCTGCCCAATACCACGCTGCTGCCGGTTGCCAGCCTGCGCGAGGTGGCCGCGCAACTGCCTGGCGTTGCCACACCCATCATCACCCACGGACCGGTCGACGGTGAATCGCTGGCGGCCTGGCGGCGCGTGCACCCGGTATTCGGGATTGCCCACATGCCGCTGTTTGGGCGCAATCCGCGCGTGTTCGATGGCTATTCGGGTGTGTTCGCGGTGTCCGCTTACGTGCTGGCCAGCTTGCGCGATGCGGGCGTACCCAACCCTTGTCCCGAGCCATTGTATGGCGTGGCCGATCTCGCCCGGTTTGCCAGTGCGGATATCGGCCGCATCGTGCAGACTTCCGAGTACGAGTGGGACATGCGCAAGGGGCGCGATCGCCTGTTGTCATGGCTCGAGCCGCTGGTCGAGCCACTGCGGCGGCGCCCGGTGTTCGAGCGGCGGCCCGGACTGGCGCTTGGCATCGTATCGCGCATCACACCGATCAAGCAGTTTCCGCTGCTGTTCAAGCATATTGCGCCGCTGCTGGCCGAGTTCCCCGCCATCACGCTCGACATCTTTGGCGCCGGGGGCTACGCCTCGGTGCGCGACTTGCGTGCGGCGCTGCCGCCCATCAAGTCGCAGACGCGCTTCTGGGGCCATCAGCACGACGTCGGCAGTATTTACCGCCAGCTCGATTTCGTGCTGTCCGGCCTGCCGGAAAAAGAGGCGCTCGGCCTCAACATCATCGAGGCGCAGGCGTGCAACACGCCGGTGCTCGCGGTCAACGCCCCTCCTTTCACCGAAACCGTGGCGCATGGCCAAACCGGCCTGCTCTACCGCGACCCGCGCGAGGATCAGGGCCAGGAACTGCGCCAGCTGTTGGCCGCACTCACCGCCGGTGACGCACGGCCGAAGCCGCTCAACCATCCCGAGCGTCTCGCACGTTTTTCCTTTGAAGCCTTTGTGCAACGCACCGGCCACGTGCTGGATTTCATTCGACAGAGTGCCGCATGACGCCACCCGATTTCACCGCCCCGATCAAGCTGCTGGTCATCCGCCGCGACAATATCGGCGACCTGGTCTGTACCACGCCGCTGATTGCGAGCCTGCGCCGCCACTATCCGAATGCACGTATCGACGCGCTGGTGAACAGCTACAACGTTGCGGTGCTCGCCCACAATCCACACCTCGACCATGTTTACGCCTACACCAAGGGCAAACATCTCGAGCACGGCGAGTCGGCGTTCGGCAATCTGCTGGCACGGTTGAGGCTATTCTGGCAATTGCGCCGGCAGCGCTACGACTACATCATCCTGGCCGGCAATGGCTATACCGGGCGTGCCGCCGGCATGGCGCGCCGGCTGGCGCCGCGTCATATCGTCGGTTTTACGCCTGACGGCAAGCCGCGCGATGGCATCGACCGGGCGCTTGCCCCGCCGCCACCGGGCATCCACAGCGCCGAGATCATGGCGCCGCTGCTGCATCCGCTCGGCATCGAGGAGGTGCCACCCACCCTGGCCCTTGCGCCTGATCCGGCGCAAGCCGCCGCTGCAGGACACGAGCTGGAGGCGCAGGCATGGTACAAACCGGGCATGAAGATCGTCGGGTTGCACATCAGCGCGCGCAAGCCCAGCCAGCGCTGGCCGGCGGAGCGCTTCGTCGAGCTCGCACGTCGCCTGCACCAGGGCGGCGGTTACGGCTTCATGCTGTTCTGGTCACCGGGCGATGAAGACAATCCGCTGCATCCCGGCGACGACCGCAAGGCTGCCCAGATCATGGCGGCGCTGCGTGATGTCCCGCTCTTGCCCTATCCTACGCAGCGGCTCGAGCAGTTGATCGCGGGCCTGTCGCTGCCCGACACGGTCGTCTGTTCCGATGGCGGCGCGATGCATGTTGCCGCGGGGCTGGGCAAGCCCATCGTATGCTTCTTCGGCAAGTCGGATGCACGCATCTGGCACCCGTGGGGTGTGCCCTATCAGCTGCTGCAGAAAGACACGCTGGATGTCGGCGACATCAGCGTGGAGGACGCCGAGGCGGCCTTGCAGCGCCTCGTGAGTGCCTGAACATTCCGTTCAGCGCGGGGCGGCCGGCGCCTGGCCCTCGTTGCTGGCCAGTTGCACGCCTGCGGGCAGCGCCTGGCACGGGGTGAACGCCTGCGTGACGGGCTCCGTCACCGCGCTGTAGCTCAGCACGGCGAGGTGGTCCGGTGCCGTGTCGTCGAATTTTGCGTAGACCGTCGTGGCCCCGGCGATCTCGACATCCCCTTCGAAATGGTCACCCCGCTTGTCGAGCTTGATCCAGTGCTCCGCATCGCGGGCCACCGCGATCTCGACCGCGCCCGGCAGATCGAGCGAGAAGTGGGTGAGCGCGCCGAGGCTCAGCGTGCCGGCCAGCAGCGTCTGCAGCGTGCCGCCATGCTCGCGGAAGGTGACGTAATCGACCGGGAACTGGAACGCAGAGCCTGCCGGAAACTGCAGCGTGTAGTGCACCACCTGTTCGAACACGTGGCCGGGCGCGTTGGCTTCTTTGGCGTACAGCCGTAGCGTGTAATTACCGGCCGCAGGTGCGGCAACCAGCAACTGGTTGTCGTTACCATGGCGTTGCAGCAGGGTCTGCTGGCTCAGCACATGGCCATCGCGTTCCAGCGATGCACGCAGATAGACGTTGCCGGGCGTGTTGAAGGTGAGCGTCTGCGATGCGCACTGGGCCGTCAGCTGCTGGCGTGTCTCGCGTGCCTCGACGCCATAGCGGTGATAGGCCTCGTAGGGCCGGATCTGTGCGTTGAATGCCGCCAGCGATGGCGTATCCGCTACATGCCAGCGCGGGTCGGCCGCGAAATGGGTATAGGCGAGCTGGCCCGGGTCGACCAGAAAGTGGCGCTCGGAGAAGTGCTTCTTGAACTGCCCTGTGTCGTCCAGCCCGCCTGCGCCCCAGGTCGGTTCGAGCAGATACCATTGCCCAGCGAGCCGGACCGCGGACCAGTCGTGATTGGTGTCGGCGAACGGCTCGCCGTTCTGGTGCAGCACGTCCTTTACATAGCCGCGTATCGAGATGACTTCGAGTCCGGCGAGCTTCGCCATGCGCGAGAACAACTCGGCATAGCCGCTGCAGACGGCCTTGCGCCGCTTGAGCACGCCCTCGGCGCTCAGGTCGCCATATTGGCCGGAGAAAAAGCCGGCGGCGTCGTACTCGATATTCTCGGTGATCCAGCGGAAGATCGCCCGCGCCTTGTCTGCGTCGTCCCTGGCCGTTTCGACCAGATAGGCCACCAGCCCGCCGAGCGTCCGGGTAGCTTGATCGCCTGCCGCCAGCGCATGCCGGTCGATCTGCGTGTAATCGCGTTGCCGCAGCGAGCTGAGCTCATCGGCCTGGGCCGGCAGTGTCGGCCCGCTGCCCAGCAGCAGGGCGGCCAGCAGGCCTTGCCGGACAAGGCGTGATCGGGTGGTGGGGGAGGGCATGCCAATGTTTCCTGTCTGGCGGCGGACAGCTAAATATTAGCATTCAATGAAATAATGTTGTATTGGCCGGAATAGGGAAGGCTATCCGGATTTGGCTGTGGGCGACCCACACGCCTTCCTTGCTACTTCTGCACCCAAACACCGCCAGTTTTCACGGGAGACTGGCTCACAACAACCCTCGTGCAGGTCCACTTGCCAAACTTGGTTTCGGCGGTCGCCCCGATCGGGTAGGCACCCGAAACACCGTCAACAGCCGCTGCTTCCTGTAGGAGGCAAAGCGCATCCAGCGCTGGGTAGCCCCACGGTACAGGGGTCGGAGACATCGCCAGCGCTGCCGCCGTTAGGGAGGCAACGACAACCATTGCTGCGACTTTTCTGTGATTACTCATGTTTGCCCCCTCAATCGGTTAACAAGGCACCTTAAAGCCGGATTTCGTTGTGGGCAAACACACCGTAATCCGGATGCCCATAAAGAAAAAGGCCCGCTGGACGGGCCTGTCGATGAGGTAGCGCAATACTCAGTTGCTGACCATGCCATCCCCGCTCAGCTTGATCTTGTCGCCGACCTTGAACTCGGCCTTCTCTTCCGGCTTGTTGAGTTTGACCTTCTGCACCTTGCCGTTGTTGAGCTTCACCGTGTATTCGAAGTACTGCTTGGTCTTCAGCGCTTCTTCGGCCTTGTAGCCGCCATAGGCGCCTGCCGCGGCACCCGCGACGGTGGCGACCTTGTTGCCGTCGCCCTTGCCCACTTGCTTGCCGAGCAGGCCGCCGACCAGCCCGCCGGCTACCGCGCCGACTGCCGAGCCTTCGCCCTTGACTTCATACGGTGTCACCGCCGTGACCACGCCGCAGTCCGCGCACTTGGCCGCCGCATCGCGCTGCTGGCGGGCCTCGGCGAGCTGCGCCTGCATATCCTTCTTGGCGGCCGATTTGCACTTGGCCTGGGCCGATTTCGCCTCGGTCGCACAGGCCTTGACCGCGTCCTTGTACTTGGCGTCGATATCCTGCTTGGCCGCGCTGTAGTCGGCCGTGGCGTCGGCAAATGCAAAACTCGTGGCGGAAACGAGCAATGCGGCAAGCATCAGTTTGATTTTCATGGTGACTCCTTGTGTTGTCGGGATATTGCCTGGCGCTATTGTTGCCACGAAGGCAGTTAACCTTTGATGAACGGCCGGCGCATATATATCACATCGCGACATGGCCCGGTTGTGCGGCCACCCGCGCCAGCCAGCTGCGGATCGCCGGGTAGGCGTCGAGACAGAAACCGCCTTCGTGTGCCTTGTGGGTATAGGCATAGAGCGCGATGTCGGCGATCGAGTAGCGGTTGCCGACGAAATAGACCTGCTTGCCCAGGTGCTGCTCCATCACGTCGAGCGCCTTGTAGCCGCCCTTCATCTTGCTGGCGAGCTCGGCCTCGCGGCTCGCCGGGCGGCCGAGGAAGACATGGATGAAACGCGCCACGGCGATATGGGGCTCGTGGCTGTATTGTTCGAAGAACAGCCACTGCATGACCTGGGCCTGCTCCAGGCGGCTGGCCGGCATCAGCTCGGTGCCTTGCGCCAGGTAATAGAGGATGGCGTTCGATTCCGGCAGGAAGGTGTCGTCGTCGATCGCCAGTACCGGCACCTTGGCGTTCGGGTTCATGCGCAGGAAGGCCGGCTGCAGATGTTCGCCGTGCATCATGTCGACCTCATGCCACTCGAACGGCAGGCCGAGTTGGCTCAGGGCGAGTTTGACCTTGTAGCAGTTGCCGGACGGCGAGACACCGTAAGCGTGGTACATGCGGGCTCCTTGGGTAGCGGGGTTGCGAACCATTCAGCATGGTCCATGCGGCCCCCGCCGACAAGGAACAAAGCGGTATCGCCGCCACCGACACAGTCCAGCGCCCGATCAGGCGCCGCAACACGCGCTGTAGCACAAGGCGTGCGGGCGCGGTCGGCGCGAGCTGGCGGGCTATGCTAAGTGTGGCCAGGCTGCAAGGTGCACATGCTTGGCCGCGTGATGCCTTGCGCTTATCGGTTCGTCAGCCCGCCTTGAGCGTGCCGGTGAGGCGGAAGCGCTCGCATGCCTTGACCAGCTCGGCGCAGATGCCGGGCTCCCAGGCGGCGTGGCCGGCATCCGGCACCACGATGAATTCCGCTTCGGGCCAGGCCTGGTGCAGGTCCCAGGCCGATACGGGCGGGCACACGCCGTCGTAGCGGCCTTGTACGATCACGGCCGGTAGGTGGCGGATGCGGTCGATATTGGCGAGCAGGCTGTTGTCGGGCAGGAAGATCTTGTTGACGAAGTAGTGAGCCTCGATGCGCGCCAGTCCCAGCGCCACGGTGTCGTCGTCGAAGTGGCCGTGCAGCAGGGCCTCGTCCGGCAGCAGCGTCGAGCAGGCACCCTCGTAATGGCTCCAGACATGGGCGGCCGGCATGTGCACGGCCGGGTCGGGGTCGGTCAGGCGGCGGTAGTAGTTGCCGAGCAGATCGCCGCGCTCGGCCTCGGGCAGATAGCTGCTGAACTGCTGCCACTGTTCCGGGAAGAATTGGCGGATGCCGTGCATGAACCAGGCGATCTCGCTGTCGCGGCACAGGAAGATGCCGCGCAGCACCAGCCCCAGGCAATGTTCGGGGTGTGCCTCGGCGTAGGCGAGGGACAAGGTCGAACCCCAGGAGCCGCCGAACACCAGCCAGCGTTCGATGCCGAGATGTTGGCGCAGCCGCTCGATGTCGGCGATCAGGTGGGGCGTGGTGTTGTCCTTGAGCTCGCCGAGCGGCGTCGAGCGGCCGGCACCGCGCTGGTCGAAGATCACGATGCGGTAGAAGTCGGGGTCGAAGAACTGCCGGTGCTTGGGGCTCGCGCCCGCGCCGGGGCCGCCGTGCAGAAAGATCACCGGCATGCCGTCGGGGTTGCCGGCCTCCTCGAAATACAGCGTGTGGGTGGCATCGACGGCCAGTCTGCCGTGGCGGTTGGCTTCAAGCGGTGGAAAGAGTTGGGTGCGCATGCGATCTCGATCTTGGTTATTTTGGTGTGTTGGTCCGTGATTCGGCGACGGCGTGCCCGCCTTCGCCCTGCAGGCGCTTCGTCAACCAGGCCCGGCGCGCGTCGTCCCAGATGGGCACGGCCGCAAGCACCAGCAGCCACAGCGCGAGCGGGATCGTGGTGGTGAAGCCGAAGTGCTGGAAGGCCAGCGCGCCCACCACGCCTCCCGAAAAGAATAGCACCAGCAGCGTGATGTGCAGCCGCAGCTTGTCGCGGTTGGCGTGGACCATGTCTTCGTCGGGCCCGGCCGAGCGGTTCCAGTAAATCAGCTTGCCGAGCTCGATGCCGATATCGGTGACGATGCCGGTGACGTGCGTGGTGCGGATCACTGCTTGCGACACTTTGGTGATCATCGCGTTCTGGCAGCCCATGATCAGGCACAGCAGCGTCACCGTGAGCGGGATGTAAAATGGCGCGTCGTCCATCAGCCGCGCGCCCATCACGCCGAACAGCAGCAACAGCAAGGCCTCGAAACCCAGCGCCAGCGCGTAGGTGCTGTGCAGGCGCTGGCGGCGCGCCCAGTTGATGAGCAGGGTCGACAGCATGGCGCCGACGATGAAGGTGAGCAGCGCGACGAGCGCCGAGATCACTGCCGCGATGTGGCCGAGCGCCAGGTTATCGGCCATCAGCGAGACGATGCCGGTCATGTGCGAGGTGTACTGGCCGACGGCCAGGAAGCCGCCGGCATTGACCGCACCGGCGTTGAAGGCGAGCGCGTAGCCGAGATGGCGGTTGGCTCGCTGGTTGCGTTCCAGGCCGGTCAGGCTGCGCAGGTAGGATACGGGCATGCCCTGATTGTACGGCGCGGCGCGGCTGTCAGGTAGCCCTGGTTAGACGCTGCGGGTGAGGCCGCCGTCCACGCGCAGGTTCTGCCCGGTGATGTAGCTCGCTGCGTCCGACAGCAGGAAGGCAACCGTCGCCGCGATCTCGTCGCTGCGCCCATAGCGCCCCAGCGGGATGGCCGCCACCCGCTCGGGTTTTTCCGGCAGGCTGTCGATATAGCCCGGCAGCACATTGTTGATACGGATGCCGGCCTTGGCGTAGCGGTCGGCGAACAGCTTGACGTAGCTGCCGAGCGCTGAACGCATGCAGCCCGAGATCGGGAACTGCAGATCGGGCTCGAACGCGGCAAAGGTCGAGATGTTGACGATCGCGCCGCCGCCCTGGGCCGCCATGATCGGCGTGACCAGACGGGTGATGCGCACCACGTTGAGCAGCGCGATGTCGAGGCCGGCATGCCACTGCTCGTCGCTCAGCGCGAGCAGATCGCCCTTGGGCGGGTGGCCGGCGCTGTTGACGACGGCGTCGATACGGCCGAACTCGGTGTGCGCGAGCTCGACGAAGCGCGCCAGCTCGTCGGGATTCGTCACCGAGCCGGTGAAGCCGATGCCGCCGAGCTCGCGCCCCAGCGCCTCGCCTCGGCCCGACGACGACATCACCGCGACACGATAGCCGTCGGCGGCGAGTTTGCGGGCGATGGCCGCGCCCATGCCGGAGCCGGCGGCGGTGATCAGAGCGGTTTTCTGTGTCATGACGGGTTTCCTGTCTGGATGGGGGCTGGCAGCCGCGCAAGCGCCGGCCAGCCGTAGTGGATTTCGTGCAGCAGGGTGCCGCCGAGCTCGAAGGCCTGCTCGGCACCGGCGGTGGCACCCATCGCTGCGTAGAATTGGCGGGCCGGCAGATTCTCGCGGATCGCCCAGGCATGCATCGCGCGATAGCCTTGCCGCCGCAGCGCCTCGGCCATCGTCAGCAGCAGCGCGCGGCCGATGCCCGCGCCGTGGCAGGCGGCAAGCAGGTAGAGCGCATGCAGCTCGCCATCGTGTACTGGCGCCGCATCGCGGCTCGCGCCGCCATCGGCGAAACCGACCACCCGCCCTTCGACCACCGCCACGAAACACAGCGTCTCGCCGCGTTTCAGGACTTCGCACCGGTCGGGCAGCAGCCGGGCCGCGTCGAGCGACGCCAGATAAGCGTCAGGCACGATGCCCGGGTAGGTCTCGCGCCAGCTCTGCGCGTGCACCGCGGCAATGGCGGCCGCATCATCGAGTGCGGCGGGCCGGATGTGCCAGCGGCTCAGAACAGGCTCCACAGCATCTTCGCGCCTATCCCGAGCAGCAGCACGGCAAAGGTCTTCTTCAGCGCCGCCACCGGCAACCGGTGCGCCGCCCTGGCGCCGAGGCCGGCGGTCAGCACGCTCATCGCCGCGATACCGGCCAGCGCGGGCAGGTAGACGAAGCCGAGTGTCCATTCTGGCAGATCGCGCCCCACGGCGAGGCCGTTGACGACATAGCCGGCGGCGCCCGCCAGCGCGATTGGAAAGCCGATCGCGGCCGAGGTGCCGATGGCTTCATGGATCTTCACATTGCACCAGCTCATGAACGGCACCGACAGCGAGCCGCCGCCGATACCGACAAAACTCGACACCCCGCCGATCACATTGCCGGCTGCGAACATGCCGCCCTTGCCGGGCAGCTCGCGGGATGGCTTCGGTTTGACGTTGGCCAGCATCTGGATGCCGACGTAGAACACGAAGGCGGTAAAGAATATCTTCAGCGGCCGTGTCGGTAACTGGCTGACGATGGTGGCGCCGACTAGGGTGCCGAGCAGGATGCCCGGCGTGACATCCCTGACGATGCGCCAGTTCACCGCGCCGCGCGCATGGTGGCCGCGTATGCTCGACAGCGAGGTGAACAGGATGCTCGCGAGCGAGGTGCCGAGCGCCAGGTGCAGCACATGCGGCAGATGCTGAGCCTCGAAGGCGAACACCAGCGCAGGCACGATGACCAGGCCGCCGCCCACGCCCAGCAGGCCGGCGAGAAAGCCGGCACCGGCGCCGACGGCAAGGTAGAGCGGAAAATACGTCATCACTCGTGCAACTCCCTGATCATGATGTGGACGCTGTCCTCGATCGCCCCGCGCAGCCAGGGCTTGTGGCCGATCGTGCGGTAGCCGAGGCGGGGCCAGAACGCGAGCGCCGGCCGATTGTTGTCGACCACGGCGATGCGCAGCGTGCGGCCGCCCTGGCGCCGTACCGCCTCGCCGACCGCGCGTTCGAGCCTGCGGCCGAGGCCGCGTCCACGCCAGGCCTGGTCGACGATGAACCAGGCGAGCATCCACACGCCTTCCACCGGGTAGTCCTGCTGCAGCCCGGCGGCGCCGATCAGCGCGGCGTCGGCGAAGATCCCGATCAGCGCTTTCTCGTCGGCGGTGTGGCCTGGCGCGCTGGCCGCAAAAATCTCCCATGCGCAGTCCGGGCCGGGCGGCGCGTCGTCGCACAGTTCGAAATGGTCGGGATTGGCCTCGTAGAAGGCCTGCAGCGTGGCCAGGTCGGGCTTGCCGAGGCGCCGGCAGCCAAAGCCGGGCAGGTCGATCGCCAGCCGGCTCACAGCAGTTTCTCGATCAACGCCCAATGCTTTGGGTCGACCGGCGTGATCGACAGGCGGTTGCCGCGCTGCAATACCATCATGGTCTCGAGCCCCGGGATGTGGCGCATCTCGGCCAGCGGCATGAGCCGGGTCTTCCTGGTGAGCTGCACATCGACGTTGAACCAGCGCGGCTTGTCGCGGCTCGACTTCGGGTCGTGGTAGTGGCCGCCGACCTCGAACTGCGTCTCGTCCGGATAGGCTTTCCGGCTCACGCGTGCGATGCCGACGATGCCCGGCTCGCGGCAGCTCGAATGGTAGAACAGCACGAGATCGCCGACCTCCATCTGGTCGCGCATGAAATTGCGCGCCTGGTAATTGCGCACGCCGTACCAGGCCACCGTCTGGTTCGGCATCGCGGCGAGATCGTCGATCGACACATCATCGGGTTCGGATTTCATCAGCCAGTAGCGCATGCTTGCTTCTCCTAATCGTCCGCTTCCACCCGCTCGCCCGACTCGGCGAGCAGCCATGAGATGGCAAAGCCGGCGCTGGGCGTGGTCTTGCGCCGCACCAGCGGGCTGTCGGCGAATGGCGTGCCGTGCAGGTCGTCGGCTCGCGCAAAGGCACCGAACCACCATTTGCCGCTGCGTTTCGAGGTCGACAGCGTGAGCTGCATGCCGTCGTAGCCGCCTGCGGCGTGGTAGGCCGGGCGTGCGGTGGTGGCGTAACTGTCGGCCACCGAGTAGAAATAGTCGTGGTAGCGCTGCGTGGCAAAGCTCGGGCCCAGTTGCAGCGCGCGTTTCCAGCCGTTGCTGGCGTCCCAGTCGAGATTCAGGCGCAGCGCGGCGGTCGCGCCGATGTCGCGTGGCTGGCGTTCCACCGTGAATACGCTGCGCAGCGGTACGGTCAGCGTCGGCTCGGCGCCGAGCCATTTATCTTGCGACAGTTTGAGCTTGAGCGAGCCGCCGAGCTCGACCGTGGGGCGCAGGTCCGGCATGCCCTCGCGTGCGTGATTGTGGCTGCTGTCGACGGGCGGCGTGCCGTTGGCGCTGAGCTCGAGCTCCCAGCGCTCGCTGCGCGCGAGCAGGCCGCGCAGCGCCTCGCGGTCGACCTTGAGGCGCTCGCCGCGGTAGACGAAATAGGGAATCGGCAGCAGGTAGCCACGCTGCTGGTCCGCGCCACGGTAGTCGGGCAGCGTCAACAGCGCGGCGCCGACGCCGGCCTCCCACAGCGGGAGCTGGTCGGCCAGCGCCAGGCCGGGGGCGGCCAGGCAGAGGAGGGGCAGAAGGTGTAGGCGGGTCACGGAGCAGGCAGGCGGATGCGAATGCCCGGAGTTTGCCGCAAACGCAGGCCTGCTGCCAGTGACACGCAGGTGCTGTAGCGCAGCCTATCTGTGACGCTTAGTTGGTCAGCGTGCCGCTGCCGGTGAACACGGCCAGGTCGATGTAGCGCGAACCACGGCGGCTGTTGCCGTTGAATTCGACGAGATAGCCGCCGAGATCGAGCTTGCGCGTCGCGGCGATGGCGTGGCTCACCGTGGCAGGGTCGGAGCTCTTGCTGTTCTTCAGCGCATCGACCAGGTATTTGGCCGCGATATAGCCTTCGAGCGAGGCATACGACGGTGCTTCGTCGCGATAGGTCTTCATGGCGCGCACGTGTTCGCGTGCGATCGGCGACACCGGGTTGAATGGTGATGGGGCGAGTGTCGTCACCGCGACACCCTGCGCGGCCTTCGGGCTGCCGAGGAATTCGAGCAGCGTCTGATGGTTGATCGACGACAGCGCGAAGAATTGTGTGCCGGGCGACAGCTTGCGGTATTCGCGGATGAAGTTGGCGCTGGCGATCGTCGGTGCGGCGAGGACCACCGCCTGCGGTTGTGTCTTGAAGATCTGCTGTGCGACGGCGGCGCTGTTGCTGCGGATGTCGGCCACATTGGCCACCGGCCTGAGCCCGGCTTCGGCCAGCGCGGCTGCGAGCGACTGCCCGCCGCTGCGGCCGAGGTCGTCGCTGCCGTGGTAGATGGCGAGCCGGTCCAGGCCGAGGCCGCGGGTCTGGCGCACGATCTTGCGCGCCTCGTCGGCCTGGCTCGCGCGCAGGTACACGACATTGCTGTCCGCCTGGCTGTCCACGCCGGCATAGGGGCCGACCAGCGCCAGATTGTCGCGTGCCAGCAGGCCATCCTTGGCGACCGCCTCGATGCCTTCCGCGCCCATGTAGCCAAATAGCACGGCCGGCCTGTATTCCTGCACCAGCTGCCGGGTCAGCGCCAGTGTCTGCGCCGGCTGACCCTGGTCATCGCGGAAGACGTGGTTGATGCGGCGGCCGTTGATGCCACCCTTGGCGTTGACCGAGTCGAAGTAGACCTTGGCGCCGGTCCAGAAGTCCTTGCCCGTGTCGCCATTGGGGCCGGACAGGTCCACAACCTGGGCGATGGTGATGATGCCGGAGTCGGCCTGGGCCGGCTGGGCCGGCAGCATGCTGGCCAGCAGGGCGAACAGGGGGATGGCGAAGCGCATGGCGGTCTTCCCTGGGGAAAATAATTATGCGCGCATGATGAAATACTAATGTTGCTGGCAAATGTAGAGCTTTTATTTCAATCGGCGCTATGCGATGGGTGGCGGCGCACGGCTGGCCGCGAGCCCGTCGCTGGCCCGCGTGGACGCTCAGCGGTGCCCGAAGCGCAGCAGCCCGCTCTCGCTCAGCAGGGCGTCGAGCGGCATGTCCCACGGCTCGCGCGGGACGTGCTCGACGCGCTGGCAATCATAGGCCGCGCCGATCAGCCGCGGCTGGCGCCACACCTTGCGCTGGCGCAGGAAGGCCAGCGTCGTGTCGTAATAGCCGCCGCCCATGCCGAGCCGGTAGCCGTGCTGGTCGACGCCGACCAGAGGGACGAACACCAAGTCCAGCCGCTGTGCCGGCAGTGAGGTCGGCGCCGCCACTTCCGGAATGCGGTAGCGGTTGAGCGTCCAGCGGTGGTTGTCATGAATACGCGTGAAACGCATGCGCCGGCCCTGGCCCTTGGGCACGACCGGCAGGTAGCACTCGCAGCCCATCCACAGTGCCTGGTTGATCAACGGCAGCAGGTCGATTTCCGACGGCATCGGCACATAGAAGGCAATGCGCGAGCCACGCTTGAGCAAGCGGCTACGCAGGGCGTGGCGAACCAGCCGGTCGGCGGCATGGCGGCGGTATTGCTGGGAGAGGCTGGCGCGGGCCTGGCGCAATTGTTTGCGCAGCTGGGCTTTTTGAATGGCGGGAGGCGTCGGTGCCATGCGCGGAAAAGAATGGAAGAGGCTCCCCGCCTGTGCCGTCAGACCCGGCATCTTGAACCGTGAGGTTCAAGTGG
Source organism: Chitinivorax sp. PXF-14 (assembly GCF_040812015.1). Lineage (NCBI taxonomy): Bacteria > Pseudomonadati > Pseudomonadota > Betaproteobacteria > Chitinivorax > Chitinivorax sp. PXF-14. The sequence goes on along the minus strand of NZ_JBFNXJ010000018.1, from coordinate 26,046 downwards.
GTGACCAACCGAGCCCATCAGGTGCGTCGTCGAGGACGCTCACAACAGGGCTCAAGGGATATGCCACCTCAGCAAAGCTATATTGGTTCAAAGAATATAGGGCCTAGGCGAACACCGCAGGGAGCTTGGCTCGATTCTAACACCGGAAGTCTGGCGCGTGAAAATCTTTCGCCGCGCGCGCCCTCATGGCGCCTGCCGGGGGCCGCAACAACAAAGGCCACCCGCGGGTGGCCTTGCCATTCGCCATCTGGCGGCTTAGAACAGACGGTTTTGCTCGAGCATCGCGGTGTCGATCATCTCGTTCATGTGCGCGACCTTGCGCTTGAACTCGCCGAGATCGACGTCGCCGCCCGACACGCGCGTGCTCAGCAGCTCGTGGGTCAGGTTGAGCGCGGCCATGATGGCGATCTTGTCGACGCCGATGATCTTGCCGGCGTCCTTGATCTCCTGCATCTTGCCGTCGAGCATGTCGACCGCCTGCATCAGCACGGGCTCATCTTCTTCCGGGCAGGCGATACGGAACTCGCGGCCCATGATGGTGACGTCGAGATTCTTCATTCGGCCGTGCCTTCAGGTATCGATTGCAGCAGGGTCTGGATGCGGGCCTTGGCGCCGTCCACCTTGTCCTGCAGGCGGCGGTTCTCGTCTTGCGACATGACCAGCGCCTGGCGGATTTCGTTGTTGTCTTGCCGGAGCCGCTGGCACAGCTCGGCCAACTGGGCGATCTTGCCCTCGAGCTCGTTGAGTTCGGTTTTCATGCGCGGAAGTCTAGATTCGACCGGACCTATCGTCAACCTGGCCCGCCTGCCCGGCCACCGGGCCGGTCGGCAGCCGGTGGCTGCGGGCCGGCCAGGGGTGGCCGTCGTAGCCTAGCCAGAGGCCGCGCCGGAACGGGCTTGCGGGCCCGGTGTCGGACTCTCCCGCCATTCCGGCGGCATCCACAGATGGCGCGGATCGCGGTCGTGCACGGTGTCGCGCAGCATGTCGCCCCATTCGTGGAAGGTCAGGCGCAGTGGGTTGTGGCTGTCGATCTGGCGCACGATGCCGTAGACGGGCGCCTCGGTTTCCTCGACGAAGCTGCCGAACAGCTTGTCCCAGATGATCAGGATGCCGGCGTAGTTGCGGTCGATGTATTGCGGATTTCTGGCGTGATGCACGCGATGGTGCGAGGGTGTGTTGAAGAGTTTTTCGACCCAGCCCAGCTTGCCGACCGCCTGGGTATGCACGAAGAACTGGTAGGCGAGCGACAGGCCGACGCACAGGATCACCCAGTCCGGCGTGAAACCGATCCAGGCGAGCGGGATCCAGAACACCCACATGCCCGAGATCGGGTAGGTGAGGCTCTGGCGGAAGGCGGTCGAGAAATTCAGGCGCTCGGACGAGTGGTGTACCACGTGCGATGCCCACATCCAGCGGATGCGGTGGCTGGCGCGGTGGAACCAGTAATAGAGGAAATCCTGTAGCAGGAACAGCAGCGGCACACTCCACCACGCATCGGGAATGGCCTTGAGCCCATGCTGGTAGCACCAGGTGTAGACGGTCTTGACGAACAGCCATAGCACGAGCGCGTCGGCGCCCTGGTGCATGAGCGCCAGGCTGGCGTTGGAGAGCGTGTCGCGCCAGCTGTACATTGGGCGCTTGCCGTGCCAGTACCAGGCTTCCCATGCCACGGTGAGCACGAAGATCGGCGCGAGCGACAGCAGGAGCAGGCCGGGGTCGAATTGCATGATGTTGTTTCTCCTCGTGTTTTCGTTCTGCCCCGCATGCTAGATCGCGGCTGCGAGCGTGTCGATGCGCGATCGCGACAGCACGCTGGCGCGAATTCGGAATGCCACGGGAGAGGCGGACGAGGCGGCTGCCTCGTCCGTTTGGCTCAACGCCGCTTGAAGCGGGCTTCGGCGATGTGCTCGGCCACGGCGCTGGTCGCCTGGCCATCACGGCGGGCGCGCTGGAAGACCTCGTCCAGCGTGTCTTCGATGCGGCGCACGTGGCTGTCGACCTCGGCCAGCGGTTTGCCGAGATAGTCGTAACACACCTTGATGATGCCGCCCGCATTGATGACGAAATCGGGTGCGTAGAGCATGCCCTTGTCGCGCAGCAGCTCGCCGATCTCGGGGCGCGCCAGCTGGTTGTTGGCCGCGCCGGCGATGATCTTGCACTTGAGGCGCGTCAGCGTCTCCGCGTTGACTGTGGCGCCGAGCGCGCAGGGGGCGTAGATGTCGGCCTCGACATCGTAGATCGCCTCGGGCGCCACCACCTCGGCGCCGAGTTCGCGCCGCGCGCGTTCCATCGCGGCCTCGTCGATGTCGGTGACCACCAGCTTGGCGCCGGCCTCGTGCAGGTGCTTGGCATAATGCCAGCCGACATGGCCTAGCCCCTGCAGCGCCACGCGCAGGCCGTCGAAGCTGTCGCGGCCAAGGCCGTGGCGGATCGCCGCGCGCGCGCCGACGAAGCAGCCGAGCGCGGTGAACGGTGACGGGTCGCCGGTCTCGGCCGAGGTGCCGAGCACGTGGCGGGTGCTGGTGCTGACGGCGCGCATGTCGGCGGGCGAGGTGCCCACGTCTTCGGCAGTGATGTAGCGGCCGCCCAGGCGCTCGATTGCCTCGCCCAGCGCCTGCATCAGCTCGGGCGACTTGTCTGTCCTGCTGCTGCCGATCACCACGCTCTTGCCGCCGCCGATGGGCAGGCCGGCCATGGCGTTCTTGTAGGTCATGCCGCGTGACAGGCGCAGCACATCGGTCAGCGCGTCGGCCTCGCTCGCGTAGGGCCACATGCGGCAGCCGCCCATGGCCGGGCCCAGCGCGGTATTGTGGACGGCGATGATGGCCTTGAGGCCGGTTTTCGCATCGTGGGCGAACACCACTTGTTCGTGGCCGTCAAAATCGATATGGGTAAAGACGTTCAACTCAGGCTCCTGTCGGGGCCATCGCGATCGGCTGCGTGACGGGCTTGCCCATGCCGGGCACAGCCTGCGGGAATGACGGGGAGACGCGCAGCCGGTGAAACCGGCCGCTAGTACCGGAAAACGGTAGCAGGGCTTGCGGTCATGCGATGGTGTCCTCAAAAATCGTGTTTTTGGGTGTTGGCGACCCGGGCCTGGCGCCCCGGTCGCTCGTTGCAGGCGCGATTGTGTCGCGCTGCAGGCTGATCATACGATGAAGGGCGCACCCCGCCAAGCACCGGCATGCCCGGCCCGGCAGCGCTGCCGGGCCCGCCCCGGCGCTGTCAGGCCGGGCCGGACGCCACTACAATCGGCCAGCTACCCGCGGATGCCCATTGACGATGCAAAGACGATCACCCATGCACGACATCGAATACGCGCGGCGGATGAATGCCGTACTCGATCATATCGACCGCCATCTCGACCAGCCGCTCGACCTGGCGACGTTGGCCGGGGTCGCACATTTTTCCGCCTACCATTTCCACCGGCTGTTCGCGGCCTGGACGGGCGAGACGCTCGGTGACTACCTGCGCCGCCGCCGGCTCGAGTGGGGCGCGCTGCAGCTGGTGATGCAGCCCCGGCTGGCAGTGACGACGATCGCGCTGACGGTGGGTTTTGGCTCTGGCGAGGCCTTTGCGCGCGCCTTCAAGAGCCATTTCGGCGCTACCCCGACGGCTTGGCGTGCTGGCGAGGCAGCTCGGCGCGCCAGCTATTTCGCGGCGATCGGCACGCGGCGCCGGCTGCCGGAACGCAATCCCGATCAGGTGCTGAGCAAGCACGATCAGGCCGGCGGCGCGGCTTTCGCGGATGATGGCGACGCCTATCCACAGCAAACGGAAACCATCATGGACGTGAAAATCATCGACCTGCCGCCGGTACGGGTGGCCTATCTGCGCTACACCGGCCCGTACGGCATCGGCATCGGCCATTTCTGGGTCAATGAATTCGACCCGTGGATGATTTCGAATGGTCTGGAAAACCGCACCTACTATGGCGTCGGCCTCGACAACCCGAGCATCACGCCGCCGGACAAGTGCCGCTACGATGCATGCGTCGAGGTCGCCGACGACTATGTTCCGAGCGGCAAGGCGTCGGTGATGGTGATCCCCGGCGGGCGCCATGCGGTGGCGTCGTTCGCGGGATCGGGCGCGCAGATGGCCGATGCCTGGGCCGAGCTGTTCCGTGACTGGCTGCCCGCCAGCGGCCTGCAATGCGACGCCCGGCCGTGCTTCGAACGCTACGGGCCGAATGCGGCGTCGGGCACCGTGCCACGCCAGCTGCGCTGCGAGCTTTGTATCCCGATCAAGCCGATGTAGGCGATGTCGCTTCAGCCGGGGCGCGCGGGCCGGCTCTGCAGCGCCTGGCGGTAGAGGCTCTCGGTCTCTGCCGAAGGCTGCCGGCCGCGCGTGGCGAGCAGTTCACGGCAGCGGCGGAATACTGTCAGTGCGTCGGCGGCCTGGCCTTGCGCCAGGTGGCAGTTCATCAGGCCGCGGTAGCAGCGCTCCGCGCCGGGGTCGCGCGCCAGCCCGAGGCAGTAGGTGGCGGCCGCGTGTGGCCAGGCCTGGCGCTCGATGAAGGCCTGGGCCAGCTTTTCGATCATGCTGAGGAATTTGGCGTGCAGGCGGTCGCGCCGCTCCGCGGCCCAGTGGAAAGCACCATCGAGGCTCAGGAACGGTGCCCGGTAGCGGCCCAGCTCGACCAGCCATTCGGCGCTCGGCGGGTACTCGTGGATATCGGCCAGCAGGCGGTCGATGCTGCGTTCCAGCTGGGCGGCATCCACCCAGCAGTAATCCGGGTTCAGCGACAGGCGCGTGTCGTCCAGGCGTAGCGCGGCGTCGACCGGCATCAGTTTGCGCAACCGGTGCAGCGCCATGCCGAAGGCTGCCTGGGCCTGTGTCGGCGAGGCGTCGGGCCACAGCAGCTGGGTCAGCCGTTCGCTCGATACCTGCTGCCCGCCGAGCGCCACCAGCGTCTTCAGCAGTTCGAGCGCCTTGCTCGGCGCCTTGCCGCGCTTGTGCAGCGGCGTGCCGTCGAGCACCAGATCGAAGCGGCCGAGGGTGTAGATGCGTACCGGCCACGGCCAGCTCTCCGGGGCATCGGCCGGTGGGCACAGGCCGCCGCGCGCGATCATGTCGCAGCAGTAGTCGGGCTCGATGCCGGCCTCGAGCGCGATTGCGCAGAGCGTTGCCAGTTGCTGCGGCCGGGCCAGCGGCGGTGGCGGCAGGCCCAGCGCCAGCCCCTGTGCCAGCAGTGCGCGCAGCAGGGTGTCGATGGGCTGGCTGGCGCGTTGCCTTGCGTAGCATTCCGCCAGGCCGAAGCAGAAGGCCAGGCCGGCCTGCTCGCCGATGCGCCATCGCCGCTCGCAGGCGTCGCGATGCGCGAGTACGGCGTCGAGCGGGGCGTGCTCCGCTAGTTGCTGCATGTGCAGGTAGGCATGCCACAGCGCGAGCTGCCCGGCCAGGGCCGAGGCCGCCGGCACGCGGTTATCGAGCCAGCCTGCCACGAGCTCGCCCAGTGCCTCGCTTGCCGCCTGCCTCGGCGCCGCATGGCGCTGGATCGCGCGCAGCACGCCACGGCAGCACCCGCGCGTGGCCGGGCGGGCCAGCCCGAGGCAGGCCGGCGCGAACAGCGAGGCGGAGCGCTCGGCCGACGGTATCTCATGGAGGGTGCCGCGCAGCGCGCGCAGCAGGGCCTTGAGCGGCGCAGCGCTGTCGCCACCCTCGACGAACAGGCGCATGGCCAGCCACAGCGCCTTCTCGCCTGCGGGCAGCGGGTGCTGCCCGAGTAGCATGGCGACGGTACGCAGCAGCGGCGCATAGCGCTCGCGGCCGCCATGCCAGCCGATGTAATGGGCAAGGGCGGTGGCCAGGCCAAGCCGGATGCGTGGCGGCAAATCGCGCCGCAGCAGCTGCGTGCAACGGTCGGCCAGCGCGGCTACGGCTACTGAGGTGTGCCCGGGCTGGTGGTACAGCAGGGCATGCAGCAGCACGGCATGGGCTCGGCCCTGCAGCGCAGGCTCGGCCTGATCCGTGGCATCGAGCGCCGCGACCAGCCAGGCCAGCCCCTGATCGAATCCGCCATCGAACCGGGCGTCGGCTAGCTGCCATGCCAGGCGCTCGCTCATGCAGGCCAGTTGGCCGTTGCGATCATGCTGCCCGGCAAATGCCTGGAAGGCCGCGTCGAGCATGGCGGGGACCTGGCCGTGCTGTGCCGGCGGGAGTGACAAGGCGCGCCACAGCAGCAGCCACGGAAAGCGCTGCAGCACGTCCTCGGGGAGCTGCGACAGCGCCAGACGCAGCAGCGGATGGCGTGCCGGCTCGGCGTGCCAGCCGGGTGCCAGCTCGCACAGCAGGCGTGCGGCCGCATCCCAGCATTCACCGTCGGCAAGCAGACGGAGGGCGGTTTCGGCGTGGCCGGTTGCGTACAGGGCGGGCACGGCCTGCTCGCGAAAGGCTTGTGTCTCGGCGCTGGCCTGCTGCAACAGATAGGTGCGCAGCATCGGGTGCAGCAGGTAGCGCGGCGCGTCGCCCGCCAGGCGCGACACGAATTGCTGGCGCCGGGCCCAGTCGGCCAGCTGCGCGGCGAGCCGGGGGGCCATCCCCCACTGTGGCAGCAGCGCGGGGTCGATCTCGGGCAGCAGGGCCAACCGCATGAGGTCGGCCCGCCCGACGGCATCGAGCTCATCGAGCATGGGTGCGAACAGCCCAGCGGCTGGCAGCCCTGGCCGTTGCTGCTGTTCGACGAGCAACATCAGGCCGGCGAGCCAGCCGCCCGATTGCTCGTGCAGCCGCGCTGCGAGCGCCGCGTCGACGATGCCGCGGCTGGCGAGCAGGGCCTGGCTTTCCTGCTGCACGAGCATCAGGCGATCGTAGGCGAGCACCCCCAGCCCCTGGTTGGCCAGCAGGCGCGACAGCATCGGCGGTGGCGCATCGCGGCTGATGACGATGATGCGGCAGGATTCGGGCAGCTCGTCGATGCCATCGCGCAACAGCTGTTCGAGCGCGTGCTCGCCGTGGGCCTCCTGCGCTTCGTCGAAGACCAGCAGGGCGCCGGCGGGCAGCAGCGCGAACAAGGCGCGCGCCAGCAGACGGAAACGTGCCGCCGGCGCGGCGGTGCGCCAGGCGGCGAGATGCGTGGCGGCAGCACCGACCCAGTGGTGCGCCGCGCGCTGCAGATTGTCGGCGAGCCCGTCGCTGCTGCCGTCGCTGCGGTCGACCCGAAACCAGAAGGCCGGCCGGCCCTCGGCATAGCTCGCGACCAGCGTGGTCTTGCCGCAGCCTTCCGGCCCCTGCACCCAGGTCAGCGGCCGGCCGGCATAGCGGTCGAGCTCGCCGCGCAGGCGCGGGCGTTCCACCGCATGGTACAGATGCGGCGGGCTGAGCTTGGCGGGCAAGGGGGTATCGAGCGTTGCGGGATGGTCCACGATGGGCAGGCCAGGTTGGCGGGAGGTCTGGCGCCGGGCGGCGCCTGCTTCATTGTATGCAAACTCGCTCGCGTTTGCCCACCCAGTTTCAAGCCTGGCGCGGATTACAGCGGTATGGCGAGGTGTCGGGCAGGCGCTCGCCGCTGCCCGTCGGCATCACTCGGCGTGCGGTAAGGTATCGAGCAGCTGCTGGTACAGCGCCTGGATCTCCTCGCCCGGGGTGATGCCCAATTGCACCGAGAGCTGCTGGCGGCACTGCCGGTAAGCGTCGAGCGCAGCCTCGCGCTGGCCCTGCGCCAGCTGCGCGCGGATCAGTCCCAGGTAGGCGTGCTCGGACAGGCTGTCGCCGTCGAGCGCGCGGGCAAAGGCGATGGCGGCCTGCTCGGGCCGCTGCTGAGCCAGGCAGGCCTCGCCGAGACCGATCGCGGCCTGTAGGTAGCGGCTGCGCAGGCGGTCGCGCAAGGCCACGCTCCACGGCTTGTCGCGCTGCTCCGGCAGGAAGTCGCCCGGATAGCCCGGCAGTACCATCGCGGCCGGCACGGCGCCGGCAGGGGCCAACAGCCGGTCGGTGCTGCGTTCGAAGGCCCAGGCATCGACCCAGCAGCGCTCGCGGTTCAGCGTGAGCTTGTTGTCTTCGAGCTGTAGCGCCGTTTCGTCCTGCAGCAGGTTGCGCAGGCGGTGCAGCGTGGTGTGGAAGGCCTTGACCCCGGCATCGCCCTCCGCCTCTGGCCACAGGTGGTCCACCAGATGCTGCACGTGCACACCCCGGCCGCCGGTCGCCAGCAGGGCCTGCAGCAGTTCGAGCGACTTGGCGGCGGGCTTGCCGCGGCGTGGCGGTTTGCCTTCGAGTTGCAGCGCGAAGCGGCCGAGCGTGACGATCTTCACCGGCCAGGGCCAGGCTGCGGTATCGGGGTCGGGCGGGGCGATCGCCGCGTCGTGAATCAGCCGGCGCACATAGTCGGGCTCGATGTCGTGTTCCAGGCAGATCGCGCACAGGCGTGCCAACTGGCGGGGTTGGCTGAGTGGCGGCGGTGGGTAGTTCTCGCGCGCCGCGACGGCCATCGCCGGCCGCAGGCGTGCCAGCGCCGCGGCGTGGTCGCCGGCCTGCCAGTCGGTCAATGCCAGCAGCCAGTCTTCGGCCATGGCCAGCCACGGGTTGGCCCGATGGCCTGGGCGTGCCGCCGCAGCGGCAACGATGCGCCGGGCATGGGCGCGGTCGCCGGTGGCTGCCGCCAGCTGCAGCGTGAGCTCGCTGGCGAGCCAGTTGCTGATGGCGATGCGGCAGCCGGCCTGGCGGGCCTCGGCCTGCGCGAGCCGGCCTGCCGCCAGCTCGACCTTGTCGAGTGTGAGGGCATGCCAGCCGCGCATGCAGTCGAGTATCAGCATGTCGAGCAGGCGGGACGAGTCGCAGTGACTGGCCAGCTCGTCGAGCAGGCTGGGCAGGCCGGCTTGCCAGCGCGGCAGGGTGTACAGGTGCAGCGCCGCCGTGGCGAGCGGCAGCGACAGGAAGCCCAGGCCATGCCGCGCGATCAGTGCGCGGGCCTCTTCGTGGGCCTGGCGGCCGTCGAAACCGGGGGTAAGGCGCGCGTGGAACAGCTGTACCATCTGCCACCAGATGCTCTCGAACGGCGGCAGCGCGGTCGTGGCGACGATGTCGCGCACACTGTCGCATACCTCGCGATACGGCGCGGCCAGGCCCTGCCAGCCCCAGTAGTAGGCCAGCGCGCAGCCGAGCTGTACCCGCAGGCGCGGGGCCAGTGTCGATGCCAGCAGCGGCTGACAGCGCGCTACCAGCAACGGCAGCGCCGGGTGGTTGAGGTCGCGGTTGAACAGCAGGTCGATGGCGCAGGCGCTGGCGCGCGCCGCCACCTCGACCGGCAGATGCGCCCAGTGCTCGTGAAGCAGCGCCAGCAGGCGCTCGCTGTCGGCTTCGCTGTCGACGCTGTTTTCCCATTCGTAGACATAGCTCGCCACCACCTCGGCCTGAGCCGCGGTCTCGCCGATGCAGTCCGCGCCTGCGGCGAACTCGGCGACGACCGGCCGCATGGCTTCGCGCGCAAAGCCGGGGCCGAACATATAGCCGGTGATCGCGCGCCAGTAGGCGAGCCAGGGGTGGCTTGCCACCCGCTCGGGCGGGAGCTGCCCGATGTATTGCGCCAGCAGCGGCCAGCGCCCCTGTTCGAACAGCGTCGGCGCCAGCCTGTGCAGCATGGCGGCGGCCTGGGTGTGGGCCTCGCCGGCCAGCAGCAGCTGCAAGGCGAGTTCCGGCTGGCCGGTCTCGGCCAGCAGCGCGCCCATGCGCCGGGTTTGTGCCTGGCGGGCGTCGGCTGGCCATTGGCTGAATTCCTGCTGCAAGGACTGGCGCAGCAGTGGGTGCAACAGGTAGCCGTTGCCGAGCTGGCTGACAAAGTGGTCGCGCTTTGCCCAGGCGTCGAGCTGCAGCGGCAGGTCCGACGCGTCGGTGAGCCGGCTGAGCAGTGCCGGCGTGATGTACTCGGCCAGCGACAGCGCCTGCAGCTGGGCCCTGAGCGCCTGCGGCAGGCGATCGAGCAACTGGTCTGCGAAGTAGTCGAACACCGCCTGGCTCGGCTGCAGCGCTTCGTCCGCCGCCAGCCGCGGCGCGGGGGTATGGGCCAGCAGCACGAAGCCGGCCAGCCAGCCGTCGGTATGCGTCAGCAGCTGGTGGGCGCTGGCCTGGTCGGCTATGCCGTAACTGGTGGCGAGCGTATCGCTCTCTTCGCTGGTGAGGCGCAGCGCCGGGTAGGTGATCTGCGCCAGGCCGTCGCCGAGCGCGGCATGCAGGCTGGCCGGCGGCACGTCGCGGCTCAGCACGATGATGCGGCAGCCCGGCGGCAGCCAGCACGGGGCGTCGCGCAGCAGGCGGTCGGCCAGGCTGCCGGTCTCCGCTTCGTGAAAATCGTCAAACACCAGGCTGGCGCGGGCCGGCAGCAGCGGCAGCGCGGCCTGGCACAGGGCGGATAGATAGCGCTCGGGGTGCATCAGCTGTTCCGCCGAGAACAGCGGCAGGCTTCGCTCGTCGGCGGGGAACCAGCTGGTGAACGCCTGCCTCAGCAGGGTGAGGAAGCTGGCCGGGTCGAGATCGGTGCAGTCGAGCCGGTACCAGCAGGCCGTCAGCCCGCGCGCCGTGAAATAGGTGGCTGCCAGCGTGGTCTTGCCGCTGCCGCCCGGGCCCGAGATCCAGGTTACCGGTGCCGTGGCCGTGGCATCGAGGTGCGCGTACAGCCGCTGGCGGTCCAGCGGGTTGTAGAGCCGGGGCGGGCGGAACTTGGGTAACGCCGTTTCGGATGAGGAATGATGTTCTGCAGGGGACACGCTGAGAGCCGGATGGTTGTGTCTGCTCCATTTTAGAGCTTGTGGCACATTATGTTGCATAGGCTGATCGAATGACATCGTACTGAGATGGCTGCCGCTGCAAAATTGATACGTCTGCATGCGAATGCACGAAAAGAGTGCATTCATATGTAGAAAAGGGTGCCGGCAGCTGACGAATTTGCGAATCCGTAAGTGATTCGTTAGTCCTGGGCGGGCAAAGTGGCCGGACAAACACCCCTTCCATGACGCAAGGAGTCCACCATGCTCAGTTCCAACGATTTTTTCGATGTATTGGCCGATGCCACCCGCCGTCGCATTCTTGCCCTATTGCTGGCGGAAGAGGAGCTGTCGGTCGCCGAGATCGCCCACGCCATTGACTGCAGCCAGCCCAAGACCTCCCGCCACCTGGCCAAGCTGCGCGATGCGCGCATCACCCAGGTCCGGCGCGATCGCGTGTGGAAATATTACCGGTTGCAGCCACAGCTGCCGGCCTGGGCCTTCCATCTGCTGCAGGTCATGGTGCAGAGCAGTGAGCTGTCCACGCGCCTCAACAGCGACATGATCCGCCTGAGCGCGATGGCCGATCGCCCGGAGAGCCGCGTGCTGCGCCGGCCGGAGCGTTTGTCGATGGTCGAGCCCGGCGTGCCGGCGCTGTCGGTGGTGGCCCCGGGTGAGCCTGGGCGGGCCACCTCGCGCTGAGTCGCCCGGTCAGCCGCGCCAGCAGGCGCGGCCAGCGTGAGTCGGCGGCTCAGCTGCGGCTGCGGGTGCGAGACACCGCGTCGAGCCAGCCGCGGTACAGCGCTTCGCGGCGCGACTCCTCGGCTTCCGGCGCGAAGGCACGGTCGAGCTGCCACATGTGCGTCAACTCGTCGAGCGACTGGTACATGCCAATGCCAAGCCCGGCCAGGTAGGCCGCGCCGAGCGCCGTGGTCTCGGTGACCTTGGGGCGCTCCACCGGCACCGCGAGGATGTCGGCAAGAAACTGCATGACCAGCTCGTTGACGACCATGCCGCCATCGACACGCAGCGACGTCGGCGACACGCCGTCGGCGTGCATCGCCTCGAGCAGGTCGCGCGTCTGGTAGCACACAGATTCGAGCGCAGCACGCACGATGTGGGCGATGCCCGAATCGCGCGTCAGGCCGACGATGGCGCCGCGCGCGAGCGGGTCCCAGTAGGGCGCGCCGAGGCCGGTGAAGGCCGGCACGAGGTAGACGCCGCCGGTGGTCTGCACCTGCCGCGCCAGTTCCTCGGTCTCCCCCGCGTGCTTGACCAGTTTCAGCGCGTCGCGCAGCCACTGCACGGCGGCGCCGGCGATGAAGATGCTGCCTTCGAGCGCATAGGTGGGCTTGCCGTTGAGGCGGTAGGCCACCGTGGTCAACAGCCGGTTCTGCGATGCGACGGCCTTGTCGCCGGTGTTCAGCACCATGAAGCAGCCTGTGCCATAAGTGCTCTTGATCATGCCCGGCTCGAAGCAGGCCTGGCCGACCGTGGCGGCCTGCTGGTCGCCAGCCATGCCGCGGATCGGGATGCGGGTGCCGAACAGCGCCTCGTCGGTATGGCCAAAATCGGCCGCGCAGTCGCGCACATCGGGCAGCAGCGATCTGGGCACGCCGAAGAAGTCGAGCAGCTCCTCGTCCCATTGCTGGGTATGGATATTGAAGAGCAGCGTGCGCGCGGCATTGGTCGCGTCGGTGGCATGCACGCGGCCGCCGGTCAGACGCCACAGCAGGAAGCTGTCAACGGTGCCGAAGGCCAACTCGCCGCGCTCGGCGCGTTCACGCGCACCGGCGACATTGTCGAGCAGCCAGCGGATCTTGGTGGCCGAGAAATATGGGTCGAGCAGCAGGCCGGTCTTGCCGGCAAGCCAGGTCTCGCGCTCCTTCGAGTGATGCGCCTGGCAGAAGGGGGCGGTGCGGCGGTCCTGCCATACGATGGCGTGGTGGATGGGCTTGCCGGTGGCGCGGTCCCAGACGATCGTGGTCTCGCGCTGATTGGTGATGCCGATGGCGGCGATGCGCGCCGGCGTTACGCCGTGTTGCGAGAGCGCCGCGCGGCACACGGCGAGCGTGTCGGCCCAGATCTCCTCGGGGTCGTGCTCGACCCAGCCCTCGCTCGGGAAATGCTGGGTCAGCTCTTCCTGTGCCCGGCTCACGGCCTGGCCGGCGCGGTCGAATACGATGGCGCGGCTACTGGTCGTGCCTTGGTCGATGGCTAACAGCAGGTCCGACATGGTCTCCTCCGTGTTCTATATCGAAAAAAGTCGCGCATTATTGTGGCATATTTTGCGTATTGTGCGCGGATGTTGTCAGGTATTTGTTCATGCCGCACGCTGGCTTATCTTTCCGAAACCATGCGAGGCCGCGCCCTGATTTGTATTGTGCACGTCAATCAGTACAATCCTAATGCAACGACACATCGCACCCATACATAAATCAGGAGGAGCAGCATGCGACAGCCGCGTCATGAGCGCATCGTGCAGTTGGTCAAACAGCAGGGGTTCATGTCGATCGAGGCCTTGGCCAAGGAGCTCGATGTCACGCCTCAGACGATCCGTCGCGACATCAACATGCTGGCCGAATCCAATGTGCTGAAGCGCTTCCACGGCGGGGCGGGGCTCGGATCCAGCGTGCAGAACGAGGATTACTCGGCGCGCCAGGTGTGGAACCAGGGTGAAAAGGAACGCATCGCCACGCTGGTCGCCCAGCATATTCCCGACAACGCGAGCCTGTTCATGAACATTGGCACCACGGTGGAGACGGTCGCCCGCGCGCTGCTCGACCACCGCGGCCTGCGCATCATCACCAACAACCTCAACATCGCCTCGATCTTCGGCGGGCGCCAGGACTTCGAGGTGATCATCGCCGGCGGCGTCGTGCGGCCGCGCGACGGTGGCATCATCGGCGAGGCGACGATCGATTTCATCCGCCAGTTCAAGGTCGATTTCGCCGTGATCGGCATCTCGGGCATCGACAACGACGGCACGCTGCTCGACTTCGACTACCGCGAGGTGCGTGTTGCCCAGGCGATCATCGAGCATTCGCGCCAGATCTATCTGGTGGCCGACCACGGCAAGTTCGGCCGCAACGCGATGGTCAAGCTCGGCCATATCGGGCAGGTATCGGCGCTGTTCACCGACGAGCGTCCCGATGACGCCTTGATCCAGCAGATGGAAGCGGCTGGCACCAAATTGTTCGTTGCATCAGAATGATTCGCCGCGGGCCGCTCAGGCCCGGTAACTTCAGTACGATTGTCTGACGAGCGAGCGCTCGAACACCGGCTGAATGGCGATTCATGCCGGTTCCTTTCCGAATCTCGTCGTGTTGTTTGCCTCCCAAAGTGGTGTAGTAACGCTACTTTCCGCCATGTTGCATCTGCAGCATCCAAATTATATTTACTTGTGGATTCCCGCGGTTTTCCCTGATTCAGCGCGACTTGGCCTGTTTTTGCCAAAATGTTGCGTTGCGCAAGTTAAAGTAACAATACGAAAAAAAATTGTAAAAAGCGAAAATTCACGCCTATAGTGCTCTCCATCAAGTCGCCGATCCGACGCGGGCAATGTCGACTCGCCACGGCGCAGCTGTCATGCACAACTGGAGGAGACGGGCGTGCAACAACAGGTTTACGACGTTCTTGTCGTGGGTGGTGGCATCAACGGTGTCGGCATCGCACGCGATGCGGCCGGGCGGGGTTTGTCCGTGCTGCTGTGCGAGCAGGATGACCTGGCCAGGCACACCTCTTCGGCCAGCACCAAACTGATACACGGTGGCCTGCGCTATCTCGAGTATTACGAGTTCGGCCTGGTGCGCAAGGCGCTGCAGGAGCGCGAGGTGCTGCTGCGCTCGGCGCCGCACATCATGTGGCCGCTGCGCTTCGTCATGCCGCACGACCGCAGCATGCGCCCGGCAATGCTGATCCGTGCCGGCCTGTTCCTTTATGATCATCTGGCGCGGCGCGAAATCCTGCCCGGCTCGCGCGGTGTCGATCTGCGCCATCACCCGGCCGGCGCGCCGCTCAAGTCCGGTTACGACAAGGGCTTTATCTATTCCGACGGCTGGGTGCAGGATGCGCGGCTGGTGGTGCTGTGCGCGATGGATGCGCGCGAGCATGGCGCCGAGATCGTCACCCGTACCCGCTGCATCGAAGCGACACGCGACGGCGCGCTATGGCATGTCGTGCTGCAGGCCGAGAACGGGACGCGGCGCCGTGTCAGCGCGCGGGCGCTGGTCAACGCCGCTGGCCCGTGGGTGGCGGAATTCGTTGACCAGGTGGCGGGCATCGGCTCGCAACACCGCATCCGGCTGGTCAAGGGCAGCCATATCGTGGTGCCCAGGCTGTTCGCCCACCACTATGCCTATCTCTTCCAGAACCCCGACAAGCGCATCATCTTCGCGATTCCGTACGAGCAGGATTTCACGCTGATCGGCACGACCGATGTCGAATATCAGGGCGACCCGGCGCAGGTGCGTGCGGGGCAGGACGAAATCGACTACCTGTGCGAGATGGCGAGCCGCTATTTCCATAAGCAGGTGAAACCGGGCGACGTGGTGTGGCACTACTCCGGCGTGCGCCCGCTGCTCGACGACGAAGCCAGCAACGCAGCCAGCGTCACGCGCGACTACTCGCTCGAGCTCGACGAATGCGGCGCGCCGCTGCTGTCGGTGTTCGGCGGCAAGATCACCACCTTCCGCAAGCTGGCCGAAGAGGCTGTGGCGCGGCTGCAGCCCCTGCTGGGCAACGATGCCGCACCGTGGACCGCCACCGCGCCGCTGCCCGGCGGCGATATGCCGGCTGCGGACTTTCAGTCCTTCCTGAAACTGATCAAGACCTTGCACCCCTGGCTGCCGGTTCGGCTGGCCGAGCGTTATGCGCGCTCCTACGGCACGCGCATGGCGCACTTCCTGGCCGGCGCGCGCCATCTCGACGATCTCGGCGAGGAGATATTGCCAGGGCTGTATCGGGCCGAAGTGGACTATCTTATTCAAGAGGAATGGGCGCGTAGCGCGCAGGACATCCTGTGGCGCCGCTCCAAGCTCGGGCTGGCCGTGCCGGCGGACGGTGAAGCCGTCCTGACGCGTTGGCTCAAGGCCTATTTTGCAAGTGCGACGCAAGAGAATAACGGCGCGTTGATGGCGGCCCGCCTGGGTGCCTGAACAGCCAAGGAGACACACATGCAGTTGAAACTGAGTGGCGTCAGCAAGCGGGTGGGGGTGGAAACCCACATCTATCCGCTCAATCTCGATCTGGCGCCGGGACAAATCAATGTGCTGCTCGGCCCCACCCGTGCCGGCAAGACCACGCTGATGCGGCTGATGGCGGGGCTGGAGGCGGTCAGCAGCGGGCGCGTGCTGGATAGCGGCGTGGACGTGACCGGTTGGTCGGTGCGCAAGCGCAACCTGGCGATGGTGTACCAGCAGTTCGTCAACTATCCATCGTTCAGCGTGTTCGAGAATATCGCCTCGCCGCTGCGGCTGCAGGGCAAGCTCGGCGACGGCGAGATCAAGGCGCGTGTCACGGCGGTGGCCGAGAGGCTGCACATCGCCCACCTGCTCGATCGCCTGCCGGGCGCCCTGTCCGGCGGCCAGCAACAGCGTACGGCGATGGCGCGGGCACTGGTGAAGCGCGCTCCGCTGCTACTGCTGGACGAACCCCTGGTCAACCTCGACTACAAGCTGCGTGAAGAGCTGCGTGCCGACCTCAAGGACCTGTTCGCCAGCAGCGAGACCACCGTGGTCTACGCCACCACCGAGCCGCAGGAGGCGCTGCTGCTGGGTGGCCACACGGTGGTGATGGACGAGGGCAGGCTGCTGCAGTTCGGCCCGACACTCGACGTGTTCCACAAGCCCGCCTCGGTGCGGGTGGCGCAGGTGTTCAGCGATCCGCCGATGAACCTGCTGGCCGCCGGCGTCGATGTCGCGACCCGTGAGGCCTGGTTCGGCGAGGATGTGCGCATCCCGCTCGACGCGCATCTGGCATCGCTCAGGCCTGGCCCGCTGACGCTCGGCGTGCGCCCCTGCCACGTCAGGCTGCGGCCCAATTCACCACGCGACTGTGTGGTGCACTGCGAGGTGGACCTGGCCGAAATCAGCGGCTCGGATACCTATCTGCACGCCCACCATGGCGACTTCACCCTGGTTGCCCAGCTGTCCGGCGTGCAGCTGCTGGAGCCCGGCTCGCGCGTGCCGCTGTTCATTGATCCGGCCGAGGTGTTCGCATTCGAACCTTCGGGCCAGCTCTTGTGTTCCCCCGAGCGCCAGCGTCCGGCTGCGCTCGCGGCAACCGCATCCGCCCAGGAGGCCGCATGGCACGCATCGAACTGATCAATCTCGGTCATCGCTACAGCGGTAACGGCAGCTATTCGCTGCAGCCGCAGAGTCTGGTCTGGCAGGATGGCGGCGCCTATGCGCTGCTCGGCCCCTCGGGCTGCGGCAAGACAACGCTGCTCAACATCATCTCCGGCCTGCTGATCCCGAGCGAGGGCACGGTACTGTTCGACGGCCGCGATGTAACCCGGCTGCCGACCGAGAAGCGCAATATCGCGCAGGTGTTCCAGTTCCCGGTGATCTACGACACGATGACCGTATTCGACAACCTGGCCTTTCCGCTGCGCAACCGCAAGGTCGCCGAAAGCGAGGTCAGGAGCCGGGTGCAGGAGATCGCCGAGATACTCGACCTGACCCACGAGCTGCAGCGCCGCGCGGCCGGCCTGTCGGCGGAAGACAAGCAGCGCATCTCGCTCGGCCGCGGGCTGGTGCGCAAGGACGTGGCCGCCGTGCTGTTCGACGAGCCGCTCACGGTGATCGACCCGCACGTCAAATGGCTGCTGCGCCGCCAGCTCAAGCGCATTCACCAGCAGCTGAAGCTGTCGCTGATCTACGTGACCCACGATCAGGTCGAGGCGCTGACCTTTGCCGACCAGGTGGTGCTGATGTACGAGGGCCAGGTGGTGCAGAGCGGCACGCCGCAGGAGCTGTTCGAGACGCCGGCCCACACCTTCGTCGGCCATTTCATCGGCAGCCCCGGCATGAACCTGCTGCCGTGCGAAACCAGTGCGGACGGCATCCAGCTCGGCGGCCAGGCGCTGCCGCTCGATGCCGAGCGCCTGGCCAAGCTGCGCGCCGCCGGCAAGCCGATCACGCTCGGCGTGCGGCCCGAATTCGTGCGCCATGCCGGCACAGACGAGGCGGCCCTGCTCGCCGACGTGATCAAGCTCGAAGACCTGGGCACCTACAAGCTGCTGACCGCGCAGGTAGCGGGGCACCGGCTGTGCGCCAAGTTGGGCGAGCATGATCGCGTCGAGCAGGACAAGGTCAGGCTCAGCCTGGCGCCCGAACGCATGATGTTCTATGCCGACGGCCCGCGTGTGGCCTAGGGGAGAGATCGAATGAACAAGACACTCAACAACAAGGCCTGGTTCCTGATCCTGCCGGTGATCCTGTGCGTGGCATTTTCGGCGGTGATTCCGCTGATGACGGTGGTCAACTATTCGGTGCAGGACATCCTGAGCCCGGAACAGAAGGTGTTCGTCGGCACCGAATGGTTCAAGGCGGTGATGCGCGATCCCGAGCTGCATGGCGCGCTGTACCGGCAGATCGTGTTCTCGGGCGCGGTGCTGCTGCTCGAGATCCCGCTCGGCATCCTGCTCGCGCTGGCCCTGCCGGCCGCCGGCTGGCGCGCGTCGCTGAGCCTCGTGCTGCTGGCGATGCCACTGTTGATCCCATGGAACGTGGTCGGCACGATCTGGCAGATTTTCGGGCGTACCGACATCGGCCTGGCCGGTGTGCTGCTGACCCGGCTCGGCATCGACTACAACTACACCGGCCATTCGTCCGATGCCTGGTTGACCGTGCTGATCATGGATGTCTGGCACTGGACGCCGCTCGTCGCGCTGCTCTGCTATGCCGGCCTGCGCGCCATCCCCGAGGCCTATTACCAGGCCGCCAAGATCGACGGCGCCTCGCGGCTCGCGGTGTTCCGCTTCATCCAGCTGCCCAAGATGCGTGGCGTGCTGCTGATCGGCCTGCTGCTGCGCTTCATGGATAGCTTCATGATCTACACCGAGCCCTTCGTGCTGACCGGCGGCGGGCCTGGCAACGCCACCACCTTCCTGTCGCAGTACCTGGCGCAGAAGGCGGTCGGCCAGTTCGACCTGGGCCCGGCGGCTGCCTTCTCGCTGGTGTACTTCCTGATCATCCTGCTCTTGTGCTTCGTGTTCTACAACCTGATCCAGAACGCCGGCCAGGCCCAACAACAGGAGGTGTCGCAATGAAAAAGCGCAGCATAGGCCTCGCGCTCTACCTGATCCTGGCGCTGTTGCCGATCTACTGGATGCTGACCATGTCGCTGAAATCGAACGAGGAGATCCTCGGTGGTTTCAGCCTGTGGCCCAGCCATGTCACCTTCGACAATTTCCACCTGATCCTGACCGATGCGTCGTGGTACTCGGGCTACATCAACTCGCTGATCTATGTCGGCATCAACACGGTGCTGTCGGTATCGGTAGCGCTACCGGCTGCCTATGCCTTCTCGCGCTACACCTTTCTCGGTGACAAGCACCTGTTCTTCTGGCTGCTGACCAACCGCATGTCGCCGCCGGCGGTGTTCCTGCTGCCGTTCTTCCAGCTGTATTCGAGCATCGGCCTGTTCGACAAGCACATTGCCGTGGCGCTCGCGCACATGTTGTTCAACGTGCCGCTGGCGGTGTGGATTCTCGAAGGCTTCATGTCCGGCATCCCGCGCGAGATCGACGAGACGGCCTATATCGATGGCTACAGCTTTCCACGCTTCTTCGTGCGCATCTTCATCCCGCTGATCCGCGCGGGGATCGGGGTGACGGCCTTTTTCTGTTTCATGTTCAGCTGGGTCGAGCTGCTGCTGGCGCGCACGCTGACGTCGGTCGACGCCAAGCCCATCGCCGCCGTGATGACGCGAACCGTGAGTGCTGCCGGCATGGACTGGGGCGTGCTGGCCGCCGCGGGCATACTGACCATCGTGCCCGGCGCAATGGTGATCTGGTTCGTGCGCAACTACATCGCGAAGGGCTTCGCGATGGGCCGCGTGTGAGCCGCTATTCGATCGAGGAGCAAGAATATGGAATGGATGGCCTGGACCCCCGTCGTGGAGGTGTTCTTCATCTGCGTGGTGCTGATGCTGATCGGCATGACCATCTGGGAGGTCGTCAGCCCGACCGTGGCGCGGCGTGGTTTCCTGCCGATGGTCACGACGCGCGGCGACCGGCTGTTTCTCGGCCTGCTCGGCGCGGCCTACGTCAATCTGGCCTGGGCCGGCGTGACCGACGCGGCACAGTGGATCGGCGCCGGCATTTCCTTCGTGGTGCTATTGATCGTCATGCGCTGGGGCTAGCCCCAGCGTGGCGATACAGGAAATCAGTAAATTCTGTATTGCTAATTGTTATGAACTATAACCCTAGCTGGTCCCTCCCCCGGTTTCGCGCCTTCGGCCGCGGGCATGAATCAGGCAAGTGCAGAAGGCGATTCCAACAAGAAGCAAGGAGACAACCGTGATGAAGAAACTGGTGTTGGCGGTAGCTGCTGCCCTGGCCGCACAGTCCGCGATGGCGGGCGTGCCCGAGGCGGAAAAATGGGTGAGCAATGAGTTCCAGCCCAGCACGCTGTCGAAGGACAAGCAGCTGGCCGAGATGAAGTGGTTTATCGATGCGGCCGCCAAGTTGAAGGCCAAGGGCATCAACGAGGTCAACGTGGTGTCCGAGACCATCGACACCCATGTCTACGAGTCGAAGACACTGGCCAAGGCATTCGAGGAAATCACCGGCATCAAGGTCAAGCACGACATCATCCAGGAGGGTGACGTCGTCGAGAAACTGCAGACCCAGATGCAGTCGGGCAAGAACATCTACGACGGCTGGATCTCCGACTCCGACCTGATCGGCACCCACTATCGTTACGGTCAGGTCATCTCGCTGACCGACTTCATGTCTGGCGAAGCCAAGGAATTCACCAACCCCGGCCTCGACCTCAAGGATTTCATCGGCACCAAGTTCACCACGGCGCCGGACGGCAAGCTCTACCAGTTGCCCGACCAGCAGTTCGCCAACCTGTACTGGTTCCGCGCCGACTGGTTCGCCAAGCCCGAGCTACAGAAGAAGTTCAAGGAAAAATACGGCTACGAACTCGGCGTGCCGGTCAACTGGTCGGCCTATGAAGACATCGCCAACTTCTTCACCAACGACGTGAAGACCATCGACGGCACCAAGGTCTTCGGCCACATGGACTACGGCAAGAAAGACCCGTCGCTGGGCTGGCGCTTTACCGATGCCTGGCTGTCGATGGCGGGCGAGGCCGACAAGGGCAACCCGAACGGCCTGCCGGTCGATGAATGGGGTATCCGCGTCGCGGCCGACAAGTGCACGCCGGTGGGCGCCTCGGTATCGCGCGGCGGCGGCGCCAACAGCCCGGCCGCCGTGTATGCGCTGACCAAGTACATCGACTGGATGAAAGCCTACGCACCGCCGCAGGCCATGGGCATGACCTTCTCCGAGGCCGGCCCGGTGCCGGGGCAGGGCAATATCGCGCAGCAGATCTTCTGGTACACCGCCTTCACCAAGTCGCTGACCAAGCCCGGCCTGCCGGTGGTGAATGCCGATGGCACGCCTAAGTGGCGCATGGCCCCAGGCCCGCACGGCCCGTACTGGAAGGACGGCATGCAGAACGGCTACCAGGATGTGGGCTCATGGACCTTCTTCAAGTCCACTCCGCCCGATCGCCGCCTGGCCGCCTGGCTCTACGCCCAGTTCGTGACCTCGAAGACCGTGTCGCTGAAGAAGAGCGTCGAGGGTCTGACCTTCATCCGCGAGTCGGACATCCAGAGCAAGGCGATGACCGAGATGGCGCCGAAGCTCGGTGGCCTGGTCGAGTTCTACCGCAGCCCGGCCCGCGTGGCCTGGACGCCGACCGGGACCAACGTGCCCGACTATCCGAAGCTGGCGCAGCTGTGGTGGAAGAACGTCGCCACCGCCGTCACCGGCGAGAAGACCCCGCAGGCCGCGATGGACAACCTGGCCAAGGAAATGGATGGCGTGATGGCCCGCCTGGAACGCGCCGGCATGAAGAACTGCGCGCCCAAGCTCAACCCCGAGACCGATCCGGCGCAGTGGATGGCCAAGGGAACCGCCCCGTGGCCCAAGCTCGCCAACGAGAAGCCCAAGGGTGAAACCGTACCTTACGACCAGCTGCTGAAAGCCTGGAAGGCCGGCAAGGTGCGTTGATCATAGTCGACCGGCCGGGCAACCGGCCGGAGACTTCATCTTGCTCGCCCGGCGTCAGCGTGGGGCGAGCGACATGAGGTTTCAGGAAGCAATCGTGATGACACAACGCATCCCGCTGATCGCGGGCAATTGGAAAATGCATGGCGACCGTGCGCGTGCCCGTGCGCTGCTCGATGCGCTCAAGCCGCTGAGCCCCGCGCAGGGCGAAGTCGCCGTGTGTGTGCCCTATCCCTACCTTGAACTTGCCCAGGCCGTCCTGGGCGGCTCGGCGGTTGCCTGGGGCGCGCAGAACGTTGCCGAATGGGAGGAGGGCGCCCATACCGGCGAAGTGGCTGCGTCGATGCTGGCCGAATTCGGCTGCGGCTACGTGATCGTGGGGCACTCCGAGCGCCGCCGCGAAGCATCGGAAGACGACGCCTGCATCGCCCGCAAGCTGGCGCAGGCCATCCGTCTCGACATCAAGCCGATCCTGTGCATCGGCGAGACGCTCGCGCAGCGCCAGGCCGGCAGTACCCATGCCGTGCTGCAGGCGCAACTACATGGTGCCCTGGCGCTGCTCGACAGCACGGCTCTGACACGCCTCAGCATCGCCTACGAACCCGTCTGGGCGATCGGGCAAGGGCAGGCGGCCACGCCGGCCATGGTCGGCGACGTCATCACCGCCCTGCGCGCCATGTTCGGCGAGGCCGGTGCCAGTGTTCGGCTGCTCTATGGCGGCAGCGTCAGCGCTGCCAATTGTGGCGACTTCGCCGCACTGGCCGGACTCGACGGCCTGCTGGTCGGTGGCGCCTCGCTGCGCGGCGACGAATTCACCGCGATCTGCCAACGGTTTTGCACCCGGCGCGAGGGGCGCTCGCTCCCGGCCTGATGCGTACCTGATTTTGCCTCGCGGCAACGAGCTTGCGTTGGCCGCGTGGCGATCCGCCTGTCCCTGCCGCGAGGCGTTGACGGCCCGCTGGTTGCCTTGCGCTGCCGGACGGGCCGTTTCTTTTTAGGCCAAGCCGACGCGGGACGGCGCAACCATCGGTGCGGCTTTTGGTCTATGGTGGAAAGCAGGCCCAATGTTATTGGGAGTGATGGCCTTCGATTTAAATCGAACAAAATCGAAAATAAATATTGATTGATTCGAAAATAAGTTTTAATATTTTCGAAATTGCTCGTTTTGCATGAGCAAGTTGGCGCGAATTTGTGTTCGCATCGGATCAATCAAGGGACTGCAATCATGGGTGAGGTAGCGAATCTCGTGTATGACCTGCTGGTGATTGGCGGCGGCATCAACGGTGTCGGCATCGCCAACGAAGCGGCGCAGCGTGGCCTGTCCGTGCTCGTCTGCGAGCAGGATGACCTCGCCTCGCACACCTCGTCCCGTTCCAGCAAGCTGATCCACGGTGGCCTGCGCTACCTCGAATACTATGAATTCCGCCTCGTGCGAGAGGCGCTCTCCGAGCGTGAAGTGCTGCTCGCGATGGCCCCTCATCTGATCAAGCCGATGCGCTTCGTGCTGCCGCACCACGCAGCACTGCGTCCGGGCTGGATGATCCGTGCCGGGCTGTTCCTGTACGACCACCTGGGTGGTCGCAAGGTGCTGCCCGCGTCGAAGGGCCTGCGCCTGCGCCACGTGGCGCAAGGGCAGCCGCTCAAGAACGAATTCGTCAAAGGCTTCGAATACTCCGACTGCTGGGTCGACGACGCCCGCCTCGTGGTAGCCAACGCCCTGCAGGCAGTGGCGTATGGCGCCCGCGTGCTGACGCGTACCCGTGTCGAGGCCGCCGAACGGTCCGGCAACGTCTGGCGTGCCCGTATCCGCGATCTGGCGACCGGCAATGTGCAGACCGTCAGCGCACGTGGCCTGATCAATGCGGCCGGCCCCTGGGTGGAAGATGTGCTCAAGGAACGCCTCGGCGTGCAGACGCGCAAGGGCGTGCGCCTGGTCAAGGGTAGCCACATCGTGGTCAGGAAGCTCTATGAGGGCGAGCAGGCCTATATCCTGCAGAATCACGACGGCCGCATCGTGTTCGTGATCCCCTACGAGCAGGATTTCTCGCTGATCGGCACTACCGACGTGCCTTACGAGGCCGATCCGGCCCATGTCGAGATCGATGCCGACGAGTCGGCCTACCTGTGCCGCATCGTGTCCGAATACTTCAAGACGCAGATCGTGCCCAAGGACATCGTCTGGCAGTACTCGGGCGTCCGGCCGTTGTTCGACGATGCGTCCGACAACCCGTCTGCCGTGACGCGCGACTATGTGCTGTCGCTCAAGGCCGATGGCGGCCAGGCGCCGGTGCTGTCGGTATTCGGTGGCAAGATCACCACCTATCGCCAGCTCGCACTGCACGCGATGCGCGAACTGGCGCCGTTCTACCGCTACCGCAAGCTGCCCGATACGCCAGCACCACTGGCGGGTGGTGATATCGGCGATTTCTCGGTATTCCTCGCCAGTTTCGTCGCACGCAACCCGTGGCTGCCTGTCCGTGTCGCGACCCGGCTCGCTCGCTGCTACGGTGACCGCGCCAACCGCATTGTTGAGGGCGCCAGGGCCATGGCCGATCTCGGCATGGACTACGGGCACGGCCTGACGGAACGTGAAGTCAGTTACCTGATCGAGCAGGAATGGGCTCGCAGCGCGGATGACGTGCTGTGGCGCCGTACCAAGCTCGGTCTCCATTTCTCGTCCGAACAGCGCCAACAGCTCGCTGTTCGATTCGGCGATGTGCAGGGGGAAAAGCCTGCACGCCTTGCAAGTTAGCTGTTACCCAATCTCTGAAAACCATCCTTCGGGGCGACCATTCAACCGGTCGCCCATTTTTTTTGAACCGACGAGCTAAGCAGCCCGCCTGCGGGCTGCTTAGCCGTCGAGTTCTTATCTGTCGGACTGCACAGCAGGCCGGCCGGTGAAAGACCACCCGTCCGAGGGCAGAAGGCCGCCAGCGCCCTCTTGCCCGCAGCCCTTTGCCAGCCAGTGTGGGGTGGTGATCGAATTGGCATAGTGACAAAGGATCAAGAAAGGCGAAAAACCCCAAACGGAACAAAAGGCTAGCGCTAAACAGGCTAGCCTTTATGTTTTGCACAGAATTGCTACTTTTTGAGCGGGAAATGATCTGTTTTGCGCAGGTTTTGACACTTACTGTACATCGAATGATCTGGGCGGCAAGAAAGGCTAGGCGGCCACCTGGATAGAAGGCGTCATCGTTAACTGCCAATGTTCTCCGTGCTATTTCCTGATCCAGGCCGCGCACCCACAAGCCATCTAGGCATATCGCACTATCTGTTGCCCGTCGGTTAAAACGCCGCCGCTCTACCATGAACTTGGTTACTCGGCTTCGCACAAGGCCTCCTTCACAAGCAAACCCTGAAGGATAGCCCAGCCTAATATTCGATTACGCGGATTTAATTAATATATTTTTCAGCCGCCGCAGATGGCCCAGGATGCCGTCGACGGTCACGTTCTTCTTGTCTGCAAAGTGTTTGTAGACGTGCTCGACCATGGCTGACTCAATCTCTACCGGCGGTGGCTCCATGCCGCGCTCTTCCCAAAAGTAGTCAAACGCATCGGCTACCTTGGTTAACAGCACATAGTCCAGGTCGTCTACGGCCTCCCGGTGCTGCTCCAGATCAATGACCTGGGCCGGAGCCTGCTTTGACCTATCCTCATCCGCTTGCCGATCTCCGCCCGCAATGCCTGGTGAGTGGTTTGCGGAGGCAACACTCTCAGTACGCATTGGCCCCTCCCCGGTTGCCAGCCAGGCGATATTTACCTCCGCCGCTTCCGCCATCTTTATAAGGTTCATTCTCGACGGATCGGCCTCACCCTTCTTCCAGCGCGCAAGGGTTGTAAGTGTCACCCCGGTTTTTCTCATAACTTCAGCAGGCCCACCAATCAGGTCAATTGCTTTGGCCACTCGCTCAGGGAAGCCACCGTAAAGGTTTCTTTCACTCATCTCATACGCCTAGAAAAAGTGAGAACAACAACGTAATAGTTAATATAACGTGTTGATACACATGGTTAAATCAACTTAAGCGGGTCAATGCGTAAAGGAAATAACCTTTACGTTCACCGTTTTCGTTGCAATAACTAACTTTTACGTTTAATATGCACTCACG